>JAICOJ010000151.1 GCA_025930755.1 Gemmatimonadaceae bacterium
CTTCCCGGCTTCTTCACCGCCGGCGATGGACTCCGCCGCGAGGCCGCGCCGTGAGAGTCGGGCGCTGCGTGACCGGTTGGCTGGTCGTCACCGTCGTGGCCGCCTGCGCACCTCGTGTACGCCCCGTCGTGGCGCCTGACCCGGGAGTGACGCGCATGCGCGCCGTACACGACTCCCTCGTCCGGGTCCTCGATCGCGCCATCGCCGACAGTGCGTTCCCCGGAGCGATCGGCGTCGTCGGCACACGTGATGGCCTGACGTCGTATGCGGTCGGCAGGATCGACTGGGCCGCGAACGCGCCACGCCCAGACGAGCGCACGCTGTGGGATCTCGCCTCGCTGACGAAGGTCGTCGGCATGACGACGGCCATGATGCAGCTCGTCGAGCAGGACCGTGTGGAGCTCGATGCGCCCGTCGTGCGATACCTGCCCGAGTTCGCGGGCGAAGGCAAAGAGCGCGTGACGATCCGGCATCTGTTGACGCATTCGTCCGGGCTGCCCTCCTGGCGGCCGTTGTACAAGGAGGCGGTCGCCGCCGATACCGCGGTGGCGATCGTGCTCGCAACGCCTCTCGACACGGTGCCTGCAGCGCGCATGGTCTACAGCGACCTTGGCGCCATTCTCCTCGGAAAGGTCGTCGAGCGCGTGAGCGGCGAGGCGCTGGACGCCTACCTGGCGCGCCACGTATTCGGCCCGTTAGGCATGACCTCCACGATGTATCGGCCCGATGCCTCGCTGCGCGATCGCATTGCCCCAACGGAGTTCGATCCGTGGCGTCAGCGACACATCCGCGGCGAGGTCCACGACGAGAACGCGTTCATGCTCGGCGGCGTGTCGGGACATGCGGGACTCTTCTCGACCGCCGCTGACCTGGCCCGCTTCGCCCGCATGATGCTGGCCGGCGGAACCCTCGATGGCATGCGGATCCTGCGGCCGTCGACGATCGCCCAGTTCACAGCCGTCCAGGATCCCGGCCTCTCGCACCGCGCACTCGGGTGGGAGACGCCCTCGGGCCAGAACTCGGCCGGTCACCGCATGTCGGCACGCGCGTTCGGCCACACGGGCTTCACCGGGACATCCCTGTGGATGGACCCCGAGGCAGGTGCGTTCGTCATCCTGCTGACCAATCGCGTGAATCCGTCTCGTCAGAACACCCGCATCAGCCAGGTTCGCATCGCGCTCGCCGATGCCGTGATGAGCGCGCTTGGCTCGGCCGCTCCCCTCAGCCCTGAGTCGCCATGACACTCACTCTGCTCGACTGGGCCATCATCGTCGGCTACTTCGCGTTGTCGTCCGGCATCGGTCTGTACTTCACGCGCCGAGGGGGCTCGAGTCTCAGCGAGTACTTCGTGTCCGGCCGATCGGTGCCCTGGTGGCTGGCGGGCGTCTCGATGGTGGCGACGACCTTCGCGGCCGACACGCCTCTCGTGGTGACCGGACTGGTCGCGACGCGCGGCGTGGCGGGGAATTGGGTGTGGTGGAGCTTCGTGATGAGCGGGATGCTCACCGTGTTCTTCTTCGCGCGTCTCTGGCATCGCGCGAAGGTGCTGACGGACGTTGAGCTGGCGGAGGTGCGCTACAGTGGTCGCCCCGCGGCGATCCTCCGGGGCTTTCGCGCGCTGTATCTCGCGCTCCCGATCAACCTGATCATCCTCGGCTGGGTGAACGCGGCGATGATCAAGATCCTGTCGATCTCGCTCGGCGTATCCCCATATGTCGCGGTCGGCATCTGCTTCGTGATCACGCTCGCCTACTCGGTGGCAGCCGGGCTCTGGGCGGTGCTGTGGACGGATTTCATCCAGTTCGGTCTCGCCATGACGGCCGTGATCGTGCTCGCCGTGTACTCCGTGGACGCCGTGGGCGGAATGGACGCGCTGAAGACGAAGGCCGCGGCGTATTTCGGCAGCGAGCAAGCGGCACTGTCCGTGTTGCCGGTTCGCGTTGAGAACGGTGCCATTCTCGACTACGCGTGGATGCCGATTCTGGCGCTCTCGGTGTTTTTCTTCGTTCAGTGGTGGGCCGCCTGGTACCCCGGAGCGGAGCCGGGTGGCGGTGGCTACGTCGCGCAGCGCATTTTTTCCGCCCGCTCCGAGCGCGACGGCGTGCTGGCGACGCTCTTCTTCCAGGTCGCGCATTACGCGCTTCGTCCCTGGCCGTGGATCATCACCGCCCTTGCCACGGTCATCCTGTATCCCGAGCTCGGCGCCGCGGAGAAGGAAAACGGCTACGTGAGAGCGTTCGTCGACCTCCTGCCCTCGGGTTGGCGAGGGCTCATGGTGGTCGGGTTCGCGGCGGCCTACATGTCGACGATTGCGACGCAGCTGAATTGGGGGGCGTCGTACCTGGTCAACGACTTTTACAAGCGCTTCGTGCGAAAGGACGGGAGCGACAAGCATTACGTGAATGTGTCGCGGGTGGCGACGATCGTCCTCTTCCTCGGGTCGATTCTCGTGACCTGGCAGATTCAGACCATCGGCCGCGCATGGACTTTCCTGCTCGCGATCGGCGCCGGCACGGGGCTGGTCCTCATTCTCCGCTGGTACTGGTGGCGCATCAACGCATGGTCAGAGATCAGCGCGATGATCGCCTCCTTCGTCGTTTCGATCACCGCGATGCAGATGGTGCCCCGCGCGTTCGCCGGCACCGCGAACGCCGACGCCTGGGTCATGCTGGTCACAGTCGCCGTGAGTACTGTCGTATGGCTCGCCGTGACGTTCCTGACGACGCCGGAACCCGACGCCGTGCTGGACTCGTTCTATCGTCGTGTGCGGCCGGGCGGCCCCGGATGGCGCACCGTGTCGGCGCGGCTTGGGTTTGGTCGCGAGTCTATCCCTGGGGGCGCGTTCGCCTGGACCAATTGGCTGGCGGGCATCGTTGCCGTTTACGGCACGTTATTCGGGATCGGGAAGCTGATATTCGGTGAAATCTCTTCGGGGGTCGTGCTCCTGGCGATCGCGGTGGCGGCATTCGCCTGGATTGCCCGGTCTTTTCGCGGCGAGCGGGAACCCGGCACGCCCGTCGCAGTAGAAGACAGGAGGACGTGACCCGCGCCCCATGCGTGAGTCATTCTTGTAGTTAGCTGTCGCCGGGACTATTATTCGTCAGCCGTGCCGGGGCGGTTCCCGGCCGTTACCACAGAGGGGACTCATGAGCGCGACGCAGCAACCAATGCTCGCAGTGACCGTTACACCGGTCGCGACCACTGAAGTCAAGCGGTTCATGGAGCAGGAAGGCGTGCCCTTCGAGCAGGGCGGGCTCCGGGTCAGCGTTCAGCCGGGCGGATGCAGTGGGTTCCGTTACGGCCTGTTGATCGAGGAGAAGGCCGCCGATGACGATCTGGTGATCGATCAGGAGGGCATCCGGGTGTTCGTGGATCCCTTCTCGGCCCAGTATCTCAACGGCGTCACGATCGATTACGTGTCGTCGATGCAGGGCTCCGGATTCACGTTCAAGAATCCGAACGCCACCGGCGGGTGCGGGTGCGGCAGCTCGTTCAACGCGTAAGACAGGACACACCCCGGTAGAATGAGGACGGATACTGGCGTGCGACTCGACGCCGGCACCGCACAGGAGGCCCGCGATCATCGCATGACTCGCGGGCCTTCTCGCATCTCGCAGGCCGCGGCCTCCCTCGAGCGGATTCGCACCGTCGTCGTCGAGGAGCACGATGACATTGCGCGACTCGTGGCGTCTCGGATCGCCACGCTGATCCGGGAGAAAGAGGCCGGCGGGGAGCAGGCGGTGCTCGGCCTGGCGACTGGCTCCACACCGATCGGGGTGTATCGCGAGCTCATTCGCATGCACCGCGACGAGGGGCTCTCGTTCGCGGACGTCGTCACGTTCAATCTCGATGAGTACTACCCCATGCGGCCGGACAGCATTCACAGCTATCACCGGTTCATGTGGGAGAATCTCTTCGCGCACGTCGACATCAAGCGCGAGAACGTCCACATCCCGCGCGGGGATACACCGCTCGAAGACGTCGAGCTGGAATGCCTCCGGTACGAGGAGGCGATTCGTCAGGCGGGGGGCATCGATCTCCAGCTGCTCGGGATCGGAAAAACCGGACACATCGGCTTCAACGAGCCGGGATCGGGTGTGGAGAGCCGCACGCGGCTCGTGCACCTGGACAACGTCACGCGGCAGGACGCGGCGGCGGACTTCTTCGGGGAGGAGTACGTCCCTCGTGAGGCGCTCACGATGGGTGTGGCGACCATCCTCGACGCCCGCGAGATCATCATTCTCGCCACGGGCGAGCACAAGGCGGGGATCGTTCGTCGCGCCGTCGAGGGAGAGGTCGACGTCGAGGTGGCCGCCACGTTCCTGCAGCAGCACCCGAACACCACCTTCTACATCGATCGCGCGGCGGCCGCCGACCTCACCCGGTTCGCCACGCCGTGGCTGCACGACGAGGTGCAGTGGACGCCGCAGCTCGCCGTTCGCGCCGTCGTGTGGCTCTCGCAGCAGACGGGCAAGGCGATCCTGAAGCTGACGCAGCGCGACTACGCCGAGCACAAGCTGTCGTCGCTGGTGGCGCGGTTCGGGTCGCCGGGCACCGCCAATGGCGAAGTGTTCAACATGCTCGGCGCCAAGATTCGCGGGAAGTCGAAGCTTCCTCGCGACGCGCGCATCATCGTGTTCTCACCGCACCCGGACGACGACGTCATCTCGATGGGCGGCATCCTCCGCAAGCTGGTCGAGAACAAGAACGAGATCGTCGTGGCGTACATGACGAGTGGCAACATTGCCGTGTTCGACCACGACGTGCGGCGCTACGTGGATTTTCTCGTTCGCCTCGATCACGACCGGGAGATCGGCACCTCCGAGGTGTCGGCGCTCGCGAAGCGCGTCTACGACTTCCTCGCCTCGAAGCGCCCGGGCGATGTCGATATTCCCGAGGTGCAGGACATCAAGCGGATCATCCGCGAGACGGAGGCGGTGAGCGGCATCGAGACGCTTGGCATGAACGCGGCGGCGGCGCGCTTCCTCAACCTCCCCTTCTATCAGACCGGGAAGGTGCGGAAGGATCCGATCGGCCCGGCGGACGTCGCCATCGTGCGCGAGTTGCTGGAGGAGCTCCGCCCCGAGCTGATCTTCGTCGCCGGCGATCTTTCGGATCCGCATGGAACGCATCGGATGTGCAAGGAGGCGATTTATCGGGCCGTTGAGGAATTGAAGACTGCGAACGGCGAGCTGCGAACTGCGAAAGAACCGCAGCTCGCAGCTCGCAGTTCGCAGTTCGTGGCTCCTGAGATCTGGCTCTACCGCGGCGCCTGGCAGGAATGGCCGGTGACCGATGCGACCTGGCTCGTGCCGCTGTCGCAGGAGGAGCTCAAGCTCAAGATCCAGGCGATCTTCAAGCACCAGTCGCAAAAGGACTCCGCTCCCTTCCCCGGGGCGCATGACGAGCGTGAGTTCTGGCAGCGCGTAGAGGCGCGCAACAAGGAGACCGCCGCGACGCTCGATCGGCTGGGGCTCGCCGAATATTTCGCGATGGAAGCGTACGTCATCGACTGAGCCTCACCCCACATGACCTCGACGTTCACGCTGCTCGACGCGGCGGTGCTGCTCGCGTACCTCGTCGGCACCACCGCGCTCGGCATGTGGCTCGGGCGGGACCAGAAGGACGCGCGCGACTATTTCGTCGCCGATCGCGCCATCCCCTGGTGGGCGATTCTCTTCTCCGTCGTCGCGACCGAAACAAGCGCCCTGACCTTCATCAGCATCCCGGGGCTCGCGTACCTCGCCGACCTCAGCTTCCTCCAGGTGGCGTTAGGCTATCTCGTGGGGCGCATCGTGATCGCGTTCACGCTCCTCCCGCGATACTACCAGGGCGAGCTCGTCACTGCGTACGCGCTACTCCAACGGCGCTTCGGTGTGGCGACCCGGCGCTTCGCCTCGATCATCTTCATGGTGACGCGTGCGTTTGGGGACTCGGTCCGCGTCTTTGCCACCGCCATACCGATTGCCCTCATCATCGGCCCGGTGATCGACCCGGCCTATCTGACGCCGGTCTCGATTCTCATTCTTGGCGCGTTCACCATCGTCTACACCTACCACGGCGGTATGCGTGCCGTCGTCTGGACCGATGTCCTGCAGACGTTCGTCTACCTGTTCGGCGGAATCGCGGCGCTCTGGCTCATCGGGAGGGGCGTGGACGGCGGCTGGAGCGCGATCTTCAGCGACGCCGGCGCGCGCGGGAAGCTGAACGTCATCGACACGTACACCGGCGTCGACCGCGCGCACACCCTCTGGGCAGGGCTCATCGGCGGCGCGTTTCTGTCGATGGCCTCGCATGGCGCGGACCAGCTCATCGTGCAGCGACTCCTCGCCTCGTCGTCGCTTCGCGATGCCCGCAGGTCGCTCATTGGGAGCGGGATCGCGGTGATTCTACAGTTCAGCCTGTTTCTCATCATCGGCATCGGCCTCTTCGCATATTACGAAGGCCGAACGTTCGCACGCCCGGACGAGATCTTCCCGCGTTTCATCGTCGAGGTGATGCCTCCCGGTCTCACGGGGCTCGTGATTGCGGCCATCCTGGCGGCGGCGATGAGCACCGTCTCCGGCGCGCTGAATTCGCTGTCTGCGGCGACCACCCACGACATCTACCTCCCGCTCACTGGCCGCCGAGCCGACGACCCCGGCGTACTGCGCATCGGCAAGATCTTCACGCTCGTGTGGGCCGTCATCCTCGTCGGGGGCGCGCTCATGTACCGCGCTCAAGGAACGCCGGTCGTCGTCGTTGCGCTCTCCGTCGCATCGTTCACGTACGGCGGCTTGCTTGGCGGGTTCTTTCTCGGCATGCTGTGGCGGCGCGCCATCCAGCGCGATGCGATTCTCGGAATGGCCGTCGGGATCGCCGCGATGACGGCAGTCGTTTTCGCGAGGCCCCTCTCGGCGGCGTACCCAGGCATGGCCGATACCCTTGCTCCGTTGGGCCGGATCGCGTGGCCCTGGTATGTGCTCATCGGAACTACGATCACCATGATCGTCGGCATCCTTTCCTCGTACACGCATCCGGCGCCGTCACGGGAAACCATCGAGGCGCGCGGATGAGCGCCGTCGTCGTCGGTGTCGACGGGGGCGGAAGCAGGACACGCATTTGGGTCGCCGACGAGCGCGGCCAGCAGCTCGGTAGTGCCGAAGGCCCGGGCAGCGCCATCCGTCCCGGCGAGATCGATCGGTCGGCGGACGTCATCGTCGCGACGACTCGTGACGCGCTCGCGTCCTGCGACATGACGCACGTGACGCCGAAAATACTCTGCGTGGGAGTTGCCGGCGTCGGCCGCGAGCCCGAGCGCCAGGCCTTGTGGCAGGCGCTCGTTTCGCGCGATGTGGCCGATGAGGTCGTCGTTCACGCGGACGCGGCCATCGCGCTGGATGATGCGTTCGGCGATGGCCCCGGCATTCTGCTCATCGCCGGCACCGGATCGGTCGCCTTCGGGCGAGGCCCGACGGGCTCCACCTCGCGGTGCGGCGGATGGGGTCCGGTGTGTGGCGACGAAGGGAGCGGCGCCTGGATCGGTCGTCGCGCGTTGTCGATCGTGACCGCGTCCTCCGACGAGCGGGAGCCCTCGACGGCGCTCATCGGGGCGGTGCTCACTGCGGCGCAAGTCAATGACGTGCATGGTCTCGTCAGCTGGGCTGGTACGGCGACGCCCGCAGACCTCGCCACCCTTGCGCCAGTCGTCGCGAGCGTCGCGGACGCAGGCGATCTCCGGGCCAACTCACTGCTGAGCATGGCCTCGGAAGAGCTCGTGCTCCACGTGCGAACGCTGGCGCGCCAACTGTTCGGTGACGAGCGCGCGAGCGTGCCCGTGGCGTTCGCTGGGGGGTTGCTCGCGCCCGGCGCGCCTCTTCGCAAGCGCGTGGAGCACCGGATGAAGAACGCGGTTCCCGGCGCACAGTTGCGGTCGGAAGAAGTCGTTCCGGTCCGTGGTGCCGTGCGCGGCGCCTTGCGCTACCTCGGCGTGGGCGCGTGAGCTACGTAGGGGTCAGGAGTCAGGAGTCAGGGGTCAGGGGGTGTCAGGGGCGAGGTTTCAGGAGTCGCGCGAGGCCGTTCCCCTCGAACCTTCACCCTGACACCCCCTGACCCCTGACTCCTGACTCCTGACCCCTACGTAGCTCACGCGCCCACGCCGAGGTAGCGCAAGGCGCCGCGCACGGCACC
>JAICOJ010000050.1 GCA_025930755.1 Gemmatimonadaceae bacterium
ACGTCGCTCAGATGAAGGAGCGGATGGAGAAGCGCGGAGATCGAGCTGAGAAGGGTCGCCGGAACCGTGGAAGCCGGAGCTAGGGGTCAGGAGTCAGGAGTCAGGGGTCAGGGAAGGAAAGGCGAACGGCCGCGCAGCGCGCGGCCGTTCGCTCATCTGATGAGCGCGTCTGCCGCGTAGCGGCGACGCGCCTTTCCTTCCCTGACCCCTGACTCCTGACTCCTGACTCCTAGCTCCGGCTTCCACGGTTCCGGCGACCCTTCTCAGCTCGATCTCCGCGCTTCTCCATCCGCTCCTTCATCTGAGCGACGTTGGAGTCGAACGTCTTCTGCTGTTCCGGCGTGAGGACTCCGCGCAGCTCGGTGCGCTGCTGCTGCATCAGCGCCTGCATCTGATCACGAGCCGGCTTTGTGCGCTCGAAGGCTGCGCGCGCCGCCACCGTGTCACCACGCTGACGCGCTTCGTGCGCCGCGTTGAGGTCGGGCTTGAGCGACTCCCGGATCGTCTGGAACTGCGCCCGGTACTTCTCGTTGACCGTCTTCATCTGGTCGCGCTGCGCCTGCGTCAGCTCGATGCCGCGGAAGAGTCCGCGCATTCCGCCCTGCCGCATCATGCCGCGATCCCCGCGCGCACGGTCGCCGCGGCGGAGCTCGCCCTGACGGCGCGCCGAATCAGTCTGCGCCGGTGCCTGAGCAGTCGCCTCACTCGCCGCGAACAGCGCAATGGCGGCTCCGAGAACGACAATGTGCTTTCGAATCATGACGTCACTCCTCCATCGGTGAGTGGGCCGACATCCTCCGAGGCCCCGTTGCGATGGTAGACGTCGACCCCGTCCGGACGTTAAGAGCCGTTTCGGGCCTATCCGGCGCCGGGGACGGCCCCGGCGGTCCGGCTCCGGCGGCCGCTCCTCTCCTAGCGCGCGGCCAGAAAAGTGCTATCCTTACCGCCCGAGTTCCACCGCGTTGTCTGACAACGACTTGATTGACGAGCGCCGCCCCGTGACCGATCCGATCACGCCTGGCCTGCCAGAACCACCCCCCGCTCCTCCCCCGTCCCAGACGCCGCTGCCGCCATCGCTGCTCCCGATTGGAGCTGCAGTCGATTTTCCCCTGGGCTGGCTGCTTGATCACGCGAGTGCACCGATACAGTATCGCGCCACCATCGACGTAGCTAGGCTACATGCGCAGGATATTAGCCGGATTGGGACACTTCCATATACTTACGTCCCGGCGCTGTCACTCGCCCTGGCTCAGCAGCTCGACGGCACCTGGGGCGGTTCGATGCTCGAGATCCCCTCGGCCCGCGCTCACGGGTTCGAGGGAGTGGGCACCATCACCGCCACGCGAAGGCTCCTCGAATACGGGTGGGAGAAGGAATCTCCCCCGCTCATGCGCGCGCGCCGGATCCTGTTCCGACTGTTGGCCGAGGACGAGGATCCGGCGTTCTTGTTCGAGCTGGCGCCGGGGAAGGGGCGCTCCGATCCACTCGTGACCCACATCGGCCGCACCACCCTTCGCGAGGCTGCCGCCTCCGCCCTCGCCCAGGCAGGGTATGAATCAGATCCCAGGCTTCGCGGCGCCGCGCGGCGAATCGTCGACCGCCTCTACCTCTACCTGAAGTCCCCGCTGGCCCAGAAACCGTGGGTGCGAGCCGGCAACCAGCAGGTTCTCGCCCCCGAGGCGATGCCGCCGTCGTTCCACGCCCTGGTGATGCTGGCCTTCATGCCGCTCTTCCGGAGCGAGCACTACGACGTCATGGAGCGCCTCTTTCAGTATCTGTCGCAGCCGATGCCCCGCCAGACGCCGGCCCGCCTCCTCGGCGACAAGGTCGTTCCCCAGCCACATCTGCTGATGGGCGATCCGCTCCCGCACCGAAATGCCGCCGATGCCGACGTCCCCTGGGCGCTGACCTGGCTGGAGATCGCGAGCCGCATGGGCTATTTCCGGCGGCACGAAGGATGGGCCCGGCTGTACGACCGCTTCCTCGATGATCGCGATGAGCACGGAGTCTGGCACCCCCACAAGGGATTGGCGATGCCTCGCTCGGCCAACCCCCTGGTGTGGCCCTCCTTTCCGCTCGAATCGCTGCACGCCGGCGAAGAGCGATGGAGCGATGTGACGTTCCGGCTTGGGGTCATTGGACGTTTTGCCGGGCGCCAAATCAATCTCGTTTGAACGAGGGGTCAGGAGTCAGGAGTCAGGGGTCAGGGAAGCGGTGCCAGGAGAGCAACGGGTTCCTCTCCTACGACCTGTCCCCGACGCCCTCTGACTCCTGACTCCTGATTCCTCGTTAGGCTTCCACACGTCAGCGATTTAGGCGCAACTGTATTGGTTTGGTGAACTCGCGTTGCTGACACCAACCCCGCGCGTCTCTCGTAGTGTCGAACAGACGGAAAGCAGATGATGTCGTGATTCATTCCGTCTTCACTAACAGAGAGGTGCTCCGTGAAAGCGCTGTTCCAGGCTGGGGACGTGTCGTCCAGCTCGTGTCGCGCGTGCCGCAAAATCGTGCGCACTCGCTATGAAGTCCGCACCGTGCACATGCCCGGTACGCGGCTCCGTGTCCCGAACGTCCTGGTCGACGTATGCACGGAGTGTGACACCATGGTCTCGATTCCGCGCCAGTCGATTCCGCAGTTGCGCGAGACGGGGGCGTGGAAGTAAGGCGACTACGAACTGCGAAACTACGAACTGCGAACTGCGAACAAAGAACCCTCGGGAAGCTACGATGCGCATCGTAGGTTCCCGAGGGTTTTCGTTCGCAGTTCGCAGTTCGCAGTTCGCAGTTCGCAGCTCGCAGTTCGCAGTTCGCAGTTCGTTAGGCCTGCACCTTCTCGCGATCCACGAGCAGCTTCGCCTGGTAACGCTGTGCTTCCGAGATCCGCTCCACTTCCACCGACATCGTGTCGACGGCCTGCTCGATACGATTCATCTGCGCCGCCATCTCCGCGTTCACCGGGCTCGGGAGGCCGCGCCGATCGATCCAGCGGCCGATCGCGCGCGCGATGGGCAACCCCACGATGCAAATCACTGCCGCGACGACGAAGATCGTGATGACCTCCATCACGTGCGGCGGAATGTCGTTCTGGTGAGGCGGCGGCACCATGATGACCGGCTCGCCGCCTGGCCCCTGGCCGATGCCGAGCCCTTGGCCCTGCCCGATGTGGATCTGCTGCTGGATCTGCTCGCGGATCTGCTGCCGCACATCGCGCTGAACGTCCCGGATGCGCGCCGCCTCAGCCCGTGCCTGCGCGGCGGCCGCCTGCGCCTCCGCAATGGCTTCGGCCCGGGCCTCCGCCGCCGACGGCTGCTGCTGTATCGATATGACGTATTGGAATTGCACGTCGTCCTCCACACGAACGCGGGTCTGCTAGCACTACCGAGCCCTCGTCCCGCAAGTTTCGGCCACGACCGACATTAGGATCATCGCTGCCGTGGCGCTAGAGCATTGATCTACTTACCTTTGATGCACGGGACGACCCAAGCGTTGCCCGTGGAGCCGATTCCAGCCGCTCGGGACATTGGCTCGCTGAAGAGCCGCACATTTCGCTGCCCTTCCGAAAATTTCCACCTCCGGTACGCGCCAGACGGGCGCGGCTGAAGGCGCGCCGGTCCCGGGGAACGCACCCCGGAGTCGAGCGGACCCGGCGCAGTAGGTGACATGCAAACGACAATTGAAACGCTCCCCGCCTTCGAGCTGCTCGGCCTCGCGCCAGAGCTGATCGACGCCATTCGCGATGCGGGGTACCGGGAGCCGACGCCGATTCAGGCGCAGGCGATCCCGCTCGCGCTCAAGGGGCGCGACCTGATCGGGCTCGCCCAGACAGGCACCGGCAAGACCGCCGCATTCACGCTCCCGATCGTCCAACGCCTCCTCGGCGGCCCGCGGCGACTCAGAGCCCTCATTCTCACCCCAACACGCGAGCTCGCCGCGCAGGTGCGCGAGAGCTTCGAGAAATACGGGCGCCACAGCGGCCTTCGGGTCGCCGAGATTTTCGGTGGTGTCGCGCTCGGCCCGCAGGAAACGGCGCTGCGCCGCGGAGTCGACGTCGTCGTCGCCACACCAGGCAGACTGATCGACCACCTCGAGCGGCAAAATCTGGTGTTCGACGACCTCGAGGTGCTGGTCCTCGACGAGGCGGACCGAATGCTGGACATGGGCTTCGCGCCCCAGATCAATCAGATCGTGCGCGAGGTTCCTCCCTACCGTCAGACGCTGCTCTTCAGCGCGACGATGCCCCCCGAAGTCGAGGCGCTCGCTCGCAAGTATCTGCGGAAGCCACTCGTCGTTCAGGTCGGCCTTCGTACCCAGGCGGTCGATACCGTGGCGCACGCCGTCTATCCCGTTCCCCGTGAGCGCAAGAGCGCCCTGCTCGCCGAGCTGCTGAAGCGGCCGGAGATGGATTCGGTGCTCGTGTTCACGCGGACGAAGCACGGCGCCGACCGACTGGTACGGCATCTCGAGCGCGCCGGGATCGAGGCGTCGGCGATGCACGCCGACAAGACTCAGTCGCAGCGCATGCAAGCGCTCGAGGGCTTCAGGGAAGGAAAGATCCGCGTTCTCGTCGCCACCGACATCGCGCAGCGGGGTCTCGACATCGCCGGGATCTCGCACGTGATCAACTACGACGTGCCGCAACGTCCGGAAGACTACGTGCACCGTATCGGTCGTACCGGCCGCGCAGCGGCTACGGGCGACGCGTTCACCTTCATGTCGCCCGACGAGATCGGGATGGTGCGCACGATCGAGCGCGTGCTCGGTACGCCGATTCCGAGGATCTCGGTGCCGGGGTACGATTTCGGGACGGTCGCAGCCGACTGATCAACCGCAGGGCTGAACCGGCGGACCACAGAGGCACAGAGGGCACAGAGGAAACGGCAACTGCGCAGGCAAGCAGTTGCCGTTTCCTCTGTGCCCTCTGTGCCTCTGTGCCTCTGTGGTTCGGCCGTTCGGTCGGCTACCTGCGAACGCGACCTTCTCTCGAGACGAAGATCGTCTCCGCCACCGTCCCCCGCGCGATCACGAGGCTGAGGTTGGCGGCGCCCACGCCGTGACCGAGAGCGGAGTACGCGGTGGAATCGCGCGTCGCCGATAGCGTGACGCCGTGGGCTTCCTCCAGGTTTCGCTGCAGCAGCATCTCGCCCGCCGCCGTCACCGTGATGAATCCGGGAGGTCGGTCGATGCCAATTGCCGTGGTGGCCGCGCGGAGGATCGCGGTGCGGCGCGCGATCGCGAAGGCGGACGTCGCTTCGGCCGTCGCGTTGCGCACCGCGATGCCGTCACGCAATCGACCGAGTGTCGGCAGGACGATCGCTGTCATCAGCGAGAGGATCGAGAGCACGACGATGGTCTCGATGGCCGTCATCCCCTGTCGCATCATTCCCCTGGCCCGAGTCGCGCGGTATATACCACAGGCCCGCGCCGCGGGCCGCATCAATTGCGCGCGCTCGCGCGCCTTTCTTCGCGACCCGCTGAGCATGCGTCGATCAGTTCCATTCGTGGCCGTCGTTCTCGCGGCATGCGCGAGCGCCCCGCCGCCGCCCGCGTCGGTTCCCGTCGTGCCTTCGCCGCGTGTCGACACGGTTGCCGTGGCGCCGCCGAAGCCCGAGCCGCCGACCTTTCGACCGCTTCCCCTCATTACCTGGGGTGCAGCGCCGCCGGGTGAGCTTCGGGCGATCGTTCCCGCGCTCACGCAGGACCTGCGACATCAGATCGTGCGGCTGCGATTCGATTGGGCCCGCCGCGCCGTCGTCGGGTCGACCACCCTGCGCGTCGCCGCGGTGCCCGGCGGAGGGCGGCTGAGCGAGATCACCCTCGATGCAGTCGACCTCCGGATTCAGCGCGTCCTGCATCGGGATCGCCCGTTAGGCTTCACGCACGAGGGCTCCGAGCTTCGCATCAGGCTCACCGAGCCCCTTGCGGCCGACACGCTGGTCGAAGTGACCGTCGAATACGAGGCGGTGCGCCCCGCGCGCGGTGCGTATTTCATCGATCGGCGGCACATCGTGTGGGCCCAGGGCTTCGCGGAGGACACGCGCTACTGGATCCCCACCGTCGATCGGCTCTACGACAAGACGACCTGGGAATTTTTCGTGCGCGTTCCCGCGAACGAGCGAGCGCTTTCCAACGGGAGACTGATCGGAACACGCCGCCTGCCCGGCGGTGATGTCGAGTGGCACTGGCGACTCGATCAGCCCGCGTCGACCTACCTCATGTCGGTCGTCACCGGTGACTACGTCGTCCTGCGCGATCGGTGGCGCGACGTCTCACTGGGCTACTGGACGTATCGGGATTCCATCGAGGCGACGTGGCGCGGCTTCGGCAAGACGCCGCGGGCGATGGAATTTTTCAGTCAGTGGACGGGCATACACTACCCATGGTCCAAGTATGACCAGGCGGTCGCCCCCGACTTCGTGTTCGGGGGAATGGAGAACGTTACCGCCGTCACGATGTCGGACGATGCGATCCTGCATCCGGCGTGGGCGGAGCCGCGCTCGAACGCCGATCGCCTGGTCGCGCACGAGCTCGCGCACATGTGGTTCGGTGATTACGTGACGATGCGGCACTGGGATGACGCATGGCTGTCGGAGGGATTCGCGGTCTTCATGGCGACGCTGTTCATCGAGCGAGCCCACGGAGTCGCGGCGGGCGCGGTGCAGCGGCGCGACGCACACGAAGAAACCATCGCCGCGGACCGACGGAATCGGCGTCCGCTCGTGTACGGGCGCTGGGTCTCGGATCCCGCCGAAGTGTATTTCAGTGGCCACATCTATCCCCGGGGCGGGTCGGTGCTCCAGATGCTGCGCCGCATCCTCGGTGACTCGACGCTCCGCGCGGGTCTCCATCGATACCTGCGCGCCCACCCGTATCAAAGCGTCACCACCGCCGATCTTCGGCGTGCGCTCGAGGAGACGTCCGGGCTCGATCTCTCGCGTTTCTTCGCGCAATGGGTGTACGGGGCTGGCGTGCCGGCGTTTCGGGTTTCGTGGGCATTCGACAGCGTTCGCAGCGAGGTCGCGTTGACCGCGGTGCAGGTGCAGCCGCGTGACTCGCTCACGGGACTCTTCCACGCCGACGTCGACGTCGAGGTGCTCACCGACAGCGGAATCGTCAGGCAGGTCGCAACCGTGCGGGGTGAAACGACGGCC
Source organism: Gemmatimonadaceae bacterium (assembly GCA_025930755.1). Taxonomy (GTDB): domain Bacteria; phylum Gemmatimonadota; class Gemmatimonadetes; order Gemmatimonadales; family Gemmatimonadaceae; genus JAICNG01. Next base: position 7,149 of record JAICOJ010000050.1, read on the forward strand.
GTCGTCATTCCCGTCCCCGCGCCGCCCCGTTCGATCCGCTGGGACGCGGGAGACTGGCTGCTCGATCTCTCCGATTTTCCACGGCCCACCTCCATGCTCGTCTGGCAGCTCGCGCACGATGCCGACGTGCTGGGCCGCATCGAAGCGATCGAGGCGCTAGCGCCGCGCGTGGAGCGCGAAGCGGACGCGCGCGTGGCAGTCGCACGTGCGGCCGTCGACGATACCCTCTGGATGGTCCGCGCGCGCGCGGTCGCGGCCCTCGGCCCCATCGTCACGCAGGATTCGGCGCGAGCGGCGGCGCTGGCTGCCACCCGCGATTCTGATACGCGCGTTCGTGAGGCGGCAGCGCTGGCGCTCGCGCGTGCGACCGGGAACTCCGACGTGGCGAGCCGCCTACGGTCGATCGCGACGGGTGACCGCTCGTGGTGGGTTCGCGGCGCGGCAATGAGGGCGCTCGTCGGCGTCGATTCCTCCCTCGCGCTGGACGTCGCGAGGGACCTGCTGCGCCGCGAGGAGTGGCGTGACGTCGCGCGAGTGGCCGCACTGGAGGCCCTGGCGCGCATCCCTTCTCCCGAGTCCCGAGCCATGATCGTCGAGCAGCTCGGCGAGGGGGCGAGGCAAGGGCGGGTGGCCGCCGTCAACGCACTCGTGACACACGGTGGCCGAGGTGACACGGCCGCTGTACGGATGCTCCAACCGCTCCTCGATGACGACGATCCGTTCATCCGGGCCGCCGTGGCTGGGGCCCTGGGTCGTGTCGGTGACGCCACCACCATCGCGGCGCTGCAAGCGCGTCGCGCCGTAGAGCAGGAACCGCGCGTACGCAACGCGCTCGATCAGGCCGTTCGTCGTCTCGGGAGCTGATTCCGGAGGAGCTCTGCATGCGCATCTTGCGACGCATCGTCGTCGTCGGACTCGGCGCGCTCGCTGCGTGCAGCGCGCCGCTCACGACCGGTGACACCACGTTGGCGGAGACGGTGATCGAGATGAGCGACGCGCTCATCGCCGTTCGCGAAGAGACCGCGCTGCTTCAGGCGCAGGTGGATTCACTGCGCGAGCAGATGGCACGGCAGGACACCGTCCTGCGGCGACTGTCTGCAATGGCGGGATTGGAGCCCAGGTAGCCGAGGTCGTTCAGGGTGTCGACGTGATCGCGGTGGCGGCACGACCTTCCCTCGATCACCTCGATTCCCTCGCCGACCTCGACTACCTTGGCTGAGGCGAACCTTCACTCCAACCGACGATGCGAATAGCGATCGAGTACTGCACGGTATGAAACTACGAGCCCCGGGCCGTCAGTTTGGCGGCCGCGATTCGTGAGCGGTTCCCGGCCGCCGAGATCGAGATGATCCCATCCAGCGGCGGGCGATTCGAAGTCACTCGCGACGGCAAGCCGATCTTTCAGAAGTCGAAGGTCGGACGTCACGCGCAGCCGGGCGAGATCATCCATCTGCTCACATCGCAATCCGTGTAGACGCTTTTCGACATGCGCATTGCCATCTCGACCGGGGGCGGAGACGCGCCCGGACTCAACGCCGTCATTCGGGCCGCCGTGCTCTCGGCCATCAACCGCGGCTGGGACGTCCTCGGCATCAAGCGGGGCTACGCGGGCCTGCTCGGCGAAGACGAAGTCGTTCCCCTCACTCGCGAGTCGGTTCGCGGAATCGCGCACCTGGGAGGAACCATCCTCCGAACGACGAATCGAGGAAATCCATTCCATTATCCGATTCTCCAGAAGGACGGCACGTACGAGGAGATCGATCGGTCGGGTGAGCTCATCGAGCGCGCGCGGCAGCTCGGCATCGACGCGATTATCTCGATCGGTGGCGATGGATCGCTGGCGATCGCCCAGAAGCTGGTGGAGAAGGGGATGCGGATCGTGTGCGTTCCGAAGACGATCGACAACGACGTCAGCGGAACGATCACGACGTTCGGCTTCGACACCGCGGTCAACACCGCGATGGAGGCCATCGACAAGCTGCACACCACCGCCGAGAGCCACGACCGCGTCATCGTGATGGAGGTGATGGGGCGTCACGCCGGCTTCATCGCGCTGCACGCGGGCGTTGCCGGCACGGCCGACGTCATTCTCATCCCCGAGATTCCCTACGATATCCAGCGCGTGGCCGAGAAGATCAGGGCGCGCGACAAGGCGGGACGTCACTTCTCGATCGTCGTCGTGGCCGAGGGCGCCATCCCGTTAGGCGGGGCCGAATCCCGGCTCGGCGCCTCGCTGCCCGGCCAGGCGAAGCGGGTTGGAGGGCTCGCCGAGAAGATCGCCAGCGAGATTCAGGAGATCACCGGCAAGGAGACCCGGTCGCTGATCCTCGGTCACCTGCAGCGCGGTGGGCCGCCGACGGGGTATGACCGGCTGCTCGCGACACGATTCGGCGGTGCGGCGGTGCGGGCGATCGCGGCCGAAGAATGGGGCAAGATGGTCGCGCTCCAGTCGCCGCACATCGTCACGATTCCGATCGCCGAGGCACTGAAGGAGACCAAGCGCGTCGAGCTGTCCCACGATCTCGTCGCCACGGCGCGCGCGACCGCTATTTCGTTCGGGGACTGACTACCCGATGACGGTTCTGTTTCGTCCGCTCTGCTTCGCCTGATACAGCGCTTCGTCCGCCTTGCGGACGAGCGCCAGCGAGGCAAGGGAGATGGGGGCGTGAGACCCTTCGCGCAGCGAGCCAATGCCGATGCTCACGGTGACGGGCGCGGGCACGTCCCCCGCGTCGAGCGTGGTGACGGCGTTGCGGATGCGCTCCGCGGCGACGAACGCGCCCAGTGCGGCGGCACCGGGAAGCAGCAGGGCGAGCTGTCCTCCGCCGTAGCGAAAGGCGGAGTCCGACAGGCGGATCGACTGCCGCACCGCCACCGAGACCGCGCCGAGCGCGCGATCGCCGGCGTCGCGACCGTGCGTCGAGTTGAAGGCGGCGAACTTGTCGATGTCGACGAGCAGCAGCGAGATCGCGCCGTTGGCGCGATTGGCGCGCGCGATCTCCTCCTCGAGACGCTCGTTGAATGCGCGGCGATTGCCCAGTCCGGTGAGCTGATCGGTGAGCGCGCTGCGTGCGAACTGCGCGTCGAACTCGGCCGCCGCGAGGCGAGGCACGGCGATGTCGCACATGACGGCCAGGAGATCGGCGTCGAGGCGATCGAACGGGACGCCATCGAGGCGGCTCCCGCTCACCAGCCATCCGAGTCGGGTCTCCGCGTCCTCGAGCGCGAGCGCGGCCGCCGCGCCACCGAACACCATCAGGGCTTCGCTCGAAACGACGCGCTCATCGAGGGGTGTCGTCGGCCGGCGAAGCGCAACGGCATCGCCGCCGGAGATGGTGGCAGGAAGACGGAGCCCGGGATCGCCGGCCAGTGCGCGACGGGAGAACGAGCCGGCGGGATCGGCGCGGTACAGCGCGACCCACGACGCGCCGAGCGTGCGCTGAAGCTCCTCGACGAGCACGCGCGCGAGCTCATCGGGCGCACCGGAGTGCGCGAGCTGCGACGCCAGTCTGCGGATAGCTGCGAGGTGCGCCGAGTAGCGTTGGCTCGCTGGCGCTTCGGGCGAGGCGAACGCAGAGGGGGCGCCGGGCTTGGAGATCATTTCATTAGAGGACGCGTCTCGGGAGAAGGGGGCAACGCGACGGGGTGGGGAGCCCCGCGATTCGGAAGGTGTCCCCCGGCGGCCGTCCTGCACGTGGGACAACCCGCCGGGAGCCCGCTCGGCCGAGAACGCATGTCCAAGTATGCCAATATGTTGCAAACCGCCTCCGGGGAGGCGAAGTTGGCACCTCTCGTGCCTTACCCAGGGTGACCGTCGGAGGTCGCGACTTACGTACGAGTGAGGTCCATAGAAATGCCCCGATTCATTCCAGTCATTCTCCTTGCCCTCGGGATCGCGGTCCCCGCGTCCGCGCAGTCGCGCGAGCGCGGGCCAGACCGGGTGCCGCCCGGCCATCGTCCACCACCGGGGATGTGCCGGATCTGGATCGACGGAGTGCCGCCCGGCCAACAGCCCGAGCCGACTGATTGCGCGACCGCCGTGCGCGAGCGGCCTGCGGGCGCGCGCGTGATCTTCGGCGATCGGCGCTCCGATGACGACGATCGTGCGAAGCGCGGCGACGACCGCGGCAGCAAGAAGCCGAAGATCGCGAAGGGCTTTGCGGATGATGATCGCCGCGGCCGTCGCAATGACGACGATGACCGCTGTGCGACCATTCAATCGGGCGAGGATTGCGACGAGGTCGTGCGGAGACCGGGCACGTGGCCCCAGATGGCTGCGGCGGTGGCGCTCGCGCGCGGCAGTCGCACCGACGATGTGCGCCGCTGGCTCGGTAGCGCGGCGGCGACGGTCCGCTACGAGGATCGCGATCGCAACGGACGCCCGGAGCGCGCGAGCTGGTACGACCGCGCCGGAGAGCTGGTGCAGGAGTGGGTCGACGCGGATCGCGACGGGATTGCCGATACGATTCGGTTGTATCGCGACGGGAAGCTCATGCGGGTGTACGAGAAATAGCTTCGGGTGGACGGCAAAGATGACAGAATTCAGAATACAGAATGCAGAACTCAGAAAAACCTACGGGGAGCCGGTTCGCGGCTCCCCGTTTTCATTTCGACGGCTGGCATTTCAGACTGCCGATCTCTGCATTCTGCATTCTGTATTCTGAATTCCGCCATCTTTGCCGTTGAACCCGGAACCTTCCTTGCACACAGAACGGCCCATGCGCCAAGTCCGGGACCACTACTTACCGCCAGACCGCGCCGCGTTCGTCGCCGCCGAGCCCTCGACTGGCCGCGTCATCGTGATTGCGCCGACGCGCGCGGCGTGCGAAACGATCGAGCTGGCGCTGGGCCTGCATCTCGAGACTGTGCTCGAGCGGGAGCATGGGGAGGAAGTGCGCGAGCTTGCGCGGAGCGGCAAGGGGTTCGGCATCGTCGCGGGAACCGGAACCGGAAAGACGCTCGCCATTCGTCCGATCGCCGAATCGATCCTCGGCACCACCGAGCTGCGGGTCGGCGTCGTCAACCGCGAGCGGGAAGCGACACCCGACACGCCGTCCTGGACGGTCGTCATCGTGACGACGGGAATCGCGCGGCGCTGGTTCCAGGATGGCGACATTCTTCCGCAAGACACGCTCATCGTCGACGAGATTCACCAGACATCGGCGGAGCTGGAGCTCTGCCTGGCGTTAGGCAAGCGCGTCGGGAACCGCTTCATCTGGCTCTCCGCGACCGTCGATCCGACGTTCTACGCCCGCTACCTGAGCTCCGCCTCCGTGATCGAGAGCTACGCGTTCGATCCGGCGCGAGCGGCCAAGGTGACGGTGGTGAACAAGGAGCCCGTCCAGTTTCTCGACGACCGCTTCCTCCAGCGCCTGCAAAAGGAGAAGCGCGGGGTCGGCGTGTTCCTTCCGACGCGCGCCGGCGTCGAGGAAGTGGCGGAGGATGTCGCCACTCGATCGCCGCGCATCGAGACCGCGTTCTATCACGGCGGCGAGCCGATTCGCGTGATCCGGCCGTTCCTCGAGGGCGAGGTTCGCAAGCCCTACCTCCTCTCGATGACCGCCGCGGGGCAGAGCGCGCTCAACGTGCGCGGTCTCGACACCGTCATCATCGACGACACGCGGTTCACCAACATCATCGAGGGCGGGAAGAACGTCCTCACCCGCACGCACCTCGGCTCCAACGAGATCCTTCAGATGGCGGGACGCGTGCACGGCCGCGTCGAGGGCGGGCGGGTCTTCATCCTGTCCGATCGCGACATCGTGTTCTCCCAGCTGCGACCCACGGAGCCGGAGTTCCAGCTCGCCGGGGATTCGGAGCGCGTCGCGATCACCTGCGCCGACCTCGGGGTGCGCGCCGACGAGCTCGACCTGCCCGTTCCCCTCGACCGCGTCGCGTACCGTGACGCGCTTACCCGTCTGGCATCGCGGGGCATCATCGATGAGCGCGGGCGGCTGTCGCAATATGGAAAGACGGTCGAGGCGCTGCCGGTCGATCGCCCCTGGGGAGAGCTCATCGCCCACGCCGACGATGCGCTCGTGCCGTATCTCGCCGTGATGAGCTCCGTCGAGTCGCTGCATCGGATGACGCGCGAGGATCGCTATCTCGAGGGACTCGTCATCGCCGGCAGCGATCATCTCACGGCCTACAACGTGTACGCCGAGGCGTACCGGAAATATGGGCACGTCGGGGCGGTCTACGGGCTGCCGCGGCATCTGTTCGATGACGGGATCGATGAGTGGGCCGAGCGTCGCGGAGTGCTGGTGAAGGCAATCGAGGATGCCGCGCTCGGCATGGCGAGCGTCTATCGCAATCTCGAGATGCCGCTACCGCGCGAGATGCCGCTCGCCACCGATGCGACGCTGCGCTCGTTCCAGGAGCTTCTGGGGCGCATCATGCCGTTCGATCTCGTCATCGACGAGATGACGGCCGACGGAGAGGAAGCGCGCGTCTCCAAGACGAGCGTGGCGGGAAGCTGGGGCGCCATCGCGGGGGAGCTGCGGTATTTCGCCGACCGCTCCGGTACGCCGCGCGCGGCCATCGAGGGGACGCAGATCCCGCTCGGGCTCATCCGGAAGTACGCCACGCGCGGCGAGGCGGAGATCGCCTTCGATCCCGAGCGCAAACGCGCGCCGCTCGTCGTCCGTCGCTCCGTCGAGTACTACGGATTCGTGCTCGAGCGCGACATCGAGCCCATCGATGACGCGTTCCCCGACGACGTCGCCGACATCGCGCGAGCGAAGCTCGCCGAAGCGGCAGCACGCTTCGAGGCCCGGCATCGCTCGCTGAAAGATCTGCGACCGCGCGTCGAGGAGGTCCGCGAAGTCTGGCGCCGCAGCGGCGGGCGCACGGCGAAGCTCGGCACGAAGGAGCTGACGGCGATGTTCGCCGAGCAGCTGCGCGGCATCCGATCGTACGACGAGTTCCGCGCCGCTCCGCTGACGGTCGACATTGATGCCCTCGTGCCACCGGCCGAGCGGGCGCGGTGGATGGCGCTCCCCGATTCGGTGACGATCCGCGATCGCGAGGTGCCTATCGAGTACGGCGTCGAGGACGGCGTCGGCGGCGTCGCGCGCCTGCGCCTGCCGGAGAAGATGGCGCGCACGCTGGTGGACGCGGAGCTGCCGCAGCTCGACCGTCCCGCGCGATTCGTCGTGACGCGAGGTCAGCGGGGCGCGGTGCGGGCCGCGACGCTCGACGAGCTGCAGGATCTGCTCGATCGGCCCTGGGCACCGGATGAAGAGGAGCCGGAGCGGCATCGCGGCCGGGAGCGGCACCCACGACGCGGGCGTGCCGGGCCCGACCGCGGCCGGTCGCGCCACGAGCGCGGCAGTGGACGCTCACGCCGCCGGCGTCGCTGACCGCAGGGTCGCGAGCTCCGCGTCGTCGATCTCCACGGTATATACCTCGTCCTTGTAGGGGGCGAAGCCGCGCTTGACGTAGTTCGGCAGCGCGGCGGGATCGTCGAGCGTGCAGGTGTGGAGCCACACACGCGAGGTCCCCTGCTCCCACGCGCGCTCGACCGCGGCGGTGAGCATCAGCTTGCCGAGGCCGCGCCGGGTGAATTCCGGGAGCAATCCGAAGTACACGACCTCGATCGAGCCGTCGGGATGGCGCTCGAGCTCGGCGTATCCCGCCGGCGCTCCGTCCACGTACATCACCCACAGCGTGACGTTCGCGTTGTCCAAGCGTGCCTGCACCTGCTCGTCGCTCCACGCGAGACGGTCCACCCAGTGATGTGCGCGGCCGACTTCCCGATACAGGTAGCGAAAGAACGACAGGGGACACGAGTGCACGCGCTCGAAGCGGACGTTGGCTTCGTCGGCGTGGTACGAGCGCAGTGCATCGGGGCTGCGCATCTCGAGGTATGTCCGCGTGACGGAGATCGTGGGCATGTTCGTGGAGAGGATTCTACGCACATCTCATGAACGGGGAAAACATCAGTCGTAAATGTCAGAAACTCGTATGCGTTGCGGATGAGGTGAGACCCTGTCGCCGGAAGCGGAGTCTAACGCGTTAACCGGGCGCGAAACCACCCGGTCCAATAACGCGTAGTAACTGCGTGAGTTACGTGAAATCAGTCCGGCGGTGGAGTTCTGTAACTCATTTCTTTCACGGTACTTACATAAACATTCGAATCGACCTTGACGATAAGACTGCTCAGTCCTATAGTTGCTCCACATGAGCGACCGTCGAACGAAAATCCTCGAAGCAGCCGCCGACCTGATCTGTCGCAACGGATTCCAGCAAACCTCCGTGGACGACGTGATCCGCGAATCGGGTCTCTGCGGAAAGGCCCACTTCTATCACTACTTCAAGTCGAAGGAGGAGCTGGGATACGCGGTCGTGCAGCATCGCTTCGAGCAGTTCGCGGAGGAAGGGCTGGCGATTCTGCGCGATCCGATGATCGATCCGCTCGAGCGGCTCGAGCGGTTCATCGATGCCGAAGTCGCCGACCAGGCGGAGCAGGAGTGTCGTGGCGGATGTCCGTTCGGCAATCTCGCGATGGAGATGGCGGACGCGCACGAAGGATTCCGCAAGCGACTCGCGACGGTGTTCGAACGCTGGTCCGGACAGCTTCAGTCGGTGTTGTGGGAAGCGCGGCCGCAGCTTCGCGATGATGTCGATATCGCGCGCATGGCCCGGTTCATCATCGCGACGCTGGAAGGTGCGCTGATGATGTCACGCGTCACCCGTGACGTGACGCACATGGAGGCGATCGCTGGGGACCTCAAGCGGTTCATCGCCGCGCAGCGGCGGGAGACGCCAGCGGCGTCAGTTTCCTGAAGCTCGAGTACGACTCGCGAAAGCGAGGCATCTGGGAGACCGAAGATGATGACGTTGGAACGGACGAAGACACGCGACGTCGAGCCCCTGGGCCCCGTGTCGTCCATCAAACAGGGCGCTTCTCCCGCCGCCGACATGGCGACCCCGCTCAACCGCGCCGAGCGCCGCGCGCAGTTCGAGCAGGAGGCGCTCGTCCATCTCGACGCGCTGTACAGCTTTGCGCTGAAGCTCACCCGCGCGCGTGACGACGCCGAGGATCTCGTCTCCGACACGATCCTCCGCGCGTTCGACCGCTGGGAGCAGTATCAGCTCGGCACCAACGTCCGTGCGTGGCTGTTCACGATCCTCTACCACACCTTCGTGAGCCGGAAGCGCCGCATCGACGCGCGCGAAGTCCAGCTGCCGGAGGAGCCGGAGGGCTGGTCGGCGTATGAGGCCGTTGGCGAGTCGGACCCGGAGGGAAAGTTCTACGATTCGTTCATCGACGAGGAAGTCACGCGCGAGATCGACAAGCTCCCCGAGGACTACCGCACGGCCGTCGTGCTGAGCGACATCCAGGGCTTGAGATACGCGGAGATCGCGGAGATTCTAGGGATCCCGGAGGGGACGGTGAAGTCCAGGCTCTTTCGCGGGCGCAGAATCCTTCAGAAGAGACTGGTCGACTACGCGGTTGAGATGGGGTACGTGAAGGGGCGTTAGACGCCGGACTGCGAACTGCGAACTGCGAACTGCGAACTGCGAACTAGAACCCTCGGGAAGCTACTAGCGCCAACAGTAGCATCCCGAGGGTTTTAGTTCGCAGTTCGCAGTCCGCAGTCCGCAGTCAGACGTGCGCCATGACTTTCTGCCGATGCCTCGCCGCCTTCGCCCTATTGCCGCACGTCGCCATATCGCACCACCGCCGTCTCCCGTTCTTCGTTCCGTCGAAGAAGACTCGAGGGCAGCGGGCGTCGGCGCAGCGGCGGACGCGCGCGAGCTCGCCGAGGACCAGCGCATCGGCCGCCGACTCCACGATCGGGATCATCAGGCCGGCGAAGGCATCCCCGACCGGGACGAACGAGCGCTGGAACGTGCCGTCGGTGCGCGCCTCGAGGCGGCGCGTGCCGGCACTTCGGCCCAGCACGCGGTTGATCTCGTTCACGGCGTGCAGGCGAACCTCGACCACGTGCACCCCGCGCTCGGCGAGTGATCGCAGCGCCGCCCGGATGCGACGCGCGTCCGCGAGCGCCGCGGTGGCCCCGGCCGGCTGCTGAAGCGCGCGCCGCCGAATCCCGCCCCCACGTTCTCCATCCAGCACCGCGGCACTTTCGAGCCACCGCACCAGCGCGTCGAAATCTCGCAGGAGATCGACGCGGCTCCCCCGGCGCGCGTCGTCGGTATTGACGAAGTCCAGCCAGAGCCGCTCACCGAGGAAGGCGAACGGCGCGACGTCGTGCATGGCTGTGAGCAGGAGCGACATGAAGTGATTTCGCGCGGGGCACAAAGCATATCCCCGTCGGTCGAGCGAATCAAGCGGCCAAAATCCGGGCTCGACGCCGGCGAGCGTGACCGTCGTCACCGGGGGATCCGGCCGCATCGTTAGGCTCGCGGCCGGCCTTCCGGCTTCGCGATTCCCTCGGTGCGCTGGACGGCGGACGATGGATGGGCGACATTCCTCGACATCATGACCGCCGAAGCGCTGCCCGGCGTCCAGCTCGTCGCCGTCGGCTCGACCAACCCGGTGAAGATCGGCGCCGCGCGCGCGGTGGTCGGGCGTGTGACGTCGACGGCGCGCGTCGAAGGGATCGGCGTGTCGTCCACGGTGCGCGAACAGCCCTGGGGTGACGAGGAAACGATTCGAGGCGCGCGCTCGCGGGCCGTGGCCGCCCGTGAATCGCTCGGCGCCGAGCTGGGCATCGGGCTCGAGGGCGGGGTGGTCGAAGAGGAAGACGGCCTGCGCACCTGCGCGTGGGCGGTCGTCGTCGATGCCCGCCATCGCGAGGGCCGAGGAGGATCGCTGGCCATGCCCCTTCCGCCCGTCGTGGCGGAGCTCGTGCGCGGCGGCCTCGAGCTCGGCCACGCGATGGACCGCGTGGCGGGCACGCACAACGTGAAGCAGGCGGAGGGCGCCGTCGGCCTGCTCACCCTCGGCTTGATCGACCGGCAGCGGGCGTACGAAGCGCTGATTACGTATGCGTTGGCGCCATTCCTCGTTCCGGAGTACTGGACGGTGAAGGGTCCCTCAGGGTCCTCAGGGTCCTCGGGGTCCTCGGGGTCCTCAGGTTCCAACCCGTGAGCACCGCACCCTGAGGACCCTGAGGACCCTGAGGACCCCGAGGACCCTGGAGCAATTCTATGCCGTCTCACAAGAAGCCGTTCATCATCTCCGAGTACGTCCGCTGGGGCGACATCGATCTCGCCGGCATCATCTGCTACGGAGCGTACATACGGTTCTTCGAGCTCGCGGAGACGGAGATCTTCCGGGCCGCGGGGCTGCCGTTCAAGGAGATGTTCGATCGCTACGATATGTGGCTGCCGCGGAAGATCATGCACACCGAGTTCTTCTCGCCGGCGCTCCTCGACGAGCGGCTGAAGGTCGTCACCTACTTCAGCCGCATCGGCAACACCTCGCTTACGATCAACTTCGACGTGATGAGCGCCGATGGCGTGCTGCATGCCACGGCCCATCAGGTGCTCGTCTGCGTCTCCCGCTCGACGTTCCAGAAGATGCCACTCCCCGCCGAGGTCGCGCGTGCCGTCGAGCAGTTCGTGATGGCGCCCGAAGAGGCCCGGAAGGCGGCGTAGCTCAACCGAGGATAGGGAATGCGGATTTCGAACTGCGGGATGGGCGTCGCGCTCCTCGTGGCGGCCGCGTGCGCCAGGGGTCCTCGCCCCGTGAGCCAGCCCGCGGTGGCCACTCCCACCGCGACCGCCGCCGCGACGCCATCGCGGCCGCGTCCGTACCCCGTTTTCGAGACGCGCGACTTCGCGCGCGCGGTCGAGCGTGGCACGCGCACGCGAACGGGCCGACCCGGTCCCAACTACTGGCAGCAGTACGCCACCTACCGGCTCGAGGCCACCTACGACCCGGCGACGAAGCGCCTCACCGGGCGGGGCACGCTGCGGTACACCAACCGGTCGCCCGACACGCTTCGCAACGTCTTTCTCCACCTCTACGCCAACCTCTTCGCGCCGGACGCGATGCGCAACGAGCCCGTGCCGGTGACGGGCGGCGTCGAGCTGCGCCGCATCGCCATCGATGGGCGGCCGGTCGGCGAGGCACCTAACGACACCGCCGCGGGCTACGAGGTCTTTTCGACGATCCTTCGCGTGCGCCCGCCGGCGCGGATCCTCCCCGGCGCCACCGTCCAGATCGATGCGGAATGGCAGTACACGGTCCCCCCCGATGGCGCCCCGCGCGGCGGCGATGATGGAGAGGTCGCGTACATCGCGTACTGGTATCCGCAGTTCGCCGTCTACGATGACGTCGCCCGCCGCTGGCAGACCGACCCGTACATGGGCACCGCCGAGTTCTACATGGGCTATGGGGACTACGAGGTCTCGATCACCGTCCCTGACGGATGGCTCGTCGCCGCGACCGGCGATCTGACCAACGCGGCCGAGGTGCTGAGTGCGCAGACGCGGGCACGCCTCGACACCGCCCGGCGGTCGCGCGACATCACCCACGTCGTCGCCGAGGCGGATCGTGGCGCGGGGAAGGCCACCGCGCGTGGCCGTGACGGCAAGCTCACCTGGCGCTTCCGGGCGACCAACGTCCGCGATTTCGCCTTCGGAACGTCGGACCAGTATCTGTGGGACGCCACCGTCGCGGTGGCGGGAGACGCGACCGGTGACGGTCGCCCGGACACGGCCGCCATTCATACCTTCTGGCGCCCGCAGCGCCGCGCGTGGGCATGGGACCAGTCCGCTCGTTATGCGCAGCACTCCATCGAGTTTCTGTCCCGCTACCTGTGGCCGTATCCGTACCCGCACATGACGGCGGTGGACGGCGTCGTCTCGTGCAGCGGGATGGAGTATCCGATGATGACGTGCATCGGCGGACGGCGCGACACGCTCGCGTTGTACTCGGTGACGGTGCACGAGATCGCGCACATGTGGTTCCCGATGCAGGTCGGCTCGGACGAGAAGCGGTTCTCCTGGCAGGATGAAGGGCTCACGCGCTTCAACCAGGCGCAGGGGATGCAGGAGTTCTTTCCCGGCTACGATCGCGAGAGCCTCTCCCGGACCAATTACCTGAACTTTGCGCGTTCCGGTGACGAGGTGGAGCTCATGCGGCACGGCGATCTCTACCCGGTGGGATCCGCTGCGTTCGGCATCGCCAGCTACGACAAGATGGCGATCAACCTCCGCTCTCTTCGGGCTCTCCTCGGCGACGACCTGTTCCTGCGTGCCTATCGCGAGTACGGTCGGCGGTGGATCAACAAGCACCCCACGCCGTACGACTTCTGGAACACCGTCGAGGACGTCGCCGGTCGCGACCTCGACTGGTTCTGGACGACGTGGTGGTTCGAGACGTGGACGCTCGACCAGGCGGTGGGCGGCGTACGGGTCGACGGTCAGATGCTGCTCGTGACGATCGAGGACCGAGGTCTCGCCCCGATGCCGGTGCGCCTGGCGATCACGCGAATGGACGGCACCGTCGAGCGTGTCGAGCTGCCGGTCCACCCCTGGCTCGCCGGGGAGCGCACCCAGACGGCGCGCATCGGCAGCGCAGCCACGGTACGGTCCGTGGAGATCGATCCGGAGCTCGCGTTTCCGGATGTCGATCGGGCGAACAATCGCTGGGAACGTGGACAATAGGAACGAGGAACGAGGAACGAGGAAGCGACGTGCATAGCATCTGCGCAGTGCGCAACCTGTGAGACAAGTTGACGCTTCTTCCTCATTCCTCGTTCCTCAGTCCCCTTTGCTTTTCTGGCACGTTTCTCCATGTTCTCCCGAGCAACCAGAGGAGGACGTATGCGCACTCGTATTTTGTCGGCGCTCCTCGTAGCGCTCGTGTCGATGCCAGGCGCGTTGTCGGCGCAGGCGTCTGACGTCAGGCTCGATGAGGTGATGTCGGCACAGGATCAGATGGCGACGGGGGTCGCCAATCTCAGCGCCGCGCAGCGCCAGAGTCTCGAGCGGTGGCTCGCCCGCTACACCGGAACCGTCGCGGCGGTGGCGCGTCGCATCGATCGCCTGCCTGCACGCGAAACGGAATCCCCGCGCGCCGATCTTGCGCCGCGGTCGGAGCCGACTCGTCAGGCACCGATGCGGCAGGCGCAGGAGCCGAGCCTAACGGGCAAGCCGTGGCTGCCGCACAAGCTGCCGAACGGCGCGCAGATGCTGCGGTCGATGGACGGCTCGACGTTCGTGATGCTCGCTGACGGCACGATGTGGGAGGTGTACCTGCCGCACCGGCCGCAGGCCGACATGTGGCGCCCCGGCGATCTCATCCAGGTGCGTCAGGCGTCGATCGTGACCAGCGACTTCGAGTACCAGCTCGTGAACGGCGCGGCGCGCAGCACGGTGTCGGCGCGCTTCGCGGGCTACGTCGAGATGAAGGACACCGAAGAGCAGAGGCGCTGAAGGCGCTGAAGGCGTTGAAGGGCTGGGGGCGCTAAGGGCGCCAAGGGCGCTAGGGGAACTCCCTTAGCGCCCTTGCTCTACCGGCCGCAGCGCGCGACCCGCTCGGCGCTCGGCGCGCTCGCCGTCGCGGAGGGCCGGCACGCCGTTGACGATGACGACCCGGATTCCCTCCGCATACGAAAACGGCTCGGCGAACGTCGCGCGGTCGGTGACCGTGGCGGGATCGAACACGACGACATCGGCCGCCAACCCCTGTCGCAGCATCCCGCGATCGGTGAGCCGGACACGGGACGCCGGAAACGCGCTCATCTTCCGCACCGCGTCCTCGAGCGGCAGCGCGCGACGGTCGCGCACGTAGTGACCGAGCACGCGCGGGAACGAGCCGAGTGAGCGCGGATGTGGATGGCCGCGGCGCGCCGGCCCTTCGGTCGCGAATGCGCCGCCGTCGCTGCACACCATCCCGAGCGGGTGCGCAAGAAAGCGCGCGATGTTGTCCTCACTCATCGCGAAGCCCACCATGCCGACGCTTCCGCCGCTGCGCTCGAGCAGTCCCACCGCCGCCTCGTACGGATCGGCTCCCGACGCTTTCGCCCACGCACCGAGGCGCTGCCCTTCGGCTGCGCGATCGGTCTCGTTGCTGACCGACGTGATCTGGACGTTGTCCCACCCGCCGATGAGCTCGACCTTCGCGAGCGCCTCATCACGGATGCGCGCGGCGGTGGCGCTGTCGCGAAGCCGGGCGAGAAACCGCTCCGTCCCTCCGTCTCTACTCCATGCCGGGAAGAGATTGGTGAGCCCCGTCTGATAGGCGACGTACGGGTATCGGTCGAACGCGACGTCGAGCCCTGAAGCGCGAGCCTTCTCCAGACGGTCGAGCGCGGCGTCGATCTTGGGCCAGTTGCGCGGTCCCTGCGTCTTGAGGTGCGAGACCTGGAGGGGACAGCCCGCGAGGCGGGCGACCGCGATGGACTCGTCGAGCGAGTCGAGCAGGCGGTCGTCCTCGTTGCGCATGTGCGTCGCGTATGGGAGCTTCGCCGCGGCCAGGGGCTCGCACAGTGCGATGAGCTCCTCCTGCGACGCAAACGCGCCAGGGATGTACTCGAGTCCGGAGGACGCGCCGCACGCGCCGTGCGCGATGGCCGCGCTCACGAGCGACTGCATTCGCGTGACCTCGGCGGGCGTCGCCGGCCGGTCGTCGTTGCCGATGACGATCCCGCGTACCGTCCCGAGCCCGACCATCGAGGCGACGTTCACCGCGGGCGGGAGCGCGTCCACGGCGGCGAGGAAATCACCTAACGACTGGAAGGGACCCTGGGCGCGAAGCGATCGCCGAATCTGGGTGCGCGCGCTCGGATCCTCGCGCGACGGCCCGCGGGAGCCGCCGTCCTGCCCGACGATCACCGTCGTCACGCCCTGGCGAATCACCGACTCGGCGCGCGGGTCGTCGAACAGCGTCCCATCGGCGTGTGAGTGGATATCGATGAAGCCCGGGGCGACGGCGAGACCTCGCACATCGATCTCCTCCGCGCCCCTTCCACTCAACGATCGACCGATGGCCGCGATGCGTCCGTCGACGATAGCGACGTCGCCCTCGAACGGTGCGCCGCCCGAGCCGTCGATGATGGTGCCGTTGCGGAGGACGAGCCCCCAGCGCGAGAGTCCCGGAAGGCCGACGCGTCCCCCGCAGCCGAGTGATGCCAGTGCGGCCCCGGCCGTCGCGAGAAAGTCGCGCCGGCGGATCGCGGGCCGATCAGTCACGGCGCCGCACCGACCAGGAGCGGCGACGCCGCCTCGCTCGCTTCGAGCGCGTCTTCGCGATAGGAGAGCCAGCCGGTGTTGTCCTCCACGACGAGCTCGACATCGGTGCCCAGCGGCAGGGTGAGGTTCGGGACCTCATGGCCGGCCGGGAAATCCATCAGGACGGGCACGTTCAAGTCGGCGACGAGGTCGAGAAGGAAATCCTCGAACTCGTCTTCCTCGGACCGGTCGATCGAGAGCTGTCCGAAGACGATTCCGCGGACGTGACGCAGCAGCCCCGCCGCCCGCAGGTGCACGAGACGCTCGTCGGTCACCGACATGGGATCGCGCGTCTCCTCGAGAAAGAGAATCGCGTCGCGCGTGTCCACCTCGTAGGGCGTGCCGATGGTCTGCTGCACCAGCGAGAGGTTGCCGCCGATGAGCCGACCGACGGCATAGCCAGGCCGCATCGCACGCGCCATCCCGCGACCGATCCGGGAGGGAGGTCGTGGGTTGGTCAACGCCTGGAGAAGTCCCGCCAGTGTGGGGTCACGCGTGCTCGGGATGAGGTCGTCCACGGTTGGACCGTGGAAGACGCGAAGCCCGGCGCGTCGCATGAGCCAGAGGTGGAGGGCGGTGATGTCGGAGTAGCCGACGAACGCCTTTGGATTTCGCCGAAAGACTTCCGGGTCGAGATGCGGCAGCATGCGCACCGCGCCGTAGCCACCGGTTCCGCCGATGACGGCTTTCACGCGCGGATCCAGCCACATGCCGGTGAAATTCTCGGCGCGCCGTTCATCCTCGCGGCGCTGGAAGCGGCGGACCTCGTTGATCTCGGGATCGAGCAGCACCGGATATCCGGCGCGCTCGAGCGCCTTCACGCCGCGCATGAGCCAGCCTTCTCGCGGTGAATACGATGGCGCCA
Source organism: Gemmatimonadaceae bacterium (assembly GCA_025930755.1). Taxonomy (GTDB): domain Bacteria; phylum Gemmatimonadota; class Gemmatimonadetes; order Gemmatimonadales; family Gemmatimonadaceae; genus JAICNG01. The sequence goes on from JAICOJ010000050.1 coordinate 24,169, forward strand.
CAACGCCGATTGCATCGCCCTTTTGCAGAGCGGGGGGACGAACGAGCGGCGGGAGGCCTTCGGAAACTTCGGATGTCATGGGGAGAGATGGCGGGTGCGACGGGCCCTTGAATGTACCCGGGGTGGGGGCTCGGAGGGAGCATGTCAAAATGCCCGAATAGGGACCGTCGAACGGGTGTTCCGGGCCTCCCGAGAGGCTTAACCAGTAAAGCGGCGGTAGACTGTACGGCGGGGTCCCGGGCTCGGGATCGGCGCGTGCCTAACGATGGTGGTGCGCGCAACGGGTCTGACTGCATCACCACAGAGACACAGAGGACACAGAGGACGGCCAACTGCTAAGGCCTTCGCAGTTGGCCGTCCTCTGTGCCTCTGTGGTGATGCAGTTGGCTCGATGCGCGATGAGCGATGCACATCACAATTGCCCCACTAACCCGTCCCTGTGTGAACCCTCCGCCCAGGACTAGATTCCGAGCATGTCCTCGCCCGAGACGTACTACCGCAAAGGATTCGGCCTCAAGTCGGCCGTCCAGGGAACGCTCGACGTGGACTATTCCGGCGGGCTCGTCGATTTGCTCCGCGAGCGCGAGGGCACGCTCACCATTGGTGACGTCACCATCCGGCTCGCTCGCGAGTTCGGGTTCTGCTACGGGGTGGAGCGCGCGGTCGAGTATGCGTACCAGACCCGGAGCAAGTTCCCCGAGAAGCGGATCTTTCTCGTCGGCGAGATCATCCACAATCCGCACGTCAACGCCAAGCTCCGCTCCATGGGGATCACGATTCTCCAGCCGGCGCAGGGCGCGTTCGACTATTCGGAGGTCGGACCCGCGGACGTCGTCATTCTGCCCGCGTTCGGCGTCACGATTCGCGATTTCGAGCTCCTCCGGGCGATCGGCTGCGTCGTCGTCGACACGACCTGCGGCTCGGTGCTCAACGTCTGGAAGCGCGTCGAGAGTTACGCGAAGGATGGGTTCACCGCGCTCATCCATGGCAAGTACTACCACGAGGAGACGCGGGCGACCGCCTCACAGGTGACCAAGTTCCCCGGCGGTCAGTATCTCATCGTGCGAGACATGGCCGAGGCGCAGCTGGTCTGTCAGTACATCGAGGGAACGCTGGATCGGGAGGGTCTCATGGCGCAGCTCGGCAAAGGCGCCGGGCCGGGGTTCGATCCCGAGCAGCACCTGGCCCGGATCGGCGTCGCCAATCAGACGACGATGCTCGCGCGCGAATCGCTGGCGATTGCGGAAGCGGTCGGCGACTCCATGACCCGCGCCTTCGGCGAGAGCCATCTCGCCTATCACTTCCGCTCCTTCGACACCATTTGCTCGGCGACGCAGGATCGGCAGGATGCGGTGGACGAGCTGCTCCGTGAGCCCCTCGATGCCATGCTCGTCATTGGAGGCTACAACTCCAGCAACACGATTTCCCTCGCGGCGATCTGCGCGACCAAGGTACCGACGTACCACGTGGAAGACGCGACGTGCATCGACCCGGAGCGGGGAACGGTTCGGCATTGGGACGCGCAGCGAAAGACGGAAGTGGAGACGCCGGGATGGCTCGCCCCCTCGGGGGTGCTCCGAGTGGGCATCACCGCCGGGGCGAGCACGCCGAACAACAAGATTGGAGACGCGATGGCCCGCGTCCTGGCGACGCGGGGCATAGGTCGGGAGGACATCAGGTGAGGTGGAGACGATGAGCCGTACGAACGTCGCGACGCCGCCAGGCATCGTCGAGCTGAGCTCGGACAACGCACGCGTCGCGTTCGTTCCCGCGCAGGGCGGACGCATCATCGCCCTCGATCTCGGCGGCCGGCAGTGGCTCGCCGATGGCGACCGCGGGGGAATCACGGAATGCTTTCCGACCGTTGCCGCCTGCACGATCTCATCCGGGATCCCATCGCTCGGCGGACAGGCGCTGCCCGCGGGGGGCGATATCGCCACACGGGCTCCCTCGTTCACAATGGAGACGCACGATCCCGAGGAAGGCGGCGCCGCGCTTCGAGCCGTGACCGAGTGGACGGGCGAGCGCGCCCCGTGGCGCTACGCGCGCGAGCTCCGGGTGGCGCCGGACGCTGTGATCATGCGTTACTCGCTGAGCAATGAAGGGAAGGAGAAGCTTCCCTTCCTCTGGGGTGCTCGCTCGACGCTCCCGCTGACGGACGCGACGACCCTGGAGCTGCCCGACAGCTCGCGCACCCGCATCGGGGCGCAGCAGGGGATCGACCTCCTGGGTGTGAGCGCCGAGCACCGGTGGCCGAAGCTCCGGAGCGCGAAGGCGATCGTGGACTTCTCGAAGCCCGACGCGGTCGCGCGGAAGTTCTCGTGCACGCTCTTCGTCGACCTTTCCGCGGGGCGCGCGTCAGTCACCGAGGGTCCGCACCGTCTGCACGTGGAGTTCGACGCGTCCCGCATCGCCAACTTCGAGGTGAGCGTGGAGCGACGCGGCTGGGCCCCTTTCGGCGGCGGATCGAACACGTCCTCGCTGGTGATCGCGCCACGGATCGGCGTGCCCGACTCCCTGAGTGAGGCGCTTGGCGGGTGGAACGGAGCGCAGTGGGTTGCGCCCGGCGAGGCGCGGGAGTGGGAAGTGGTGTATCGCGGAGAAAGATTGAAGTAGCTCGAACTGGCGCTGGAAAAGCGCTGAGGGCGCTGGAGTAGCGCTGGGAACTGCAACCCAG
>JAICOJ010000133.1 GCA_025930755.1 Gemmatimonadaceae bacterium
CCATGGAAGCTCGGAGCGCCCGAAGTCGGTGTCGAAACCCTCACGGGATCAAGCCGCCGAAGGCGAGCCGGGTGACTGGGGCGAAGTCGTAACAAGGTAGCCGTAGGGGAACCTGCGGCTGGATCACCTCCTTTCCGGAGATCGCGAGTAAACGAGCTGCTTCGGCAGCTCGACGAAAGCGTCTCGGATGTCGCGCCAGCGCACGACTCACACACGATTGCCCCTGAAGCCTCGGATGCCTCGCGCATCCGAGGCTTCTTTTTTTTGGTCAACGGCAAAGACGTCGGATGTCAGAACACAGCATTCAGAATTCCGAAAAAAGCGGACGAGCGCCGCCCGTATCCCGGCGTGGTCGTTTCTGAGCTCTGAATCCTGTATTCTGACATCCAACGTCTTTGCCCTTGATGCTCGTACGCTTTCTGCAATCTCGTAGGGTATGACCCAGCCAGACTCCCATGAAGGAACCGTCTCCGTCCGCATCGGCCGCACTGGCTATCGGGTCGAGATCGACGCCAGCGGCCACGCCCTCGTGGCCGACGAGCCCACGGCGGCGGGCGGGACCGACGCCGGCGCCACGCCCTACGACCTCGTCCTCGCCGCGTTAGGCGCGTGCACCGCCATGACGCTCCGGATGTACGCCGATCGCAAGCAGTGGCCGCTGGAAGGCGTGGTGGTGCACATGCACCACTCCCGCTCGCACGCGGCTGACGAACAGCACTGCGAGGATCGCCCCGCACGGCTCGACCACATCGACCGCACCCTCGAGATCACCGGCCCACTCACCCACGACCAGCGCGTAAAGCTCGCCGAGATCGCTGAGCGGTGTCCCGTGCACCGCACGCTCGACGCGGGAGTTCGCATTACGACGCGCCTCTCCGCGACCGGCGCGATCGTTGACTCACCGTCGGCAACGGGGTAGCTTTTTCTGTCTCCACGGGGCCTGTAGCTCAGGTGGTTAGAGCGCACGCCTGATAAGCGTGAGGTCGGTAGTTCAACTCTACCCAGGCCCATAACGACTTAGCCCGCCTTCGGCGGGTTTTTTCGTCTCGTCCCATAGTGATTTCCCATAGTGCCGTCGCGGCGCGCAATCCGCCCGCCGGACGCCGCTAAGGATGGAGCCCACCGGTCAAGCGTGCCCCGTAGCTCCCTGGATACTTGTCATCCTAGCCTTAGCACGATGCTAGGTGAGATGTGTCCTACTTCATCGGCCATCCAGAACTGGAGACTGGGGACGCAAGTGTCCGGAGTACCGGTCACCGATGTCCGTCGCGGCCATCTTGTTTGGTGAAACCGCCGCACGTTAACGTGCCGCGTCACCCATTTCGAGGCCGCAAAAAATGCCAGAAAACCGCGTCAGTAGGGTCAGTCCTGTCGTGGCCAGTGATCCCGCCCTTTACATGTTGCGTCGATCAGAGTAAGGATGACCGCAGTGTCCGCTGGAGCGGCTGATGGCCGCTACCTCCGGATCGAGTCCGGGGGAACCATTGGCAGCTGCACGGCGGTTCCCTCGGTCTCCGCAACCTCCTCAAGCTCGTGCAGATCCGATCCCTCCCAGCCACACGAGCAGGCCGCGCGGTATACCGTCTCGCCGTTCACCCGGTCGATCGGCTTGGTCGTCAGTCGATGCAGGATCCGTTTCGTCATTTGTTGCTCCACAGCATAACGATCAGCGCGCGGTTTTACGGACACGTGAAGGCCGAGCACACGACGCAGGCATCCGAGGTGTGGGACCGGGTGCTCGCGAACGGGTAGTCGCGGTCGGGATGTCGGCAAAAGGCCCCCGCTGCGAGTCGGCGGGGTTTTTTGCTTCTTACAATTGTCTCAACGGCAGCTGCCGACGCATGCCCTGAGCGTTGCAGTCATGTTGGGATTGAGCTATATGATGCGTTATGCAAACGCCTTGTTGAGGACCTCGCCGCGCAAGCAGTCCTATCGTCTCACCCCGATCGGAGGAAGCCCCATGGCGGACTACCGCGAGGCGTCAAGTGACGACCAGGATGGCAGTAGGATTGGTTTAGATCAGGATTACATATCTCGACGGGCCTTCGCACAAATGATGGGAGCAAGTCTCGCTGGCGCCGCTTTGGGTGCATGTGGCGGTCCACAGCCGCGCCTCCCAGAAGCGGGCGTCCAACAAGAGTCCCTGTTTGGATGCAGAACGCCCTCGAAGGCGCGCAAGTTCTACGAGTTCGATGTACCCCACGTTGAGCCTGCGGTAATCGAACAGATTTTTTCTCGTCATCTCCGGCCGGTGCGTACAACGAATTCGCTGTGGCCAGCAGATACAAAGTTGCTGGATCTAATTCGTCGTACTCTCACAGATATCCCGCTCGGTGGACCACGCTACACGATTCCCGTATTAGGCGACTCTGTGTTCCAAGGATCGTGTCGTGCATTGGGCATCAACACATACCTAGTGCGCCTCTCGGATGCATCGCTCATTCGCGAAATAGTCACTAAGAGCAAGGTTCACTCAGAGGTTCAAAGGAAGTTCGGCAATAACTTGGACAGGATTGAATACGTCGGCGGTGTCTTTGTTCTTAATCGCGGTTATCGCTTTAGCCACAATTCTCCCAGCATCGCACCGCTATTCTTGGACGAATGGTACCATCTCGACGTTTACGTGCGCCGCTGCAACGTGATCATGCCTCTTTTCCGCGTATACTTCGATTCGCTGCACTTCTGGATGACGCGTCGGGACTTCTGGACACCTGCGCAGTTCACGTCGGAGACGGTCGATTCGTACGCGTTTCCCGACGTCGGAACGATTTTTATGGACTGGCATCGTTTTGCCGCGACGTACTCCCTTCACGACCACCTGTTCTACATCCGCGCAAAGAGCAGGTCCTGGGACCTCGCAGACGCGACCATGGAGCTGGACAGAGTCCTTAAGGTTGGTCATCCGATCATCTTTTCCCGTACGGCGACACCCCAAGCATATGCGAATGCCGACGCAGGCGGCACGTTGGTACCTGTGACGGGTCCCTATGTGGTGCATTACCGTACAGGTCCGGGCATGTCTCAGATGCGTCAAGCGATCGTCAATGACATTGCTCGTTACGCATATCCCGAGGTAACAACAGAGTCGGGTGTGTTCGAGTCTCACTTACAGGCCGTCTACAGTAGCAATGTTTTTTACGCTGGAAACAGTCTGATTGCAGTACGACTCTCCGATGCTTTTCATTCGGCGATTCATGAAGGGGTTCGGACGAGCCCCCCGACGATCACGACCAAGGAAGATCCGGAAAAGGCCCAACAAGCAGCGAACGCGCCGTCGCTCGAATGGATGGGAGGCGATTGGGCCGGGGACCTGATCCGCCAAGAGCGCTACTATTCCGAGGAGCGCATTGACCGTCGGCAACAAATTCCTCAATGGGGCCAGCAGTGCAAAGAAGCAACAGGGACCTATGCAGAGTGCAAACAGTGTTTACTTGACGGTCCGGTGGGGGCAGAACTCGAGGACATGAAGGGCGATAGGAATTGGGATATGGCTGGTGACGCGCTCGGTGGGGCGGCGCACGGGTGTGTCGCCGGCGCATTCGTCGGCGGGTGGATAGGATGCGCCATCGGTGCCGCTGCGGGATTAGTCGTCGGACTTGTGCAGTCCTACATGGAAAACGAGCGCCTTATTGGAGAGGCAAAGGAAGAGTATTACAGCTACTGCGAATGATGCACGCAGACCGTCTTTCTAGGTGGCCTTAGCGTGGGCGATGTTACGAGCCGCCATGCAGTCGCTGGACAACGTGAGTTAAATGCGAGCGGCCGTGGATGAGCCGTTCACTGTCATGCGCACCCAGATGCGTCGCGGCGAGGGCAACGGGTGCGGTCAGCGCATCCACACCGAGGGCCTGCAGCGGACGCATTCGGCGGAGACCTTTCACCGCAGTCGTCCCATAGTGCTATGTAGTTTGGCCTGTTTCACCCTGTTAGGTCCTAGTCCCATCTAGGGCCCGTATCCAGTTGCCAGACCACAGACTGCCTAACCAGACATGACTAGGCACAACTCGTTAGGCCCTACTGATAAGCGTGAGGTCGGTAGTTCAACTCTACCCAGGCCCATCCCAACAAGCACAACGAGTTAGCCCGCCGAGGGTCGTCCCTCGAGGGGCGTTTTTCATACGCACCCGCAGCGAACTTCGACACTGCCGGTAAGCGAGATCGATCTAACGCCATTCATCCGCCGCCGACGACACCATCAAGCGGATGCCTCCAGAATCGCTGCTGCTGTCTTGCCGTTGCCTTCCTGATGTGGGCTCGACGATTACGCAGGATGGAAACGGGGCTCATAGCAAATGAGCCCCGCTGTCTCGCGCGCCCGTTTCATCGTACGCGAGGTCACATCCAAACGCGGTCATGCAGCGTCGTGCTTCGCGCCGCCTTGATAGTCTCGAGAACGGCAGACACACGCTCAGGCGCCTGTGCCGAGGCGGGGAGTGCGATTGTGACGAGCACGAGTGTCAATGCCGTCAGCCTCAGGAGTTTCGTGCATTTCTCTCCAGACGAAGGCCGAGGCTGCACCCGCCCCCGTGGGTACCGGTGAATCAGGTATACGCAGAAGGAGAGTTTGATGGCCATCTCGAGCGTCCAATTTCGGCGTGCGTGTGGGTGGTGTGACAAGCTGTTCGAAGCCGGGGAGGATCGTCTCGCAGTTACAGGCTATCGGTGCCGTGTGTCGCACTGCGGCGGCGGGTCCTGGGATCCACACACAAAAACACCGCGGCCGCCCGAGACGAGCGGCCGCGGTGTTTTGAAGGCCCGTTAGGCTGCCCGGACGCGCTCGCGTCTGGCGACCTCGTGCCGGTGATGCAGACGCCGTGCGTCCACACTGACGGGACCGGCACCTCGTGCGGCGAGAAAGCCGAAGATCAGCGCATAGAGCAGCGCCAGCTCACCACCGTTCTGAATCGGCATTCCCCCTTGCGGCAGGTGCGCCTGGAAGTAGGCGACCACCATCTCGACGAGGAGGATCAGCGCCACTGGCCGCACGAACAGCCCGGCCACGAGCAAGGCGCCCCCGACCACTTCCAATATCCCGGCGACGCCCATGAGCGAGTCGAGGGGAGCCGTCGCGCCGGGGGTGCCACCAAAACCGCCGAACATTCCAAACAGCTTCTGCAGGCCATGCTGCATGAACAGGAGGCCGGCGCCGATCCGGAGGATCGCGAGCGCGGCCGGCGTGAAATCGCGACGATGCATCGTGCTGGTGACGACGGGAGCGCTCACGTCTTCGGTAATTGCCATGGGGAATGCCTCGGGCTTGGGTTCTTTACACCCCGTCCCGCCCGGCGGGATCGGGCTCCGAAGCTCACCCCGTATTGCCAGACACAGGCCCGCGGGGACGCGCCACGGCGGAATTTGACGCGTCCCCACAAGCGGTCAGGAGGCTTGAGCGCCTCCTCGTGGGCTCAAGTTCCGCGAGTCGTCCCTGTGGCCGGAACCTGCTCCCGCTCGGCGCACGGCGGCAATGATCCGGTCACTCAGCTCCGCTTCGCTCACTCGCAGCAGCTCCGAGGTGTCGCCAGCGGTGAGCGAATACCCGCGGATGATGTCGCGCAGCCTCGGCGCATCGAGGGCGGCGAGCTGTCCGCGAAGAATGTCCTCACCCTGCTGGTAGACCTCGAAGGGATTGAGGACTGGTCGGGCCCGTGCGGTGCGCGTACCTGAAACCGACACGATCGGCCGGTCGGGGGCGGGGGCATCGTACACCGGGTGAACATCGATCGCGCGCTCGACGACCTGCACCGGCTCGAGCGCGCGTCGCAGCGCTCCCTCCAGATAGATCGGCGTGAGGCCCGTTGCCCAGTACTCGGTATCGACGCGATTCGGCTGCGTCGTCTCGCGCGCGGACCGAATGACGACGCCGCCATCGAGCGGGACGAATTCCAGCCAGCCTTCCCAATGGCCATCCGGGCATTCACGGCCGCACGCGCGCGCAATGAACTCGCGACCGTTTTCGTCGCGAACCGTGGATTCGAACTCCGTGAGCACTTCGGCCATGGCTGCCTCCCGAGTGTCGGCCTCCCGGTACGAGAGGCAAGCTCGGAGCCAGCGCGGCCGGGACGCGCTAGCTGGTCGCGCGCCTCGCGACGAGCCTGAACACGTACGCCCCCGGGGGGAGCGGCTCGGTGGAGAGGCGGCCCGGCCGCACGTCGACGAGCTCGACGCTGTACCCAAACCGGGAAACGGCGCGCGGCTGCAGCGTCGAGTTGACATCGCCGCCATCCGTGTTCGCGCCTTCGCGGAGCGTCAACGACACTCGCGCATTGCCGGCCCACGCACAGACGACGTCGGTGGGGCAGCGCGAATCTTCGGGCACGGCGACCGCCTGAATGGACAGCGGCGTATTGGCGATATACGCCGTCTCGTTGAGGCGTAGATCGAATTCCTCGTCCAGGCGCGCGCATACCACGGCGTTGCCCTCGCCAGGCGCGCAGCGCGCCAGGCCTGTCGCAGAGGAGCAGCCGAGTGTGGTGAGCAGCGAGGCAGCCAGGAGTGCGACGCGCATGATCTCTCTCGTCGAATGCGTTCACGATAAGGACCCGCGCGTCGCACGCCAGGTCACGGGAACTCGACACCTCCAGGCAGCTCCTCGAAGATCGGCGGAATCGACGGCGGAATACCGACTGAATCGGGGACCGAAACCGGCGCCGGCGCGCGCAGGCGCGAGACCGCCGCGACGACCGTCGGGTCATATCCGGGCGGCGGCGTCGGGCGCACTGGGTCGGCGCACGCCGCGATCAGCATCGCCGTGAGAATGAGCAGACGCCCGGCAATGAGGGAATGCATGGGGATCTCCGTGCGAGGTGAGCGCGCACAGTGCAGCGGCGCAGGCCGCGTTGTGGCATCGCGGTCACGCGCGCCGAAGCACCACCACGCACCGTAGCCACCCTCGCTGGCACCGCGTATCTTCCCGCGCCCGGTGACCCTGCATCGCGGAGGACGCGTGGACGATTCGCACGATCAGATTCGCGCTCTGGCGCGTGCGCGCTGGAGGATCGCGATTCTGCTGACGGCGATCATGATCGCCATCTACTTCGGATTCATCGCACTCATCGCCTTCGCCAGGCCGCTGCTTGCGACCCGAGTCGCGCCGGGGCTCACCCTCGGCATTCTCCTCGGTGTGTGCGTGATCGTCGCGTCGTGGCTGCTCACCTGGGTGTACGTGCGCTGGGCAAACGCGCATTACGACGCCCGACTCGAGGCGTTGCGGAAGTGATGCCGCTCGCGCTGTTACAGGTCGCGTCGGCGAGCGCGACCCGGCTCGGGGAGCCGAATCGCATCGCGATGGCATTTTTCTTCGCGTTCATCGCGGTGACGCTCGGCATCACGTATTGGGCCGCGCGTCGAACGCGGACGACCGAAGAGTTCTACGCGGCCGGCCGCACGGTGAGCGCCGGACAGAACGGCTTTGCCCTCGCCGGGGATTACATGAGCGCGGCGTCGTTCCTCGGCATTGCCGGGCTCGTGTCGACCACCGGCTTCGACGGTCTCATCTATTCGACGGGCTGGCTCGTCGGCTGGCCCGTCGTGCTGTTCCTGATCGCCGAGCCGCTTCGCAATCTCGGGCGCTATACGTTCGCGGACGTGGTCGCTGCGCGCCTGCGGCAAACACCGGTGCGGATCGCGGCCGCCCTGGGGACGCTGGCGACCGTCCTCCTGTACCTCATCGCCCAGATGGTCGGGGCAGGGGGGCTCATTCGCCTCATGTTCGGCATTCCGTACGAGCAGGCGGTCATCGTCGTCGGGGTCGCCATGCTCGCGTACGTGCTCTTTGGCGGGATGATCGCGACGACGTGGGTGCAGATCGTGAAGGCGGGACTCTTGTTAGGCGGCGCGCTCCTGTTGGCGATCATGGTGCTCTGGCGCTTCGACATGAATCCCGCCGCGCTCTTCGCGGCCGCCGCCGAGCGCTATGGCGACGCGGTGCTCGCGCCGGGACGGCTGGTGTCGAACCCGCTCGACGCCATCTCCCTGGGGATGGCGCTCATGTTCGGGACGGCGGGGCTGCCGCACATCCTCATGCGATTCTATACCGTGCCCGATGCGCGCGCGGCGCGAACGTCCGTGTTCTACGCCACGGGGCTGATCGGATTCTTTTACTTGATGACGTTCGTGCTCGGCTTCGGGGCGATGGTGCTCGTCGGTCCCGACGCCATCCGGGCCGTGGATCCGGGCGGCAACATGGCGGCCCCGCTCCTGGCGGAAATGCTGGGGGGAACGCCGCTGCTCGGGTTCATCGCCGCGGTGGCCTTTGCGACCATTCTCGCTGTCGTCGCCGGCCTCACACTGTCCGGCGCCGCCGCCCTTTCGCACGATCTTTGGGTGAACGTGGTGCGGCACGCGCATGCCGACGCGAAGGAACAGCTGCGCGTCGCGCGCATCGCGACGATCCTGCTCGGCGTCGGAGCGATCCTGCTCGGCATCACGTTCAAGGGTCAGAACGTGGCGTTCATGGTGTCGCTCGCCTTCGCGATCGCCGCGAGCGCGAACTTTCCGGCACTGGTGCTTTCGATCTTCTGGCGCCGGTGTACGACCGCCGGTGCCGTGGCGAGCATGGTCGTGGGAACGGTCGCCACGCTCGCCCTCATTTGGCTGTCGCCGACGATTCAGGTCGATGTGCTGGGCCGGACCGACGCGTGGTTCCCGCTCAAGAATCCGGCGCTGATCACGATTCCGCTGTCGTTCGCGGTCGGGATCGTCGTCTCACTGCTTACCGCGGAGGCGGCACGCGGGGACGCCGCCATCCTCGACCGCCAGATGTTGCTTGGCAGTCGAGTGGCGAGCGATCGATGAATCGGTGTGCTTCTACTGAGCGACCGCGTACCCGGAGAAGTGATCGGTCGTGAAGGAGATTTTGCGGTTGGCGCGGTCGTCCACGCCGCCCATGTCCCGAATAAACGCCTTCGTATCGGGATCGATTTGCCAGACCGTCAACGGCTCCGGGCCGATTTCCCACGGCTGGCAGCGAGAGTAGTCGAGCGTGACGGTGACCGGCTGCCCGAAATCGAAGTGGTCTCGTCCGTTGACGCGGGCCTCGATTTCGACGAAGCGCGTCGACGGCGTGCGCAGCGTGATGAACGCCAGGCGGTCGAGCGCGAGGGGCGGTACGCTGATGCTGTGGCCGTTGAGGGAGATCGATCCTCCGAGCGGACCGAGCAACCCCCAGGTGAAGTCGAACAGCGTTCGCCGACACTCCAGGAGTCCCGTGGTCGTCTGCGTCTCGTTGAGACTCGGAACGGACTCGTAAGATGTCGGGCCGGTGGTGGGCTCACTACATGCAGTGAGCGCGGCGGCCAGGGCCACCGTCGCGAATCGCCGAACAAACGTCGATCGAACCATGAAAGCCTCTCGTGCGTGGCGGCAGGGTGACGCCCGACTCAGCAACCGACATGCCTGACCCGCTTGGCGACATCGAAGAAGGCCTGCGGCTCGAGAAATTCGGCATGCTCGACCGCGCCCTCGCTCATTACAAGGCGGCGGCAAGTGGCGACGACCCGCTGACCGTCGCCACTGCGTGGCGGCGCCGCGCCAGCGTGCTTCGCACGCGGTGCGACTGGAACGGCGCGCTGGAGGCGGCGCGCGAGAGCGCCGCGGTCGCGATTCGGCATGGACTCGGCGATGCCCACGCCGAGGCGCTCAACGCCGAAGCCGCGGTATTTCAGAGCCAGGGTGATTTCGCGGCAGCGCGGCCCCTCCTCGAGCGAATCCTTGGCATGACGACCGACCCGCGCATCCGCGGCGTCGCGCTGCAGAATCTCGGCGC
>JAICOJ010000164.1 GCA_025930755.1 Gemmatimonadaceae bacterium
ACTCGGCCGGCCGTGAGCGATGCGAACGTGTGACCGCCGAGCACGCGCGTGGGCATGGTTTGCACCCCACCCGCGCCATTCCCGAGCGGCCCGTTGGTGCCCAGGCCCCAGCAGTGTGCTTCGCCGCCCGTGGTGAGCGCGCAGCTATGGAACGCACCGGCGACGATCGACGTGAAGCTCAGACCGCCGGCGACGAGTGTCGGAGATGGCTGACTGATGGTCGTGCCGTCGCCGAGCTGGCCGACGTTGTTGAGGCCCCAGCAGTACGCCTGTCCCGTCGTCGTGATCCCGCAGCTGTGCGTCTCCGCGGTGGCGATGGCGGTGAAGGTGTGGCCGCCGGCGACCGGGAATGGCGTGAACCGGTTGATGAGGAACCCATTGCCGAGCTGGCCGAGGCTGCCGAGTCCCCAGCAGAAGGCGACGCCAGCTTCGTCGATGGCGCAGGTGTGCGAGTCGCCGGCGCTGACGATGACGACGCCTTCCTCCACGGGCGGGTCGACGGTCAGCGTTGCGCTGCCGCTCACGGACTCGATGGTCGCCGTGATGATCGCCGTGCCTTCGGAGATGGCGGTCGCGAGGCCGGACTGATCGATGGTCGCGACGCTCTCGTCGGAGCTGCTCCAGGTGACGTCCGCGTTCATGGGATTGCCGTGCACGTCGAAGACGGTCGCCAGGTACTGCTGAGTGCCGCCGCGCACGAGGGTCACCTCGGCCGGCCCGACCTCGATGCTGCCGACGACAGGCGCGGGCTTCGCGACGATCACGGTCGCGTTTCCGCTCACGCGCTCGGCGCTCGCCGTAATGATCGCGGTCCCTTCGGAGATGGCGGTCACGAGGCCCGACTGATCGACGGTCGCGATGCTCTCGTCGGAGCTGTTCCACATCACGGTCGCGCTCATCGGATTGCCGTGCAGATCGCTGGCGCTCGCGACGAACTGCTGCGTCCCGCCGGGCTCGAGTGTCGCCTCGAGCGGCGTGACGTCGATGTCACCGACGACGTTCGACTCGATGCGAAACTTGATGGGGAGGGTGCGTCCGTCGACGAGGCCCATGATCTCGTCGGTGTCGAGATTCTTGAAGCCGCTGCCGTTGGCGGCGGGCTGCACATCGGCGTAGCCGAGCAGCACGTCATTGACGCCGGCCCGAACGGAGATGCGGTAGCTGTTGGTAGTGCTCAGCGCGAACTGATCGGTGTGCCAGTTGACGTGGTAGTGCCCGTCCTGAATGCGGACGACTTCGCCGCCCGGGCCCGACGCCATTGTGTACGTCGCGAGCACGGGACCACACGCGTCGTCGATGAGCTCACAGATCTCGACGGTCGGCAGGAGCGATGCGTCGAACGTGCCGCTGACGCTCGGGTTCCTGACCATCGGCGGCAGCCAGTAGAAGCCGGCTTTATAGTCGCGCGCCGCGTCGGCGATGGCGAAGCTCGGGACGCTGGCGTTAGGCGCGGTGGCGAGTCGATCGCTGCAGGCGAAGACGGACGCGAGCAGCGGCACGAGCAGCAGGCGGGGGCGCATTCGGGGTTTCCTCGAAGGAGGGGTAGTCGAGGCGTACCGTTCCCCCTATAGACGATTTCAGGGAATCCTCCATTTGTGCCCTCCATCACTGACATCCGGGTGCACGACAGGCAGGCCGTGCTTAGAGAGCTCTCACCCGACAAGTCACTCCTGCTTCGCCGCGCGCGCGAGGTCCTCATCGTCGCCGGCGAGGAGCAGCGTGTCGGAGTCCTTGAGTGGAGTGTCCGGGGAGGGCGCGGGTACGATGCGGTCGGTGAGGACATCGTGGACGGCCACGACCGAGACCCGATACCGATGTGGGAGTCGCAGCTGCCGGAGATTCTTGCCGATCCAGGCGCGCGGCACGGCCATTTCCTGGATGCTGAAGTCCGGGCCGAGCCGGACGTAGTTCAGGATCGCGGTGCTCGAGATGCGCGTCGCGAGTCGCATCGCCGAGTCGCGCTCGGGGAAGATCGTTTCCGTCGCGCCGAGCTTCTCCATCACACGGGCGTGCTCGGGGGACACGACCTTGACGTAGACTTCCTGGACGCCGAGGTCGCGGAGCACGAGCGTGCTGAGGATGCTGGCGGTGATGTCGTCGCCAGTGCTCACCACAGCTGCGGCGGCCTCGCGCGCGCCGAGCCGCTCGAGCGTCGGCAGGCTCTGCCCGTCTGCCACCGCCGCCCGCGTGACGCGCGGGGCGATACGCTCGACGACGTCTTCCTTCGTGTCCACGGCCACGACGTCGTGCCCTTCGGCGTGCAGTGCCTCGGCGATGGTGCTTCCGAAGTTGCCGAGCCCGATGATGAAGAATCGTTTCATGGATGAGGGTCAGCCGACGACCACGTCCTCGTGTGCATAACGAAAGCGATCACGCCGCTGCCGGTGGGCCGCCAGGGCCAGCGCCGCGGCGAACGTCAGCGGTCCGACGCGGCCGACGAACATCAGAAAGATCGTGATCCATTTCCCCGCATCCGACAGGGTTGGTGTTGCTCCCATCGACAAGCCCACGGTATTGATCGCGCTCGCCGCCTCGAACATGATGGTGAGGAAGCGGGCGTGCCCCTCCGCGATGCCCGTGTGCTCGGTGTAGGTGTAGAGGAAGATGCAGACCGTCAAGAGCGCGAACGCGGTCAGCGCGAGGCCGACGGCGCGCTGCATGGTCTCCTCCGGAATCGTCCGCCCCCAGACGTTCACCGTTTCGCGTCCTCGAAAGCGCGACCAGGCGAGCAGCATGAGGAGCGCGATCGTCGTCGTCTTCACGCCGCCCGCCGTCGACCCCGGCGAGCCACCGACGAACATGAAGAGGATCGTGAGAAAGTTCGTGCTGTCGGTGGCGCTCGCATAGTCGATCGAGTTGAAGCCGGCCGTGCGTGGCGTGACGCTGAGGAATAGTGAGTTGATGAGCCTGTGCGGCAGCGGCAGCTCGGCGAGCGTAACGTGCCACTCGAAGATCGCGAACAGCGTCCAGCCGGCGACGATGAGCACGGCGCTGGTGCCGAGCGCCAGGCGCGAATGCAGCGAGAGCCGGAAGCGTGGACCGGAGCGTTGCGCGCGGCGCCACAAGTTCGCTTCCTCGATGGTGAGGAAGCCGAGGCCGCCGGCGATGATCAGCACCATGATGACGATCAGCACCACCGGCGAGCGCTGAAAGCCGATGAGGGAGTCGGAGAATACCGAGAATCCGGCGTTGCAGAACGCGCTCACCGAGTGGAAGACGGCGGGCCACGCGGCGGCTTTCCACCCCAGGCGCGGCGCCCACGCCAGGTAGAGCACCGCTGCGCCCGCCGCCTCCACGAGCAGCGTGAACCGCACGACGGTGCGCGTGAGCGACCGCCCTCGAACATGCGGCGCCACCTCTGCGCCGGGCGACAGCAGCTGCTCGTGACGAAGCGACAGGCGCCGCCCAAGGGCGAGGATGATGAGCGTGCTGAAGGTGATCATCCCCAGGCCGCCGAGCTGGATGAGCAGCAGGAGAAATGCCTGCCCGGTAGTGGTGAAATAGGTGGCCGTGTCGACGAGGATGAGCCCGGTGACGCAGACCGCGCTCGCGGAGGTGAAGATGGCGTCGCTCCAGCCGAGCGGTGCGCCGGTGTAGATCCCGGGGAGCGTTCGCAGGCCGATCGCGCCGAGCGCGATGAGACCGAGGAAGGACGCTACGAAGAGCTGCGGCGGAGTGATCTGCCGCCAGAGCGACGCGCGTCGCTGGGGCTCGTGCACCCACAAGTTGATCCAGCGACGCGTGCCTTCGATCGCCACGCTACTCGCCGATGACCTCGTGACGCATCCCGTACTCCACGAGCGCGCGTAGCATGTCGGCGGTCCCGCGGGGCGCGGCTGGCATAGCCATAAAATGCCGCTCCCCTCAGGGGCCCGCCACCTCCCGGATCTCGATGCTCGATCCCGGCATCATCAGGCCCGGGCTTTCCCGCGCAACCTCGAGTGCACCCTCGTAGCTCTCGGCGGAAACCAGCATGTAGCCTCCGACGATTTCCTTGGCCTCGGCAAAGGGCCCGTCCGTCACACCGGACGTCGTCAGAACTTTGCCGCCGGGCTTGAGGCTACCGCCCATGTCCAGGATGCTCGTCTTGAACTTCTCCTTCCAGGCGTGGAACACGGCGCGCATTTCCTCGATCTGGGCCGCGGAGGGCTGCTGCCGCTCCCCCGGCACGCGCCGGTGGATGCAGAGGTATTTCCGGTTCGGCATCTTCGTCTCCCATGGTTTTCGCCGGCGGTATTGCCAGCGCTATCTCTCACGTCGAACGAGTCCGGGAAATTCGACAGGAATTTCCGGGGAGGGAGGCAGTCGCGCGAGCGCGTACCCATTTTTTTAACCGCAGAGGACGCGGAGTACGCAGAGGGACTTCGACGGCGCAGCTTTTGGTAAACCCCCGCTTTGAGGCTTCTCCGGGTACGTCCGCGTCCTCCGCGAAGAAAGGGACGGACACGCAATGGTGTAAGGATTGCCCGGCCCTGGCGATGACGGCAGCTTCCCGCGCATGCGACGCTATGCGGCGTTTCTCAGGGCTGTGAGCCCGATGAACGCGAAGATGCCGGAGCTGAAGAAGGCCTTCGAGGCGGCGGGCTTCGAAGACGTGAAGACCGTACTCGCGAGCGGGAACGTCGTGTTCAGCGCTCGCGCGGCGTCAATCGCGTCGATTCAGCAGAAGGCGGAAGCCGCGATGGAGAAGCGACTCGGCAAATCGTTTCTTACCATCGTGCGGCCAGTAGGCGCGCTGCGCGAGCTGCTTGCGAGCGATCCCTACGAGGCGTTCGGGCTGCCACGCAACGCGAAACGCGTCGTCACTTTTCTGCGCGAGAAGCCGTCGACAAACCTCGATCTGCCGATCGAGATGGATGGTGCCACCATCCTACTAATGAAAGGCAGCGAGATCTACAGCGCGTACGTGCCGAGCCCGAAGGGGGCGGTGTTCATGACGCTGATCGAGAAGACGTTCGGGAAGGCGGTGACGACGCGGACGTGGGAGACGGTGACGAAGGTCGCGCGGTAGAGTGAAACGGCGCCCAATACAGAACCGCAACGGCCTTTTTACCGCGGAGGAAGCAGAGGGAGTTCGACCGCAGGCCTTTGGAAACCCCCCGCTCTCGAGGTTCCTCTGCGTACCTCCGCGTCCTCGGCGGAAAAACAAGCCATCGGTTGTCTGACGTATCGAGAAATCACCCGTTCGAGTGATCTCGCCAGAGCGACAGAACAGACATAGTGTCAGCAATACACCTGGGCCCGTCACCTTCCGATCGGAGTGGTTCATGCAACCGATGCAGCTCGGCAATTTCTCCGTCAGCCTCGCCGTCAAGGACATCGAGGCATCGCGTCAGTTCTACGAGAAGCTTGGCTTCGTGGCGTTCATGGGGGACGCGTCGCATGGATGGCTGATCCTCAAGAACGATCGGGCCGTCATCGGCATCTTCCAGGGCATGTTCGAGAAGAACCTTTTGACCTTCAACCCGGGATGGGACGAAAACGGGCAACCCGTCGAGCCGTTCACAGACGTTCGCGAGCTGCAGCGCCGTCTGAAAGCGCAAGGGGTGGCTCTCGTGAAGGAGGCAGACGAGAGCACGACGGGGCCCGCGCATTTCGTGGCGCTCGACCCCGATGGGAACACGATTCTCATCGACCAGCATCGATGATCGCGGCGCCCAAGAACGCGACACGGCAATCCTTCCGCGGCTGCCTCCTCGGCGGAGCGATCGGCGACGCGCTCGGCGCGCCCGTCGAGTTCATGAGTCGCGCGCGGATTCGCGAGCGCTACGGGGAGCAGGGGATCGAGCGCTTTGATCTCGCGTACGGCCGCGAAGGTGCGATCACGGACGATACGCAGATGACGATGTTCACCGCCGAGGGGTTGTTGCAGGCGATGAGCCGTCGTCGAAGCGGGATCGATGAGGCACCGGAGGTCGTCGTGCATCGCGCGTATCTCCGATGGCTCAGGACGCAGCACTTCACCGGCGCCCTGGCATCGTCAGGCAGCGAGACGAGTGGATGGCTGATCCATGTCCCCGCGCTCCATGCGAGTCGCGCGCCCGGTACGACCTGCTTGACCGCACTGAGCAGTGGTCTGATCGGCAAACCTGGGCAGCCCTTCAACCACAGTAAAGGGTGCGGCGGCGTAATGCGGATCGCGCCGTGCGCGCTGGTGAAGGAGTGGGATCCTTACGAGCTCGGCTGCAAGGTGGCGGCGATCACGCATGGCCATCACAGCGGATATCTGGCCGCCGGCGCGCTGGCGGTAATCATCAGGACGGTCCTCGAGGGGCACGGTGTCGCGAAGGGAGTGTCAGCTGCCCTCGTCAGGCTCGTCCCCGAGCCGGGTGGGGCGGAATGCATCGAAGCGCTGCGAAAGGTCACCGGTTTATGGAAAGAGGACGGTGCCGATGCCGACGTCGAGCAGCTCGGTCAAGGCTGGGTGGCCGAGGAGGCGCTGGCGATCGGCGTGTACGCCGCGATGGTTGGTGAAGCGGAATTGCGGAAGGGGCTGACGACGGCGGTCAATCACTCGGGAGACAGCGACAGCACGGGCGCGATCGCGGGGAACATCCTCGGCGCCATCCATGGCGAGGAAGCGTTGTCGCGCGTGGCGCTGGGTGACGTCGAGCTCCGCGACGAGGTTATCAGGCTGGCGGACGATCTGGTCGACGCGTGGACGGATCAGCCGGGTTGGGTCGAGCGGTACTGCGAGATATAGGGAGCGGCCGCTTTTTTAACGCCTCCCCGGCGGCAAAAAAACAGGCCGTTCAATCCAGATCCTTGCGTCGGCGGCTCGCGAATCGCTTCCAGTCGCCCGAGGCACAGGGCCGGCGCCGGGTTGATCTTCGTCTTCGC
>JAICOJ010000203.1 GCA_025930755.1 Gemmatimonadaceae bacterium
CCTTGCCCACCGATCCGCAGACGGGCCAGGCCCGCGCGTGGCCGGAATGCCGGAAGGGGCTGCGGAGCGCCGAGGGGTACGCGCGTTAAAGGGGGATTCAGGAGTCAGGAGTCAGGGGTCAGGAGTCAGGAGTCAGGAGTCAGGAGTCAGGAGTCAGGGGTGGAAAGGCGCGTCGCCGCTTCGCGGCAGACGCGCTCATCAGATGAGCAAACGGCCGCGCGTTGCGCGGCCGTTTGCCTTTCCACCCCTGACTCCTGACTCCTGACTCCTGACTCCTGACTCCTGACTCCTGACTCCTGACTCCTGATCCCCCTTTACCGCGCGTACCCCTCGGCGCTCCGCAGCCCCTTCCGGCATTCCGGCCACGCGCGGGCCTGGCCCGTCTGCGGATCGGTGGGCAAGGGGTCGAGCCGGTCGCGCGGCATCGTCGCCGGGTCTTCCGAGGCCTGATAGGCGAGCGACGCGATCAGGATCGCGTTACTGCGCAGGTCATCGAGCACGATCTTGTCGTACGTGTCGCGATTGGTGTGCCAGGTCGTTAGGCCGTAATCCCAGCTCAGGGAGCCGAGGCCGAACGCCGGCGCCCCGGCGCAGGCGAACGAGGCGTGATCGGATCCTCCCGTCGGCGGCATACCCGGGCGTCCGAATCGAATGAATTGCGTAATCTCCCGCGGAATCTCGCCGAGGTACCGCTGGAGAATCGGCGCGGTCCCCGGCAACGCGCCGGGGCTCATGGACACGATGCGACCGGTACCGTTGTCCTGGTTGAACAGCGCCTGGAGTCCCTGCACGATCGCCGGGTGATCCTCGACGAAGGCGCGCGAGCCGTTCAATCCCTGCTCCTCGCCGCTCCAGTGCCCAACGAGGATCGTGCGCCGCGGGTTCGGGAGCACCGCTCTCAAAATCCGCATCGCCTCCATCATCGCGACGGTGCCCGTGCCATTGTCGGTGGCGCCGCCGGAGGCCGACCACGAATCGAAGTGCGCGGAAAGAATCACGTACTCGTCAGGCCTCTCGCGTCCCCGCATCTCGGCGATGGTGTTGAACACCGGGCGCTCACCGCGCATCTCCGTTGCCGCATCGACCCGCAGCCGTGGTGACTGCCGCCGCTCGGCCATCCGCGCGAGGAGCCCGTAGTCCTCACAGGTGATGTCGATGCCAAGGAGGCGAAGCCGCGGCGAGCCGAAGACCTTGTCGATGCCGGGATAGCCGGAGAAGCCGTGGGTGATGACGCCGGCCGCCCCGGCGGCGCGCAAGCGGTCCTGGAGGCTATCGGCGGCGGCGATTCGCGAACGCCAGACGCCATTTACCGAGTCCTGCTGCGCACGAATCCGCTCCTGCGATTCCGGCGTTCCATATTCGGCCCACTGGTCCCGCGAGCGACAGGACAGCTGCGGGGCACTCGCGAGAACGAATTTCCCGCGGACGCTGCGCAGCCATGTCGCGTAGGCATCAGTGCCGCCCGAGTCCGGCAGCGTTACCACATCGCCGGTGACAGCCTTGCCGCCCGTGCCGGGACTCCACGCCAACGTAATGGCTTCGAGTGTGCGCACCCGCGGTGCTATCAGATCGACGTGCGTGTGGCCGCGTTGCCAGGATGGCCACGTGCCATAACGGTGCTGCCGCGCCGGGATGCCCCACCGCTGGTACATGGACATCGCCCACCGGCTCGCGCTCTCGATTTCGGGCGACGCGGTGAGCCGTGCACCGATGGAGTCGACGAGCGCCTGCGCGAGTATCGCGACTTGTGAGCGCTGCGACCCCTCTTCCCAGATGCGCGCGATGATGGGATCGGTGGGCGCAGATTGCCGCACGTATGGGGGCAGCGAGTCGGCGGGAATCGGTGTCGCGCCCGGTGCCGGCGCGATCTCCCGGCGTTGGCCGCCGGGCTGGGCGTTGAGCACGGCGGTGACGAAGAGCAGAGCCAGGGAGCCGAAGCGCAGTGTCATTTTGGGAAGTCTCGTGATGTGGTGTGGGCGCGTATAGGGCCGCGAAATCCGCGTCCCCACTGTGAACCGGATGCCAGCCCTAAAGGAGTTGAACCAGAACGCAAGCGAGACTGCGCGTGGCCCTTCCTAGTATGCCGATCCCGTACGAGTAGTCGGAAGTATCAATCTCAACTACCTTTCGGCGCCCGTCGTGGTCTCACTCGGTTGCCGATCCACAGGCATGGCCAGAAAAAACTCGAAAACTCCAAAGACGTCTCGCTCGCAGAAACGGGCGCGCACGCTACGAACCGCGACCGGGAAGAAGGCGAACCCGACCATCACCGCGGAAGCAGAAGCGGAGTCGCGTGAAGGGCTTCGCGAACGCACCGAAGAAGGGCATATCGCCGCTGGGCGTCGCCCGCCGTCCCAGGAAGCGCCGGGCCGGCGCTCGGGCGCCACGAAGATCCTCATCGATCAATCCATTCGCGACTGGAGTCCTCCCGTCACCGAGGACGAGAAGCTTCTTCACACGAGGAGCAACGAACGACGCGACTTTACGCGCACCGATACGTGGCGCGTGCTGCGGATCACGAGCGAGTTCATCGAGGGCTTCGATACGCTCGCGTCCATTGAGAAGGGCGTCGCGGTGTTCGGATCGGCCCGCATCGGCCCGGATGATCCGCATTACGAGAAGGCGCGCGAGACGTCGCGCCTGTTGGCCGAGGCCGGCTTCGCGATCATTACCGGCGCCGGTCCGGGAATCATGGAAGCGGCCAATCGTGGCGCACGCGATGCCGGCGGTCGCTCCATCGGGTGCAACATCGAGCTTCCCTTCGAGCAGGGGGCGAATCCCTACGTCGACACCCTCATCAACTTCCGCTACTTCATGGTGCGGAAGACGATGTTCATCAAGTACTCGATTGCGTTCATCATCTTCCCGGGTGGCTTTGGCACGCTCGACGAGCTCTTCGAGGCGCTCACCCTCATTCAGACGGGAAAGATCTATCAATTCCCCGTGATCCTGATGGGGCGCCACTACTGGGCGGGCCTGATCCGCTGGCTGCAGTCGCGCGTGCTGCTCGAGAAAAAGATCTCGGCGGGTGACATGGATCTCATTCTCATCACGGACGATCCCGCCGAGGCGGCGAGCGCGGTCGTCACGGCGTACAACGCGCAGACGCAGATCGCGAGCGAGCGCGAGGCGATCTATGAAAAAATCTAAAGGCGGGCGAGGTGATCGCGGTCGTCAAGGTGGTCGAGCGAAGTCCGAGGAGCGGGATCGCGGAGGCTTCAAGACGTCTCGCCATGGCACTGGAAAGCGCGCGTCACCGGCTGGGCCCAAGGCGGCGCAGAAGGCCGCGGCGGAAGCTCGTGAGGCGAAAGGGGATGGGCGCGCGAAGGCGCAGGAGTCCCGCTTTCTACGCGGGCAGGCGATCTCGCCCTCGCCGATAACCGGGAAGGAGACCGTCGCGGACCTCATCGACAACGCCTTTCTCGCCTACAACGCGGCGCGCCTTCGTGAAGCGT
This sequence comes from Gemmatimonadaceae bacterium, assembly GCA_025930755.1. GTDB lineage: Bacteria > Gemmatimonadota > Gemmatimonadetes > Gemmatimonadales > Gemmatimonadaceae > JAICNG01. Next base: position 3,456 of record JAICOJ010000203.1, read on the forward strand.
GTCTCCTGTACACGCGCAAGATGCTCGAGGCCGACGTCACGGTCGGGCTCACGCTCACCGGCGCGCTGACACCCGCCGGGCTCGGCATGGCCGCGATCATTCCGCTCATTGAGTCCGGCTTCGTCGACTGGATCATTTCCACAGGCGCCAACCTCTACCACGATACGCACTTCGGATTGGGTCTCGCGATGCATCGCGGAAACCCGCAGGAGTCGGACGTCGTGCTGCGCGAAGAAGGGATCGTGCGCATCTACGACATCTTCTTCGACTACGACGTGCTGCTCTCCACCGATGCGTTCTTCCGCAAGATCATCGCCCAGCCGGAGTTTCAGCGGCCGATGTCGAGCGCCGAGTTCCACTGGCTGGCGGGGAAGTACGTGCGGGAGCGCGAGCGTGCGTTAGGCATCGGTACCAAGTCGCTGCTCTCGGCGGCGCACAGCGCCGGCGTCCCGATCTACACGTCGTCTCCCGGTGACTCGTCGATCGGGATGAACATCGCCGCCCTCGCGCTCGAGGGGAACAAGCTCATTCTGGACCCGAATCGCGACGTGAACGAGACGGCGTCGATCGTGCTCAGCGCGAAGCGCGGGGGTGGCAAGAGCGGCGTGTTCATCGTCGGTGGGGGGTCGCCGAAGAACTTCGCGCTCCAGACCGAGCCGCAAATCCAGGAAGTGCTCGGCATCGACGAGAAGGGCCACGACTTCTTCCTGCAGATGACCGACGCGCGGCCCGACACCGGCGGCCTGTCGGGAGCGACGCCGGCGGAAGCGGTGAGCTGGGGGAAGATCGATCCGGATCGCCTTCCCGACGCAGTGGTGTGCTACGCCGATTCGACGATTTCCCTCCCCCTTCTCACGAGCTACGCACTGGCCAATCGCCGCTCCCGCCCGCTCAAGCGCCTGTACGACCGGCGGAAGGAGATGATGGATGTCCTGATCCGGGAATTCGAGCAGGCGTCGGGTCCAGGAGAGGCGAGCGAAGTCGACGCGACGCTGCCGATGCATAGGTAGACTGCGAACTGCGAACTGCGAACTGCGAACTGCGAACTGCGAGCTGCGAACTGCGAACTGCGAACTGCGAGCTGCGAGCTGAAGCCTTCGGGCAGTTTCGGGGGCAGATACAGGCAGTTAGTTCGCAGTTCGCAGCTCGCAGTTCGCAGTCGTTGCTCG
>JAICOJ010000138.1 GCA_025930755.1 Gemmatimonadaceae bacterium
CGACCGCTCCCGGCGCGCGACGGGTGTTCAACCAGGGTCAGCTGATCGTCTCCGGCCGCTTTCCCCTCTGGTCAGTGACGGGCTCGCTGGCGCTGACGAAGCTCGAGGGCAACCTGTTCAGTGTCACCGGCTATGACGACCCCGCGGGCAGCGGCGCCGGGCCGTTCGTGCGCCCGAACGAGGCGATTCTGGGCTTCGGCCGGTTGCCGAACTCCAGCGAGTTCGAGGCCAAGCTGCGCGTGACTGGCGCACTCCCATTCGGCTTCCGCGGCGGCGCCTTCGTCACGGCGATGCGCGGCGATGCGTTCGCGCCGACGTTCACGATCAACGGCCTCCTGTTCAACTTCGACATCAACGATCCGGTCGCGATCGCCGCCGACACATCACGGATCGACTATACGGTCTTCCGCGAGATCTCAGGCCAGCGCGTCTTTCTGGAGGAGCGGGGAAGCCGCACGTATCCCGACCGGGTGACGCTCGATCTACATCTGGAGCGAGGCTTTCACCTCGGCCGCGCCGAATGGGTGCTGTCGCTGGACGGCTTCAACGTGCTCGGCAACCGCGCGATCACGGAGGCCAATGTGGCGATCGACTCGCAGAGCGACCCGAATGCGACGGGAAGCTTCGCCTCCGCGCGCGCGCGAGTGCCGCCGAGGACTATCCGGCTTGGAACGGCAGTGAGGTTCTGAAAGGTCCTCGGGGTCCTCAGGGTCCTCAGGGTCCTCAGGGTCCTCAGGGTCCTCAGGGTCCGAAACCCCTGAGCACCTAGCACCTCGAGGACCCTGAGGACCCTGAGGACCCGAGGACCCTGAGAACCCCTCAGACCCTACAGATCGCCACCGCCTCCGCCAGCGCGGTCCTTGGATCGCGCGTCGGGATGAATTCCTGCGCGACGAAGCCCGTAAAGCCGGTGTCGGCAATCGCGCGCATGATCGCCGGATAGTTCAGCTCCTGCGACGCGTCGATCTCGTGGCGCCCGGGCACGCCCGCGGTGTGGTAGTGCCCGATGTACTGATGGTTATCACGGATCGTGCGGATCACGTCGCCTTCCATGATCTGCATGTGGTAGATGTCGTAGAGCAGCTTGAATCGCTCCGACCCGAGCCGCTTCACGAGCGCGACACCCCAGGGCGTGCGATCGCACTGGTAGTCGGGGTGGTCCACCTTGGAGTTGAGGAGCTCCATGCAGATCGTGACGCCATGTCGCTCCGCCGCGGGGAGGAGCGCGTCGAGCCCGCGCGCGCAGTTGGCGAGCCCTTCCTCATCGTCCAGACCGTCGCGGTTGCCCGAAAAGCAAATGAGATTCGGGATGCGCGAGGCGGCGGCGAGTGGGATCGCGCGCTCGTAGGCCGGCACCAGCCACGCATGGTTCTCCAGGCGGTTGAACCCGCGCGTCAACCGCGTGCGTGGCTCGGGAACGGGAGCGTATCCCATGGCACAGGTGAGCCCGTGACTGCGCGCGATCGGCCACTCGTCGCGCTCGAGCAGCTCCACGGAATCCAGCTCGAGCTCGCGTGCCATTCTCGCGAGCTGGTCGACGGAAAGCTTCCCGTACGGCCAGCGACAGACGGAATGCTTGAACGCCGCCCCGGGCGCGGCGCTCTCGGCGCGCGCGGTTCCCGCGCCCACGAGCGCGGCGGCACCAGCGCCGACTCCCGTCGCGAGGAACCTTCGACGGTTCATGGCGACCGACTCAGAGGTTGCGACGCTGCAGCTCGCGCACGGCGTGGTCCGCCGCGCGCGCGGTGAGCGCCATGTAGGTGATCGACGGATTCTGGCAGGCCGAGCTGGTCATACAGGCGCCATCGGTCACGTAGACGTTAGGCGCGTCGTGGAGCTGGTTGTTGGCGTTGAGCGCGGAGGTCTTCGGATCGCGACCCATGCGCGCCGTTCCCATCTCGTGAATGCCGAGTCCGGGCTCGGCGCCCAGATCACCCGGCGCATTCGCGTCCCAGCTGTTCACGTTTTGAACGCCCGCCGCTTCCAGCATCTCGCCGGCCTGCTCCCGCATGTCCTGACGCATGGCCATCTCGTTCTGCGTCCACTCGCAGCTGATCCGCAGCAGGGGAATTCCCCACTTGTCAGTCTGCTGTGGATCGAGCCAGACGCGGTTCTCCTTCACCGGAAGCGCTTCGCCGAACGCCAGCATCCCCACACCCCACGGCCCGGGATCGTGGAGCTTCTTTTTCAGCTCGACGCCGAATCCCTCTTCACCAATGCCCCGTCCCCAACCGGCGCGACCAGCGCCGCCCTGATAGCCGTAGCCGCGAGAGAACTTCAGACGATCGGACCTCGGCCCTGCGAGGTTGCGGAAGCGCGGGATGTAGAAGCCGTTCGGACGATTGCCTTCGTAATACCGGTCCATGAGACCCGGCACCTCGCCTCGCGCACCCACCATGAAGTGGTGGTCCATCAGGTAATGCCCGACCACGCCGCTGGAATTGCCGAGGCCGTTCGGGAACCGCGGCGTCTTCGAATTGAGCATCAAACGCGTGGTACCGAGCGTGGAGGCGCAGAGGAAGATCACCTTGGCGAAGACCTCGTGCGTCTCACCCGTGCTCGTGTCGACGAACCGCACGCCGGTCGCGCGGTCCTGCGTTTCGTCGTAGATGACGCTGTGCGCCAGGCTGTTGGCGCGCAGCGTGAGCCTTCCGGTCTTGCGTGCCGCAGGCAGCGTCGACGATTGACTCGAGAAGTACGAACCCGTGGAGCACCCGCGATAGCATGGGCCGCAATAGTGGCAGGGCTGCCGGTCGCCGATCGCTTCGGTGAGGACGGCGCAGCGACCGATGGTGACGTGCCGTCCCGGAAACGCGCGCTCGATCCCCGCCTTCACGAATTTCTCGCCGGCGTTGAGCTCCATCGGCTTCTGGAACTCGCCATCCGGGAGATAGGGAAGCCCGAGCTTCTCGCCGGTGATACCGGCGAAACGCTCGACGTAGCTGTACCACGGCTCGATATCGCGGTAGCGAATCGGCCAATCCACGCCGTAGCCGTCCTTGAGGTTCGCCTCGAAGTCGAGGTCGCTCCACCGGTATGTCTGGCGTCCCCAGATCAGGGAGCGCCCGCCGACCTGATTGCCCTGAATCCAGGTGAAGGGCTTCTCCTCGATGTAGGGATGCTCGCTGTCCTTCTGAAAGAAGTGCACGGCCGCTTCGACGAACTGGCCGGTGCGTGCCTGAATCTGATAGTCCTTGGCCAGCGGACTCTCCGGCGGGATCCGCCGCTGGCGCATCGGGAACTCGTAGTCCCGCTTGTGCTCGGTGATGTAGTCCTTCTGGTGCTCGACGTTGCGCCCGCGCTCGAGGACGAGCGTCCGGAGCCCTTTCTCGCACAGCTCCTTGGCGGCCCAGCCGCCGCTGATTCCGGAGCCGACGACGATGGCGTCGTATTCCTCGCGCTGCTGAATGAGCATGTCGTTAGGCCCAGCTCGGCGTCCCGGCGGTGTACGGGATGTCGCGGTAGGGTTTCATCGGGTTGACGCGGAGCTCCTGCGTCTGTCCCACTTCGGAGGTGTAGTATCCGACGATCGTGAGCTCTTTCATCATGCGGAAGAAGCTCTCCCGTCCCACGTCGGCCGCATCCGGCTGCGGGGAGGCCGCCTCGGCGGGGGTCGCACCCACGCCCTGTCCGACCTGCACGTCCGACTCCTGCGAGCGCGGCGAAGGCGCCGTCGTGCCCTCCGCCGGCTTCTCCGCGAGCGTCTGCTCCTGGAACGCGAGCCGATCGAGCTCCCCGACCATCTGGGTGTGCTGGGCCGGCGTAAGCTCGGCGAATCCCTTCTGATGAGTGCGGCGCGCCCGCGCTTCCAGTCGCGTAAGCCCCGCGAGGAAGCGCTCCTTGTCCTCGGCCGAGAAGTGGTCCGAAAGGAGCGTGTCGACGAACTGGTCTACCTGTGCTGCCCGCGCTCCCGGCGTCTCCGTCTCGGGAATGATGGTATCGGCGATCGCGACCACCATCGCGCGCTGCTCAGGGGTGAGGGTGCGTGGGGCCCATTGAGGCTTCGCAGCGGCTCGCTGGTCGCCGCAGCCAGCCAGGACGGCGGCGATCGTCGGCGCGGACAGGGTCCCGCCAAGAATGATGGCGGCACGACGCAGGGCTTCGCGGCGGGTGATGTCGGTGGAGATCGGGCCTCCTGGGAGACTTCGGGTGACCAACGTGCAGGTGGGTTTAGGCGGTGTCAAGCTGCGAACTGCGGACTGCAAGCTGCGAGCTGCGAACTGCGAACTAAAACCCTCGGGAGGGTACGAATGCCAGATGTACCCTCCGGAGGGTTTTGGTTCGCAGTTCGCAGTTCGCAGCTTGCAGTTCCAGCCGTCACCCGAAGACACGCCGTCTTATTGCTCTCGGGGAATTTCGCTATTTTGGGTAAGACCAGTGAGGAACGAGGAACGAGGAACGAGGAATTCGATGGATTGAGTCCCCGCTTCGGTTCGATCGAATTTCCTCATTCCTCGTTCCCCGCTCCGGTCATGTCTCTCTCCGCGATCGCTCAAGAGCTCGTCTCGCTCAACGACATACGCGATGCCGCGGCTCGGCTGCGTGGCATGGCGACCCGCACGCCGCTCCTCCTCGCGGACGAGGTCGATCGCGACACGCGCGTGTGGCTCAAGCCCGAGATGCTTCAGCGAACGGGCGCGTTCAAGTTCCGCGGTGCCTACACCTTTCTTTCGCGGCTCTCGCCGGAGGCACGCGCCCGCGGGGTAATCGCTCCGTCGTCCGGCAATCACGCACAAGCGGTCGCCGCTGCGGCGCAGCTCTTTGGCGTCAAGGCAACCGTCGTCATGCCGACGACAGTGACGCCGGCAAAGCGGGCGGGCGCCGAGCGTCTCGGCGCGACGGTCGTGCTCGCCGGGACGACCACCAAGGACCGCATGGACCGCGCGGTCGAGCTCGTCGCCGAGAAGGGACTGACGATGGTCCCTCCCTACGATGATCCGGTGATCATCGCCGGCCAGGGAACCGTGGGACTCGAGATCACCGAAGATCTGCCGCGGGTGGATACGGTGATCGTTCCGGTCGGGGGAGGCGGCTTGAGCGCCGGGGTGGCGACGGCCGTCAAGCTCCTCGTTCCATCAGCGCGCGTCATCGGCGTCGAGCCGGCCGGTGCGCCCAAGCTGACGCGTGCCCGCGCGGCGGCGCGTCCCGTGCTGCTCGAGCACTCCAGCTCCCTCGCCGATGGACTGCTCGCCGTGCAAATCGGATCACTCAACTTCGCTCACCATCAGGCGTATCTCGACGACGTCGTGACGGTGGCCGATGACGCGCTCGTCGACGCGATGCGCTGGCTTCTCGACCGCATGAAGATCGTGGCCGAGCCGAGTGGCGCGATCACTTTCGCGGCGCTCCAGACCGGTGCGGTGCGGGCGACCGGTGACACGGTGTGCGTGCTGAGCGGGGGCAACATCGAGTGGACGGGGTTGCGTGACCTCCTTAGCCCCCGGTAAGCCGCGAATCCTCGTCGTCGACGATGACGAGGCACTCCTCAAGACCGTCTCCTGGATTCTCAAGGAGCACGGGTATGATGTCATCGCCGTGCCCGGGTCGCGCCTGCTGCTCGAGCAGCTCGAGACGTCGGTGCCCGACCTCCTGCTGCTCGACATCATGATGCCGGACCTCGATGGCTTCGAGGTGCTGGAGCGCATCCGCGGCGACGACCGGTGGCGCGACCTTCCCGTCCTCATGATCTCGGCGATGCCGCCCGAGGAGGCCGCGGTGCGAACGCTCGGCCTCGGCGCGTCGGACTTCGTGCCGAAGCCGTTCCGCGTGCGCGAGCTCCTCGCGCGCATTCAGGCGCAGCTTCGCGTGAGCGACACGCTGTCGCGCGCCCGGCAGGAGCTTCGCGTCACCGAAGTGCAGCTTCAACGCGCTCGCGACGAGGCGGAGAGCCGCCGTCAGCTCGTCGACATTCTGCACGAGGTCACGGGCGACCTCTCGCCTGACGAGATCTATCACATCCTCGTTCGACGCGTCGCGCGTGCCCTGAATCTCTCCCATTGCTCGCTCGTGTTCGCGCGGCCCGGTGACGAGATGGGGACGGTCGCCACCGCGTATGAAAACCCACAGCTTCGCGACTTCGAGATTCGTCTCGATCGCTATCCCGAGATCCGCACGGCGCTGGACCGGGGCGAGCCGGTGCTGATCGAGGATGTCCTCACGAGCCCGCTGTACGAGGACGTCCGACGCGATTGGGATCGCAGCGGGACGGTCGTCTCGATCCGATCGGTGATCGCCCTCCCGTTCCGTGTGGACCGTCAGCTCGCGGGCGTGTTCTTCCTCCGCACCACCCGGCACGAGACTCCCCTTCGGCGGGACGACGTCGAGTTTGCCGATGCCGTCATCAAGGCGGCGGTCGCGGCCATCGAGAAGGCCCGCGTGATCGAGCGGACGAAAGCCGACAAGGCGCGCCTCGAGATGCTGGCGATCACCGATCCACTCACCCTCACGCTCAACCGCCGCGCCCTCGTCGACCGGCTCGATGAGGAGATGGAGCGCGCCCGCCGGTACGGGCTCATCCTGACGCTGCTCATGGTCGATCTCGACCACTTCAAGCGCGTGAACGACACGCATGGCCACCTCGTCGGCGATGACGTTCTGCGCGACGTGTCGATGATCATCCAGCGCGAGGTGCGGACGGTCGACATCGTCGCGCGTTACGGAGGCGAGGAGTTCGTCGTTGTCCTTCCGGAGACGGCCGAGGAAGGCGCAGTCGCCTTCGCTGAGCGGCTTCGTCAGCGGATCTCGGAGCACCGGGTTGCCGGGGAAGACGGTGAGGAGCCATTGAGCCTGACGGTGAGCATCGGGGTGGCGACGTTCCCATCCGCGAGCATCGAGACCACGGAGGATCTCATCTCCCACGCTGACGACGCCCTCTATCGCGCGAAGGCGGAAGGGCGTAACAAGGTGCGCGCGTGAGCATGCGCTGCCCGCGGTGCGGGACGCTCTATCCGGGCGAGGCGCGGTTCTGTAAGCGCGACGGGGTGCAGCTCGTGAAAGAGCCGACGACGCCGCCGAACCGCAGTGCCGAGTGGCCGCAGTACGGTCCGCCGTCGAGCGGCGCTCGCGCGGTACCCACGACGCCGCAGCCCAGCTCCCGGCCGCCGTCGCACGCCACGATGGCGGGGCTCGTTCTCGACGAGCGCTATCGCATCGAGCGGAAGGTCGGCGAAGGCGGCATGTCGTTCGTCTATCTCGCCCAGGATCTCGAGACGAACGAGCGCGTCGCGATCAAGATCCTGTCGCCCGCGTTATCGGCGGATAGGAACTCCCTGGCCCGGCTGCGGCGGGAAGCCGCACTCGCCGGGCGGCTGGCGCATCCCAACGTCTGTCACATCATCCGGCTCGGCGAGACCGACACCGGCATGGTGTACGTCGTGATGCCGTTCGTAGAAGGTGAGCTGCTCTGCGATCGCACCCACCGGATGGGGCACATCCCGCTCGCCGAGGTCGTGCCCTTCGTGCGCGACATCGCCGCTGGTCTTCAGGTGGCACACCAGCTGCGAATCATCCATCGCGATCTCAAACCCGAGAACGTGATGCTGTGCCGCGAGCCGGGCGGCGCCGAGCGAGCGGTGGTGATGGACTTCGGATTGGCGAAGGACCGGCGGGCCGGCGCCGAGGCGGAGAAGCTCACCGCGACCGGGATTGTGTTAGGCACCCCGGAGTTCATGAGTCCGGAGCAGCTCCGCGGAAAACCGCTCGATCCGCGAACGGACGTCTACTCGCTGGCGCTCATGACGTTCGAGATGCTCACCGGCAAGCTGCCGTTCGAGGGCCGCTCCCAGCAGGAGCTGATGCTTGCGCGGCTGCGCAGCGATCCGATCCCGCTGCGGAAGATGCGCCCCGAGCTCGACTATCCTGCCGACGTCGAGCGTGTACTGCTCAAGGGCATGGCTCGGGATCTCAATGACCGTTTCGCGACGGCGCCGGACTTCGCAGAGGCGCTGGCGCGGGCGGCCTCCGGCGACAATACCGAGCTCGGGTTTCTGGATCGGTTGCTGGGGAGATAAAAAAGCAACTGCGAATTGCGAACTGCGACCTAAACCCGGGTGGGGTTTGAGTTCGCAGTTCGCGTTCGCAGTTCGCAGCCGACGTGATCCGAGTCACCAGGTCGCCGGGTCCACTTCCTGCGAATGAGCCCGGTATCCATTGGAGGATACTGCGATGCGGTGGACACGTGGCGGACGGAGCAGAAACATCGAGGACCTGCGCGGGTCGCGCGGATTTGGCGGCGGCGGGTTCGGCATCGGAAAAGGCATGGGCCTCGGCGGGACGATCATCGTCCTGATCCTGGGCCTTCTTTTTGGCGGTGACATCTTCAGCGGGGGCGGCGGCGGCGGGGGAGGAATCCCCACGACCGCGACCGAGCAGGGCTCCATCGAGGAGACGCCGGAAGAGCGGGAGCTCGTCGAGTTCGTCTCCTTCGTGCTCGACGATGCGCAGCGCGTCTGGACGGACATCCTGCCCCGGTATGGCGGGCAGTACCGCGAGGCCAAGCTCGTCCTGTTTCGCGACTACGTGCAATCCGGATGCGGCACGGGCCAGTCAGCCATGGGTCCCTTCTATTGCCCGGTCGACGAGAAGGTCTACATCGACCTCGGCTTCTACGATGCGCTCCAGCAGCGGTTCGGTGCCCCCGGCGACTTCGCGCAGGCATACGTCATCGCGCATGAGCTGGGGCACCACGTTCAGAACGTGACCGGCACCGCCGCAGAGGTGCGCCAGATGCAGTCAGCTCGCCCCGGTCAGGCGAACGCCCTGTCGGTGCGACTCGAGCTTCAGGCCGACTGCTACGCCGGGATCTGGGGCAACTCGACCAGCCAGCGGCAGATCCTGGAACGAGGCGACGTCGAGGAAGGCTTGAACGCCGCGGCGGCGATCGGTGACGATCGAATTCAATCCCAGTCGGGCGGGGGCGTCAGCCCCGAGTCCTTCACCCACGGTACGTCCGAGCAGCGCGCGCGGTGGTTCAGACGCGGGCTGGAAAGTGGGGACCCTCGAACCTGCAATACGCTCGAGGGCGGGATCTGACGCGGAGTCAGGGGTCAGGAGTCCGGGGTCAGGGATGGAAAGGCGCGGCAGCGCAGCTGCCGCGCTCATCTGATGAGGGGCCGCACGCGCGAAGCGCGGCGGCCCTTTTCCTTCCCTGACCCCTGACTCCTGACTCCTGACTCCTGACTCCTCGTCAGATCCCGCCCTCGAGCGTATTGCAGGTTCGAGGGTCCCCACTTTCCAGCCCGCGTCTGAACCACCGCGCGCGCTGCTCGGACGTACCGTGGGTGAAGGACTCGGGGCTGAC
>JAICOJ010000236.1 GCA_025930755.1 Gemmatimonadaceae bacterium
CCGATGCCCAACGCGAGAATCACGGCGGCACCGACCGTGAACGTCGAGTTCCCGCGAAGAGCACGGAAGCCGTCGCGAATATCCTGCGACAGCGCATCGCGCGCCTCGCGCCGCGTTGCTGCCTTCATCGAACCTTCATCAACGCTCACGCACTCGGAGCGAACGCGGGCCACGTTGCCGAAGCGTTTGGACGCCTCGGCCCTCGCCTGCTCGGGCGTCATGCCACGCGCAACGAGATGCCGGACGAGCTCTTCGAGGTGAAAGTCGATCTCGGCGTCGACATCGGCAGGCGGATCGGCGCCCCAGAACCGAAGGTAGCGCCGCCACATCGGAGTGTTCCCACGTTCGCGCTTCTACGTTGTCTGAAGAACCTTGAAGACGGCGTTGGCGAACTCCGTCCAGCCCGAGCTCTCGCGCTGCAGGTACTCGCGACCGCGACGCGTCAGCTTGTAGTACTTGACCTGTCGATTGTTGTCGGAGACGCCCCACTCCGCTTCGAGCCAGCCACGCCGCTCCATGCGATGCAGTGCTGGATAGAGCGACCCCTCTTCAAGATGCAGCACGTCGCTCGTCACGTCCTCGAGCCAGCGTGCGATGCCGAAGCCGTGCTGGCGTCCGTGTGTGAGCGCCTTCAGGATGAGAAGCTCGACGGTCCCCCGGAGCAGGTCCGGGTTGCGTGCGGTCAGGTCCCCCATAGACAGTTTATGTGAGCAGGAACTGTAGCGCCGTTCCCATAGACTGTCAATGGGAGGAACGTCGAACCTCTGCAAGTCTGCGAAAGGTATCCTGAACCGGCACGCTTTGTGATGAAGAGTTCGAAGGTGCGATTCAGGCGCGTCGCCCGTATCGTCATTCCGATCATGGTGCTGATCGCTCCCGGGTGTGCGACCCGGTCGAAAGCACCTGCAACTACGGGCACTTCCAGCGCGATTCTCGAGGTTCGCGAGGGGCTGGCGTCGTTCTATGGCCCAGGATTCCACGGTAAAGAGACCGCGAGCGGCAGTAAGTTCGACATGAAATCGATGGTGGCCGCCCACCCGTCCTACCCTTTCGGGACCGTCGTTCGAGTTACGAATGTGAGAAATGGACGTGCGGTCGAGCTTCGCATCGTCGATCGCGGTCCAGCCCGGGTTCCCCGGTCGGAGGGCGTCATCATCGACGTGTCCCAGGGGGCGGCAACCAGCCTCAACTTCGTACGCGCCGGACGCACGCCGGTGCGAATTGAAGTGCTTCGCTGGGGAGATTAGGAGCACGTTGCGAAATTACTCATGGCGGGGCCTGTCGCCGGACAGCCCCACCCGTCCTCGGCGCCAAATGCACGGCACCGGGGCAGGCGCCTGCGCGGCGGGCGGGGCGGCCCCGTCCGGCCTCATGATCCGGCACATCTTTCTTTTTGCGAATGAAGTGCTTGCATCTGCTGATCGAACGTGATCTAAAGGAGGCCTCACGGTTCGAGGGAGGCTGGCGATGGCGCGTTCGAGTACCGAGGTGGTGCGTGCACGCGGGTCCCTGCGCGACGAGATGGCCAGTGGAGATTTGGGAGATGCTCGGCTCAATGCGCGCCGCAATCGTGTCATGACGGTGCTGGAGCGATCCCCGGACGTTGGATTTCCCGAGGCCTGCGCCGATGGGAGCGAGACGGAAGCGTTGTATCGGTTTCTGCGCAATCGGCGCATCTCCCTGCCAGCGATTCTTGCGCCCCACCTGGAGGCGACCGGGGCCCGCTGTCGCGCGTTGGATGAAGTGTTGGTCATTCACGATACGACGGAGATGGCCTTTCCGCGTGAGCAGGCCCAGCCCGGCCTGACCCAGCTGGGACCACGCCGTCACGGGTTTTGGTTTCATGCGGCTCTGGCGGTCTCGGCCGATGGTGTGCGGGCCCCGTTGGGCCTGGTCGCTGCGGTCCCGTTTACGCGGCACCCGAAGGCGGGGCCCAAAGTGGCATGGCGGGAACGGTTTCGCGATCCGCAGAAGGAGAGTCGTCGCTGGGCCGACGGCGTGGCGGCGGCGCGGAGCCGAGTGAGCGTGCCGGGACGGGCGATTCACGTGATGGACCGGGAGGGCGACAGCTATGAGCTGTTCGCCGCGTTGACGGCGCACGGGGATCGGTATCTGGTGCGCGTGCGCTATGACCGTCAGGTGGAGGGGGAGCTTCCGGCGCCCATGCGATTGAGTGATGTCCGTGCACAGGCCCCGGTGCTGGTCGAGCAGCCAGTGACCATCGCGGCGCGCCGAGCCGAGGATCGTGCGCAGCGCCTGACGCATCCAGCGCGCGAAGGACGAGTCGCGACGGTGTCGTTCGCCGCCCGCCGGGTCGTGTTGCACCGTCCGCGCGATCATCGAGCCTCCGCTCTCCCCCCGACCATCGCTCTCAATGTGGTCTTTGGGTGGGAAGCCCAGCCGCCCGCCGGAGAAACGCCGGTCGAATGGTGGCTCGCGACGACGGAGCCCATCGACACCGTCGATGACATCCTCCAGATCGTCGAGTGGTATCGCACGCGATGGCTTATCGAAGAATTCTTCAAGTGCCTCAAGACCGGGTGCGCGTACGAGAAACGCCAGCTCGAAAGCCTCGACACGCTGCTGGTCGCACTCGCGTTGCTCGCGCCCATCGCGTGGCAGCTCTTACTCTTGCGGCATCTCGCCCGTGAACTCCCAGAAACGCGCGCGACGGTCGCGCTGAGCCACCGACAGGTCGCGATTCTTCGCAGCACGGCGAACGGGGCGAGACTTCCGGCACAGCCATCGACGCGGGAGGCGCTCCTCCTCGTCGCTCGCTTGGGCGGCCACCTGCGGCAGAACGGTGCGCCCGGATGGCTCACGCTCACACGCGGGATGCAGAAGCTGCGCGACATGGAAGCAGGCTGGGTCGCCGCCGAGCGAGCGAGGACGATGTGATCAATCATGAGGCCGGACGGGGCCGCCCCGCCCGCCGCGCAGGCGCCTCCCCCGTTGCCGTGCATTTGGCGCCGAGGACGGGTGGGGCTGTCCGGCGACAGGACCCGCCCATCAGCAATGTCGCAACGTGCTCGAAGAACGACAGTTCACTGTTAGAACCGCACATTGTAGAGCAGCCTGAAATTCCTGCCCATCTCTGGAACGAGGTCTTTGATCAACGACAGATGATTCCGGTACAGCTCGTTGGTCACGTTCTCCAGGCGGGCCGTCACCGTGTGAGTCATGGCACCCTGGCCAAACGAGTACGCAGCGAAGATGCGTCCCAGTTGATATCCGTCGGTGGGCGTCTCCGTTGAAAACACGCGATCCTGGGTCGCAGTCACAAC
>JAICOJ010000186.1 GCA_025930755.1 Gemmatimonadaceae bacterium
GACACCGAGGGCACCGAGAACGGCCAGCTGCAGCGCTGCAGCTGGCCGTTCTCCGTGCCCTCGGTGTCTCTGTGGTTATCCCGTTATGTCCGGCCGATCAAAGCTTCTTCACCACCTCAGCCGCCGCCTTCCCGCCTCGTAGCCCGAGCCGCTTCATTGCCACCGCCAGCGCGAACGCGCGCTCGGCATCGGAGACATTCCCGGCCTCGAGGCGCGCGACGAGATCATCGTAGATCGCCTGGCGCTCGGCGTCGCTCATCGCGGCGGCGCGCTCGGCGACGGGCCCATCGGCGCGGAGCTCGCGAAACGTCACCTCGAGTACGCGCCGGTGGTCGGTGTACCGCGGATCGTCGCGGCCGGCTGCCGCCGTCTCTCGGGAGGCGGCTCGCACGAACAGCGACTGCTCGGACTTCGTCGTCGGGGGGCGCCACACACTCTCGAGAAAGCGGTGCCCCTCGGCCTCGCGCGAGCCGCCGGAGATGTCGAGCAGGGAACGCCCGATCCACCGGATCACCGCCCACGCGATGCCCAGAAGTACGACTGCCTCGGCGAGATACTTCGTGCTGGCGCTCACGCCGAGGTGACGACGGCGCCGAGGGCGCCGTCACGCCCTCACTTCTCGACGTGGATCGGAACGCTGGCCTGCGTCGTGTCCCAGCGCATGACCAGCACGCCGGAGCCGTTCCGGGTCGGCTCGATCGCGATCGTGAACTGCTCGACCGGCTCACTCAGCGTCGCGACCTTCATTTGCGTGCGGCCGACGTCCTGGGTTTTGTCGTAGTCCGTCCCCCACTGTCCGGTCTGGCGGTTGATGATCAGCGTCCAGCCGTCGCGGGCGGGAATGGTCCAGAGCGTGTACGTGCCACGCGGCACGTGAACCGTGCCGATCCTGAGATCGCGGTCGGTGCGGAAATGCGTCGCCTCGTTCGCTCCCGTGCGCCAGAGCGCGTCATACGGAACGAGGGCGCCAAAGATCGCTCGACGGCGCATGGATGGCCGTCCGTAATCGACCACCAGATTCGCCGAGCCGATGCTCTGCGTGGTGGTATCGCGAGGGGACAACATGCGCGGCTTGCTCTCCTGCGCGAGAGCGACGCCGGGCAAAAGCGCGAGCGTCGTGACGACGAGCGCGCGTGACAAAAACGACATTCGATATCTCCGTCAGCGCTGAGTTTCGAGAACGAGGACCGAGGAACGAGGAAGCTGCGGACCGAGCATCATCAATGCATTCCTGCACTCTCTCGTTCCTCGTTCGAATGGATGACCTCCCTCATACCCGGGAGATAGGGCCGCGGTTGTCATGAGGGTGTTCGGATTCAGAGTGAAATGCTGGCGGCCTAGCCGGCCCGCTGGATCGAGAACAGGGTGATCTTCTGGCGAATGGCGCCTTCGACGAAGGGACGCGTGTCGCGCTCGATCCTCGTGAGGCCCCGCGCCTGGCAGGCGTCCACGAACTGGTCCACCGCGATGCGGCCGGGGTCGGCGATGATCGCGGTGCCGCTGGGCGAGAGCGCGGCAGCGAGCGCGTCGGCGACCAGCTGCGCGTAGGTCATCTCGTACAGCACGTCCGCGGCGACGATCACGTCGTACGTACCGAGATCGCCGGGAAGGGCGCGCCAGTCGATCATGCGTACCGCGGGCTCCCGCCGGAGGTTCCGCCACGCGTTCGCGCGCGTGAAATGCAGCGCATCCTCGTAGTAGTCGCTCGACACGACGCGAAATCCCGCGCGCAGCGCGGTGATGGAGACGATCCCGAGTCCGCAGCCGAGCTCGAGTAACGAGCGGCCGTGTCCGGCCTCATCCGCGAGGCGCTTCGCCAGAATCAGGGACGACGGCCACACGTCGGCCCAATAGGGGAGCCGCTCATCGCGAACGTAGTCCGCCTCGCTGATCAGATCGTCGGAGTTGCGTGGCTTGAGGATCGAGAGGGATTCGTCCGCGACATCCACGTCGACGATCGTGGTGACGAAGCGCGTCTCGAGGTCGCGCACCAGCCCGTCGCCCTTCACATCGAGAACGCGGCCGCGAGCTGCGTATCCTCGGTGAGCAGGAAGGCATGGAGACTCTCGCCCGCGTCCACGCGGGGCCGCTCCTCCGGGACGATGAGCAAGGCGTCCGCGCGCGCCATCGACGTCAGGATCCCCGAGCCCTGCGCCCCCGTTAGGCGCGCGAGCAGCTGGCCGTCGTCTCCCGGTCTCACGGTGGCGCGCAGGAAGTGCGTGAGCCGTGCACCGATCGAGACCGGCTCCTCGAGCGTCACGCGCACCGGCCGGCGAAAGAGCCGCTCGTGGCCCAGCATCCTCCGAATCGCGGGGCGAACGAAGAGGTCGAACGTCACCATCGTCGACACGGGATTGCCTGGCAGCCCGATCCAGGGTCTGCCACGCAGCAGCCCGAATCCGAGCGGGGCGCCCGGACGCATTCGCACGCGCCAGAACCGGAGTGCCACGCCCATCTCGTCGAGCACGCGCCGCAGGTGATCGAACTCGCCCACCGAGATGCCAGCCGAGGTGACGATGAGGTCGCAGTCTGCCGCTCGATCCAGACGGGCGCGGATATCCGCGGGATCATCACGCGCCGTTCCCACGTGCACGGGAACGCCGCCGGCGGCGCGAACGAGCGCGTCCAGTGTGTAGCTGTTGGAGCTGACGATCTTTCGTCCCGCGCGCACCTCATCGAACCGATCGAGATCGACGAGCTCGTCCCCGGACGTGAGGATCGCCACGCGTGGGCGGGCGTAGACGTCAACCCGGTCATAGCCAATCGACGCGAGGACGCCGAGTTGCGCCGCGTGCACCGGCGTTCCGGGCTCCATCACGCGCGCGCCCTCGCGGATGTCTTCGCCGCGGTAGCGCACGTTCTTGTGGGCGTCGCGCGCGTTGCGAATGACGACACTCGTCGTTCCGCCGTCGGTGTCCTCCACGCGAACCACGGTGTCTGCTCCCTCGGGAAGGGGAGCGCCCGTCATGATGCGCGTGGCCGATCCCGGTGCGAGCGGCTGGCTCGGAAACCCGCCGGCCGCGATCGTCTCGAGGACAGGCAGCGTCACCGGGGCCTCGGCCGACGCGCGTTCGACGTCCCCGGCGTGCACGGCGTATCCGTCCATCGCCGAATTGTCCCAGGCGGGAATCGTGATCGGGGAGATCGCCGGGGTCGCGAGCACGCGTCCCAGGGCGTCAGGGAGGGCGACCCGCTCGGCCGGGCCGCGGGCGACGTCGGCGAGAATGCGCTCGACCGCCTCCGCGACCGTCAGCACCTAACGCACGCCGGTCGTCATGCCCGCGAGTCTGGCCACGATGCTGTCCTGCACGCGCTCGACCACGCGAACCGGCACCGTCCAGTTGTTGCAGAGGAGGCTGTAGATCAACAGCCGCCCGTCGGCCGAGGTCACGTAGCCCGACAGCGAGCGGGCCTGCGAAACGAAGCCGGTTTTCCCATGCGCGTTCGCTTCCGCGTACGTGCCCTTCATGCGGTTGGCGAGCGTCCCATCGACACCGGCGATCGGCAGCGCGTCGTAGAACACCGGGAACGCCGTGTCCCGACGCATCACCTCGAGAACGCGCACGATCGTCTCCGGCGACAGATAGTTGTAGCGCGAGAGGCCGCTGCCATCGCGCACGACGAATCCATCGCGTGTCGCGCCCCACTCCAGCAGCTGCCGCTCGATCACCGCCCGCCCGCTGTCGGGGATTCCGACGCCCGTGCGCTCGAGCCCCAGCGTGCGGAGCAGAATCTCACCGATCTGATTCTGCGAGGGCTTCTCGAAGGCCGGCATGATCTCGCGCAGCGGCGGCGACAGGATGACGGCTATCGTATCGCGCGTCGTGGACCGGTCCCTCGTCACGGAGTCACTCTCCGCGACCGAAAGTCCTCGAGCCTCGAGCGCCTCCTTGAGCGCCGTGATGTACGCCGTCGGTGGCTCCGGATGCGCGAACCGGACCATCTGGCTGTCATGCGGCGCGATCGTACCGCGAACGACCAGGGTGCCTGGCGAGGAGTCGCGCTCGACGCGAATCGACAGTGGCGTTACGAGCGCATCGCCGGCCGTCAGCGCGGAATCAGGCTCGGGAACCGTGCGCGCATCGATGCGAACGCGCGGGTATCCGCGCGACGGCAGCACGGCCGCCGTGACCGGCTCACCCGGAAACGCACCGCCGCGGATGATGATCCGCGAAAAGCCCTCATTGAAGTACAGCTCATCGACGCCGGCCGAGTACGGCTCATCGACCTCGTCCCACGACCAGCCGTAGCCGTACATCGCGCCGGGGAACGCATCCCCTTCGGCTCGAATGCGTCCGTCGATGCGCAGGATGCCCCGCGCCGCGATGGAGTCCGCGAGCTCGAGCATGGTGAGCATCGCGTCGCCGCGCATGTGATCGCTGGCCGTCGGATCCCCGCGGCCGACCAGGATGAGGTCGCCGCGCAGCGCCCCGTCGACCACCGGGCCAGTCGCCAGCAGGGTGGTGCGGAACCGGTAATCGGGACCGAGCTGCGCCAGAGCGACCGCCCCGGTGATGACCTTCATGTTGGAGGCCGGCATGAACAGCTTGGCGGCGTTGTACCTAACGATCGTGTCGGCCCGCTCCGGATCCACGACGAGGATGCCCCAGTGCGCGTTCCGGAACTCCGGCGCGGCGACCACCGAGTCGATCCACCATCGCAACGCCGCCCGCTGACGCGCCGGAGTCGGCGTGATCGTGATCGGGGCGGTGGGCGCGCACGCCGCGAGGACCACCGCGGCAACGATGAGGGCTCTGATCATGGGGGAGTCATCAGCTCACGTTCGACGAAGGCGGCGAGCTCGTCGAGCCACCGCCCATTGCTCAACTGAAAGATAGACAGGGGCGCGCGGAAGTCATCGGCATCGGTGACGACGGCTCGCCAGGTGCGCGCGGTGGCCGAGGCCGGATCCCAAAGCGGCGTCGCATGCGCCGCGCGGCGGAAGATCTCGATCTTGGGGAACGCCAGCCGGGTGAAGCCCTCGCAGACCACGAGATCGGCGTCGGCCATGTGCCGCGCCGCGACCGCTTCCGGATGCATCTCGTCGCTCCACCGCTCGACGAGGGCGAACTTGTCGGGAGCGATCATGGCCACCTTCTCGGCATTTCCCTCGTGGTAGTGCCGGTACGTGTCGGTGGCCGCCGGGTCGAGGTTGAAGGTGTGCGAGCCATGCTTGATCGTCATCACGCGATGGCCGCGCCTGACGAGCTCGGCCACCAGGCGCACGACGAGCGTCGTCTTTCCGCTATGCTTCCGGCCGACGATCGAGACCATCGGCGGCGTGCCGCTCGGCGAGCGCGAGGTCATCGGGGGTATTCACGTTCATGAACAGGACGGCCGGGTCGCCGAACCGTCGTATCTCCGACTCGGGCAGACGCGCCACGCGCACCTCCTCGAAGAAGGAGATGACGCGCATGTCGTTGGCCTCGAGCCGGCGCTCGATCGCCGGCACGCACGCCGGAGAATAATACGCGCATAACGGCTCCACGCCGCGTCGCGATCCGCTCTCGGGAAGCACGGCGTCTGCCTGCGCGCCAGCGTCGCGCAGCGCTCGCAGCAGGCCCGCCGGAACGAACGGCATGTCCCACGCGACGACGAGCACCGGTCGCCCGGCGCGCACGATCGCCGCGTGAATCCCGCCGAGGCTGCCGCAGTTCGTGCGCAC
>JAICOJ010000055.1 GCA_025930755.1 Gemmatimonadaceae bacterium
AGTCAGGGATCAGGGAAGGAAAGGGGCCGCCGCGCTTCGCGCGTGCGGCCCTCATCAGATGAGCGCGGCAGCGAAGCTGCCGCGCCTTTCCTTCCCTGATCCCTGACTCCTGACTCCTGACCCCTCTCTCAGCCGGCCTTTGCCACTCGCCCCGTCTTTCTCTTCTTGACCGCGATCGGCAACCCATCATGCGCCCGGATCACCGCCTCGCACTCCTCTGCCGTCAGCGGGTGGCTCACGTAATAGCCCTGGTAGGCGTTACACCCGCGACCGCGGAGGAACGCCAGCTGGCCCTCGGTCTCGACGCCCTCGGCGATCACCGTCAGGTCGAGGGAGTGGGCCATCGCGATCACCGCGGTCGCGATCGCCGCGTCGCCCGATGTCGCGGTGATGTCGTGCACGAAGGACTGATCGATCTTGAGCGAGTCCACCGGGAAGAGGCGCAGCGCGCTCAGCGAGGAGTACCCGGTGCCGAAGTCGTCGATCGAGATGCGCACACCGAGGCGCTTCACCGCGCGCAGCTTCTCGATGGTGTCGTCGTCGCTCTGCATCGCGATGCTCTCGGTGATCTCCAGGTCCAGCGCCTCGGCCGGGAGCCCGGTGTCGTGCAGGATCGATGAGATCGTCTCGACGAAGTCGAGCTGCTGAATCTGCCGCACCGACAGGTTACAGGCCGCGTGCAGATTGAGCCCGCGCTCGCGCAGCGTCTTCACCTGCGTGCACGCCTCCTTCAGCGACCACTCGCCTAACGGGCCGATCAGTCCCGTGGCTTCGGCGAGGGAGATGAAGTCCGCGGGATAGAGCAGCCCGAGCTCGGGGTGATTCCACCGAATGAGGGCTTCGACGCCAATGACGCGGCTCGTCGCGAAGCTGACGATGGGCTGATAGTGCATGATCAGCTCCCCATTCGCGATCGCCTTGCGCAGTCCGTTCTCGAGCGCGAGCTGCTCGAGCGCTTTGGCGTTCATCGCCGGCGCGTAGAGACGGAAGGTGTCGCGGCCCTGCGCCTTGGCGCGGTACATGGCGGCGTCGGCGTTGCGCAGCAGCGCGTTCGCGTCTTCGCCGTCGTTCGGGTAGAGCGAGATGCCGATGCTCGTCGAGACGTAGAGCTCGCGCCCATCGATCTCGATCGGATGCTTCAGCGCATCCCGGACCTTGCGCGCAACGACGATGGCGTCGTCGGAATGCTGCAGATGCGGCACGAGAATCGTGAACTCGTCGCCGCCGATGCGCGTGACGGTGTCGCCCTCACGAAGCAGTCCGGTGAGACGGCGCGAGATCGACTGTAGCAGCCGATCGCCGATCGCGTGGCCGAGCGAGTCGTTGATGACCTTGAAGCGATCGAGATCGAGAAAGAACACGGCCAGCCGCCGCTGCGACCGGTGCGCGTGCGAGATGGCGAGGTTGAGCCGGTCGAGGAAGAGCTGGCGATTGGGCAAGCCAGTCAGCGTATCGTGATACGCGAGATGCTGGATTTGCGCGGCAGCCTGCATCGCCGTCTTCTGCTCGTTCTCGAGCAGCCAGATGACGGTACCAAGCGCCATCAGGAAGTACATCAGGATGTCGAGGAAGCCCGTGTACGAGACGTAGGCCGGGTAGTTCTGTGAAATGGACTCGTAGACCGCGACGCCCAGGTAGTGGAGCTGCAACAGGCCGTAGACGAAGAACGCGCCGCTCACCATGCGAGGGCCGAGTCCCTGGACGGTGGCGCGCGCGCGCCAGATTCCATAGGCGGCGGCGAGGAATCCTGCGCCGGAGAGAATCGCGCGGAGCCCGACGCGCGCGAGGAAGCGCGCGAAGCCCGCGTCCTCCTTCCACACGAACACGATCGCGGTGACGAGGCCCGTCGTAGCCGCGGCGATCAACGCGCGGCGCACGCGATCCGAGGGGACTGCGCGGCCCGTCGTCAGCTCATAGGTCCCAAAAAGCACGAGCGGGATCTGCGTGAATCCCGCGATCCCGGCGATGATGTTGACGAGGAGACGAGCTGGATGCGTTGCGTCGAAGGTGCTCGAGAGATAGAGCCCGACGGCGCCGGCGAGGAGATGGACGCTGAGCGCGAGCCAGCTCCACTGCAGGTGCGTGAGATACGCCTTCTGGTAGTACCGCTGAAAACTGCGAAACACCGCGGCCGTGAGGAGCGCGCCACCGGCCTGAATGATGAACGAGATGTAGACCGCGGTGATGAAGTCGGCCATACGGCGAACGCGGGGCGGGGGCGCAAAAGGGCCGCGACGCGGCCCGAGAAAAGACGAATGGAGTCGTGAACCCGCAACCTGCTGAAATACTTCGAGCTACAGTGCCGTCAGTGCAGCGTCGGCGCCTCAGGTGAGGCGTCGCAGAAACGACTTGGGATCGTTCAGGAACGCGCGAGTGAGGTTCACGTGCTCGAGATCCTCGAACTCGACTCGTTCCGGTGGGGTGCGGTCGAAGGTGTAGATCGTGGCGTCAGGGAACGCGAGAAGGATGGGAGAGTGCGTGGCAACGACGAACTGACCGCCCTCGGCGATCATGTCCCGCATGAGCGCCATGAGCGCGAGCTGTGATTGGGGTGACAGCGGCGCCTCCGGCTCGTCGAGGAGGTGTAAACCGCCAGGCACGAACCGCGCCTGAAAAAGGGTGAGGAAGCTTTGGCCGTGCGAGCGACCATCGAGGTCGCCACCGTACTGACCGTCGATTGCCTCGAGCGACGCGTACGCCGGCCCGAGGGCGAGAGACCGCGCCAGATCCGACCGCCCTTCGTAGTCTCGCTTCACCTCCTCGATGCGCTCCCGCATCTCCGCCTTCATCCGTGACAGGCGCTTCGCATAGCCGAAGAAGTCCTCGGCGCGAAGGAAGAACCCGCGCTTCGACCGGCTCGTCCACGACAGGGTGAGATGCTTCGCGAGCGCGCGTTGCGCGGCGAGGGTCGCGTCGTCGCGCGTCTCCTCGCTCCCGACGGTCGGCAGCTCAGCCGCAAGCGCGACCGCCTCGAGCAGCGTGGATTTCCCCGATCCGTTCTCGCCCACGAAGAAGGTGACGCCCGTACCCAGCTCGAGCGTCTCGAGCGAGCGCACGACGGGGACATCGAAGGGGAATCCCGCCGACATGGACCCGCGGCGGCGGAGGGCGACTGATCTCAGGGACACCGAGCAACGGGGAACGAGGAACGAGGAGCCGCGTAAGTATTTGCGCCCTTGCGCTCCGCGGCCAGTGGTGCCACTTCCTCACTCCTCGTTCCTCGTTCTCTCCTCTTTCCTGGAGTCCGCAGCCCATGAACGTGGCGACTCTCGTCGGCATCCTGCTCATCATCCTCGGCGCGATCGCGCTGGCGTTCGAGGGGATCAGCTACACGAAGCGGCGCGAGACGGTGCAGGTCGGGCCCATTGGGGCAACGGTCGAGCAGCGGGAGACGATTCCGATGAGTCCCGTCCTCGGCGGCGTGGCGCTGGTGGCGGGTATCGCGCTCGTCGTGGCGGGAAGACGCGGGCGACGCCCGAGCTGAATGCGCTCCAGCGCCTAACCGGAGACCGTTTCCCAGAATTCGTGTTGCGGGATTGCCGGCTCGAGGTGCTGACGAATGCGGTGAACGATCGTGTCGAGTGCCGCGGGGTCGGCGACGAGATCGTAATCGCGGACGTCGATGCCGAGCACCGGGCAATGGCGGAAGTTGCCGATCCATCGCTCGTAACGCTCGTGGAGATGCGCCCAGTACTCGGGCTCGGTCTCGCGCTCCGACGGACGGCCCCGCGTTCGGATGCGGCCGAGGAGGACGTCGAGGGGGCCGTGCAGGTAGATGAGGAGCTTCGGCGGTCGCGCGGCGGGGGCGTGCAGCAGCTCGATGTAGAGCCGTGTGTA
Source organism: Gemmatimonadaceae bacterium (assembly GCA_025930755.1). GTDB lineage: Bacteria > Gemmatimonadota > Gemmatimonadetes > Gemmatimonadales > Gemmatimonadaceae > JAICNG01. The sequence continues at coordinate 3,838 of JAICOJ010000055.1, forward strand.
GAGGTCGTGCTCGATACGCGACATGAGTCCGCGCTCGTACAATCCGAGCGCGAACACTTCGGCGTCTTCGTACCAGGTGCGATCGAGAATCCAGCTTCCGCCCTGCGCGCGCATGCGACGCATTGCCGCGAAGCGCGTCGCGAGAAAGTGGAGCTGCAGCTCGAGGGAGTAGGCCCGGCGGCTGTCACTGTCGCGATAGAACAGCTCCAGCCACGGGTTGTCCTCGTCGACGCTCTCGAGTGCCAACTGGAGTCCGAAGCGCGCGGCGAGCGCTCGTGTCAACGTCGTCTTGCCCGCCCCCACCATTCCCGCCACGCCGATGAGCATGGGGGATAGGATACCTCGGCACGGGCTGGAGACCTAGGAGTGGACCAGGAGCCAGGAGTCAGGGGCCAGGAATGAGGGGTTGGAGGAGTTGGGTCCCCCTACCCATCTCTCAGCAGTTCGCAGTTCGCATTTCGCAGTCCGCAGTTCGCAGTTCGCAGTTCGCAAGTTCGCAGCTCGCAGCTCGCAGCTCGCAGTTCGCAGTTGCCTTCAGCCAAAACCCGTATGCGCCGATTCGCCGCTGCATTCCTGCTTCTCGCCTCCTGCCGCTCGGGTCCGGTGCCGCCGCCGGCGTCGCCGAGCGGAGACATCGAGGCCACGTCGCTCCTCGGGCAGCCGCTGTCGCGTCCCGTGCTGCCGGACGACACGAGACGGCGCTACGAGGAAGCGCTCGCAGAGGCACGGCAGCGGAGCTCCGCGGATCCTGGCGATGCGGACGCGCTGATCTGGTTCGGTCGTCGCACCGCCTATCTCGGGCGCTTTCGTGACGCGATCGCCATCTACACACGCGGTATCCAGGCGCATCCGCGCGACGCGCGCTTTTATCGGCATCGCGGGCATCGATACATCACCATTCGGGATTTCGATCGCGCCATCGCCGACCTCGAGCGCGCCGCTTCGCTCACCGCTGGCCGCCCGGATGAGGTCGAGCCCGACGGCATCCCGAATGCGCGAAACATTCCGACGAGCACGCTACAGTCGAACATCTGGTACCATCTCGGACTTGCCCACTACCTGAAAGGCGATTTCGCGCGCGCGCTGACCGCGTACCGATCGTGCATGGAGGTCTCGAAGAATCCGGACATGCTCGTCGCGACATCGCACTGGTTGTACATGACGTTGCGCCGTCTCGGCCGACAGGCGGAAGCCGCGCAGGTCCTGGAGCCGATTCGCGCCGATCTCGATGTCATCGAGAACGCCGCGTACCATCGTCTCCTTCTGATGTACCAGGGCGAGCTGCCGGTCGACTCGCTGCTCTCCGCGTCAGCGAGCGCCGCACTCGATGACGTCACGACCGCGTATGGTGTGGGCAACTGGTATCTCTACACCGGCAGCCGGGCGCGCGCCGAGCAGATCTTCGAGCGAATCGTCGCTACGGGAAACTGGGCTGCGTTCGGGGCGATCGCGGCGGAAGCGGAGCTTGCGAGGCGCTGAGCTCACCTGCATTCACCACAGAGGCACAGAGGAACGGCGACTGCTCGCGAGCAGGTCGGCGTTCCTCTGTGCCTCTGTGCCTCTGTGGTTATGCAGTTTGGCCCGTCGATCAGAGCTTACTGGCCCGCCTCCCTGATCTCCGAGAACGGCACGACCCGCCCATGCAGCGCCGCCACGCGATCGACACGCAAGCCCAGCCGCTCGACGGTCTCGACCAGATTCTTCGCAAAGGGGAATGACGGCGGCGGCGGGGCATTCGGCGCCGGGGGGTTGTAGGCGTCGGCCTGCACGAGCATGCGCTCCGTGGGGAGGTAGGCGACGATCATCGTCGACGTGTGCGGGCTGCCGCGCACATGGTAGAGCTCGACGGTGCGGGAACGATCCTGGAAGACGCGCTTCTCGCCGACGGCGACGATCGTCGGCGACCGTGGCGCCCGCGCGAGCGCATCCGGCTGCAGGGTATGCGAGCGACGAGCGACATCCCGGTAGAACGCCACGTTCCCCGAATGCGTGAGAATCGTGAGCCCTTCGGAAATCGCGGCGCGCACACCGCCCGAGTGGTCGTGGTGGTGGTGTGTGTTCACCGCATACCGGAGCGGTTTGCCGGGCCGTAGCTCGCGCGCCTTGGCGATGACGGCGAGAGTGCGCGCATCGTGCTGCGGCGTCTCGATCAGCATGAGGTACTGATCGAACTCGACGAGGACGCTGTGGTGCGACCCGCCCGCGAGATACCACACACCCGGAGCGAGCTCCTCCGACGTGACGTTCACCGTGGGCGCAGGCGCTGGACCTCGCGCCGCCTCGGGCGCTGCCAGATCGATCGGCTCGGCACCGACCACGTTGCGCGTCACCTCATACTCGGCGATGGTGGCGCCGGCGAGCGTGCTGGCCATCCGTGTCGGAAGCTGGAGGGACCCGCTGGCGGCATATTCGCTGAACCGCGTCTCGTATACGACGTCGCCGAGGTTGACGTCATATCGCAGCGACCGGATGCGGGAGGGGAGGTGCGTCTGCCGGTCGAGCCAGAGCTGGAAGCTGTCCGACGGACTGAGCTTGATGCGAAGCACATGGCTCCCTGCCTGCGTCCCCGCCGCCTGGATCTCCGTACCGGCCTCGAGCGCGGCCCGGATGAGCACGAGCGGATGGTGATAGTGCTCCTGCCGCCGACCCGGAACCACCGTCGCCACGCTGCGGGCCGCGTTGCCGTTAGGCGCCACGCCGTAGGCGATGTCGCCGTCGAGCCCGAACACGATACGCTGCGGAGCCGTGGAGGCGGTCGTGAACGCCGCGGTGCGGGTGACCTCATGGCGGTGTCGCACGGCGGTAAGGTCGGTCGAGCGACGCAGCTCGCTCACATCGAAGCGCGGAAGCGGGACGCCCGGCGACATCCCTTGCCCGAAGTTGTAATTGCGCCCGGTCCCCTCGATGGTGAGCGACGTCGCGGCGCGAATGGCGGACTCGCCACCCATGGCGCGGACGGCGTCGTCAAAGAGGGCGGGGCGCTGCTGGGCGACAGCGATCGCTGCCGGGATGAGCAGCGGTGCGAGAACCCAAATGTGCATGTGACCTCCAGAGGTTACGGAAACGGCAAAGAGGACAGAATTCAGAATGCAGAATTCAGACTTCAGAAGGCCATCTGAAGTCTGAATTCTGCATTCTGACCTCTGACGTCTCTGCCGTTCCGTTCATTGACCCGCCGCCACCGTCGGTTTCTCAGCAGTCGTGACGGTGCCCAGATGATCCCAGTGCACCATCGCATTGAGCAGCATCGCGAACGTGCCCTGGGACTGCCAGCGCCACATCGGGCGGATACCGAACAGCACCACCCGGCCCCGGCCTACTGGCGCATCGACGACGGCGGCCCGGCCCGCCATCTCGCTACCGTTCACGAGGAGCCCCGAGACGAGGAGCGAATCGGCCTTCTCGTGGAACTTGAGCACGATGCGGCCGCGCTGGCGCTCGATGTCGGCCACGATGGCCGGGTCGACGGCGTCGAGGCGTCCGCTCGTGTCGCGCGGCGACACCGCCAAGAGCGGCGATTGGTTGAAGTACACCGGGAACGTCGCCCGCTCGTAACCATACACGATGGGGCTGCCGGTCGTGTCGCCCTTTGCGCGGAAGACACCCCCGCGCGCCCGCAGCGTCCGCGCCTCCGCTTCACTCACCGTCGGGTTGAAGCCTAACGTGATCGGCAGGCGCGATGTGTTCCCGGTGGTGATGAGAACGCCGCCACGCTCCACGAACCGGCGCAGCGCAGCGGCTCCATCCAGTCCCATGCCGCGGCGGATGTCGTCAGTCGTGTCCCACTTGTCGAGGTTCGGCGTCAGGGCCGTCTTCTTCCAGGGAATCGGCGGGCCGGTCATGGGACGGCCGTTGATCAGCGTCTGCGCCGACCCGTTCACGTGCGGAAAGACGAGGACGTCGAACGCGTCGAGGCGGCCCGGCGCCGAGAGCGACTGGTCGGCGATGTACGTGTACGGCACGCCGAGCTGATCGAACGCGTAGCGAACCCATCCTTCGTTCTGCGTCTCGAGCCACGAGTGCACGAGCGCGACGCGCGGCGGCTTGACGTCGTGCGTGCGAACGGTCGGGGCGCTCGCCACCGCGACACCCGTTAGGCCGAGGTCGCGGACGGCGGTACGTGTCCGACCATCGGCGGGAAGGAGATACGTGCCCGCGGGCCAGGTGCGTCCCGCGGCCGTGAAGCTCACTTCGGCCGCACGCACGCGCGTCCCCCCGACCTTCCACGGGAGGACCGCCGAGCGCCAGTCGCCGAGGTGCTCGACGAGCACGACGCCGCCCTGCCCCGAAATGCTTCCTTCGATCTTCACATCGGCCGTCAGCAGCGTCATCGGCTTCGCGAGGACGGTCGAGTCGCCGATCTTGTGCGTGACGACATGGCGCAGCTCGTCGAGCGTCCAGCCGGTGTCGTCATACGGCGGCGGATCATCGGCCTTGTACTTCTGAATGGCGAGCAGCGTGCGGACCGTCGCGGTGTACGGCTGATCGAGACGAACGATCCAGTCGCCCCGTTTCACCGTGGTCGTGGTCGGCGGTCGGGAGTCAGGAATCGGGGATGGAGATGTGGAGTCAGGTCTGGCGGGGCCGGCCGTAGTGTCGTCACCTGTCACCCTGGCCGCCCCTGGGCGCTGACTCCTGACTCCTGACCCCTTGTACTCAAAGTCCTCCGTCGCCACGTGGACCTCCGTCCCGTGTGCGCGGAACAGATTCACGAGATCCGCCGCCTCCGCAGCGCGGCGCTGGTCGCGCGGAATCACGAACGCGTACGGCGCCGACGTCTGTCCCTTTCGAACCATCCGCTCGGCCTTCGCCAGGTAATTGTCGAGGAACGTGCGGGAGTGGTCGGCGACGTACTTGAGCGCGATCATGACGCCCGACTGCTGGTAGTTGATGTTGCTCCGCATGCACCACTTCACGCCGTTCACGGGCGGATTCGGCCGATCCCACCGGCGCTCCGTTTGATTCGCGGACAGCTTGACCGTCTGGCATTCGGTCCCGGTGGACGTGTACGTCTCGTAGAAGCGCCCAATGCTGTTGTGCAGGTTGCCGATCGCGAGCATGTAGTTAGGCGCCCAGCCGTCGTAGAAGCCGTGCGTCCACACGCCCGGCAGTCCTCGGCGCGTGAGCTCCGTGATCTCCTGATACGCGAGGGTGTGCCACTCCTGAATCACGATCGGGTCGAACTCATCGTTGTAAGGACCCGTGCCCGTGCTCGTGTACAGGAAGGGCACCGATTCGTGCAGGTCATGCAGGACGACCGGCTTCCAGTGCAGGAAGCCCTTCATCACGTTCTGCGTGAGCTTCTGCGAGAGCACCATCCCGTCCCGATTGTTGTCGTGCGCGGTGTATTTCCCCCAGTAGATGAGCGACACACCCTGCGGCCCGAGCTTGAGCGATCGCGTGAGCTTGTTGACGTCCACCATGCGGTCGCGTCCATCGACCTCCGTCACCGGCGTGATCAAGGTGATGACGCCGGAGCGGATCGTCTTCACGAACTCCGACTCATCGACGGCCAGGCGATAGGCGAGCTCCATCAGCATCTCGGGGCTGCCGATCTCGGGAGAGTGGATCGACCCGGTGAGCCAGTAGATCGGCTTGGCACTGCCGAGCAGTCTCGTCTTTTCCTCGTCGCTCAGACCCCGCGGATCGGCGATGCGGCCGAGCATCGTCCGATACTCCTCGAGGCGCGCCATGGTCGCTTCGTCGGCGATGACGGCGAGCAGCATCTCGCGCCCCTCGTCGCTCGTGCCGAGCGAGACGAGTGAGACCCGCGGCGACGCCGCATCGAGCGCGCGGAAGTAACGATTGATGTCCGCGACGTACGATAGCCGCGCCGGCGTGCCTGGCACGTAGCCGAGCACCTTGAGCGGTGACGGGACGGTGGCGGACGCCGGCAAATGGTCGACGAGCTCGGTGGTGAACTTCCACTTCACATCGGTCGGCGTGAGTTCTCGAATCTTCGCCGTGTACTCGGCGTCGTGCGCTTGCTGGGCGGCGATGGGGGCGGCGAGAACGGCCGCGAGCAGGAGCGCGGCGCAGCGGGACGCGTGCATGAGTCCTCCGAGACGGTGAGACGCGGCGAAGGTCCCAGGGTGGCGCATCGCCGGGCTACGGATATGCACAGGGAACCCGCAGAATGCCAGCCGCGGGCGAGCTTTTTGCCCGTTGCTGACACCCCATGCCAAACCATAAAACCCAGGTGGAGCGGCACTCGTTGCGGCTGCATGTCGGCGATGCTGTTGTTCCGGCGATCCTACTGCTCCCGCCGGACATTGAGCACCCGGTGCCGGCCGCGCTCCTGCTCCACGGCTACTCGTCGCGCAAGGAACGGATGGCCGACACGATCGGCCGCGCGCTCGCGAACCGCGGCGTGGCATCGCTGGCGATCGATCTCCCACTCCATGGCGATCGGGACGCCCCGCTCCAGCGGCAGTCGCTGCTCAATCCCATGGCGCTCGTCCGTCACTGGCGCCTCGCGCTCGCCGAGTGCACGGCGGCGCTCGATTGTCTGGCCGAGCACGAGCGTTACGACGCGTCGCGGTTGGCGATCGTCGGCTATTCGTTAGGTGCGTATGTGGGCGTGGCGGCGGCGGGGCGGGACAAGCGAGTGCGTGCCGTGGTTTTGGCAGCCGCCGGCGACCTCCCACTCGGCACGCCCTTCGAGAGGCTGATTCGGACGGTCGCCGATCCACTCAAGGCGGTGCGAAAACTGTCGGGGCGTCCGCTGCTCATGGCGCACGGCCGGTACGATCGAACGGTGCGGCCAACGGACGCCGATCGGCTGTTCGCCGCGGCCGGCGAGCCGAAGGAGATGCGCTGGTGGAATACGGGCCACATTCTGCCCGCCGAGGCGATCGACGACGCGGCGGCGTGGTTGGCAAAGCAGCTGCTGACGCCCATGATCGCGCACGCTCCAGCATCGAGGCGGGCCTGAACGGCAGAGACGTCAGATGTCAGAAGCCGGAATACAGATTCCAGCGGCACGGAGGCTCGCTTGAGCCGACATCGCTATCGCGCTAGATTGCAAGGACTTCGGCGCGGTAGCCAAGTGGTAAGGCAGGAGTCTGCAAAACTCCCATTCGCCGGTTCGATTCCGGCCCGCGCCTCTAAAGGCGACTGCGAACTGCGAACTGCGAACTGCGAGCGCAACCCCTCGGGAAGCTACCCATGTCACCGGTAGCACCCTGAGGGTTTTTCGTGCGCTGTTCGCAGCTCGCAGTTCGCAGTTCGCAGTTCGCAGCTCAATCAATCCCCACCCGCCCCTTCACCGCCCCCAGCCTGTTCGTTGTCAAAGGGCAACCTCTCCGTCCCCGAGGGTGTCGGATCCCATCAGACGGTCTATGTACTTACCAATCGGAAGGGCAAAATGCTGGCGAAGGCGATTTGTTTGGCGGCCGTGCTGACGTTATCGCAAACGGCGACAGCCCAAGGCCAGCCGCTCGACGGCCGCACGGGCTTCGACCGCCTCAAACGGCTAACCGGCAGCTGGAGCATGAGTGGTGGCGGATCACGGGGTGTCACGACGTACCGGGTGACGGACGGCGGCAAGACGCTCATCCAGGACGAAGCCGGGCAACTCACGATCTTCAAACTGGACGGCGACAAGCTTACGCTCACGCACTATTGCGCCCGCGGCAACCAGCCGCGCATGCGTCTGGAAACGCTGAGCGACAGCAAGATCGCGTTCACGATGTACGACATCACGAACCTTTCGCATCCGCGGGCTTATCACACGACCAACCTGGAACTGGTCTTCTTGAGCGACGACCGGGTCGATCTGATCTACCGCGCTACGGCAGCGGGGCGCCCGAGTACGCAGGTAGTACAGTTGACACGAAGAAGGTCGTGATTTCTTGGTAACGGAACCACCTTCGAGTCTTCCGTCGTCCGCCTCGATGGTTCGACTGCGGAAATCGCGATCACTGAGCCCGTCTCCAGCTTGCATCATACATCCGGAAATCATCGCGCCGCTCGACCGCTATGCTACCGGAACAGTAGGATCGCGAGCGGAGGTCAAAGATCATCGCATGTGCGCTCCGAGTCAGGCGGGAGACCATCTGGATGGAGTTGGGTAAATCGATGCGAAAGGGAGCCGCGGAGGGTCGCGGCTCCCTTTCGTCAGGACCGTGGCCGCTGGCCACGTCGAGCATTGCCGGCTGCCGAAGGACCGGCTAGCTTCGTCGGAGAAGGGGAGTAGCTCCGCGGGAGAGAAATCCCGCGATGCCACGTCGTCAGGACTGCGTCCAGGCGCACGGTGTGGCAAGTCTCAGGTGACGGGCGAGACCTTCGCATGAATCGGGCACGGTGTCCGAGGCGCGCGAAGGGACTCGCCCTTCGTGCGTGTGTATCCGCCAACGGCACTCAGCGACCGCGAAACTCGCGGGCTGCAGCGGCCCTTCCTGATGACCGAGACGCATCGTGGATCAGCTCTGGCTCTGGTTAGGCTTCAACGTCTTCGTGTTGGCCATGCTGGCCGTGGACCTCGGCGTGTTCCACCGGCGCGCTCACGAAGTATCCCTCAAGGAAGCCGCCGCGTGGAGCGCGGTCTGGATTTCCCTGGCGTTGTGCTTCGCCTACGGCATCTACCACTTCCGGGGACCACAGCCCGGTCTCGAATTCCTGACGGGCTACCTGATCGAGAAGGCACTCTCGGTCGACAACATCTTCGTCTTCGTTCTCGTCTTTTCGTACTTCAACGTTCCGTCCCGCTATCAGCATCGCGTCCTGTTCTGGGGGATTCTCGGAGCACTGGTGATGCGTGGGACAATGATCGCTGCCGGGGCGGCGCTCATTCACCGGTTTCACTGGGTGATCTATCTGTTCGGCGGGTTCCTGATCGTCACGGGAATTCGGATGGCGACCCACCCCATGCACGCCATCGCGCCGGAGGCAAACCCGATCATCAGACTGGTCCGGCGGCTCGTGCCCGTCACCGACCAGTACCATGGGCAGAGCTTCTTCATCCACGAGCGGATAGGCGGCCGACTGCGGCGCGTGGCGACGCCGCTTTTCGTCGTGCTGGTGCTCGTGGAGACCACCGACCTCATCTTCGCGCTGGACTCCATTCCCGCCATCTTCGCGGTGACGACCGATCCCTTCCTCGTGTATACGAGCAACGTATTCGCGATCCTGGGACTGCGAGCCCTCTATTTCCTGCTGGCAGGCGTTATCCACCGGTTTCACTACCTGCGGCTCGGACTCTCCGCGGTGCTCGTGTTCGTCGGCGTCAAGATGGTCCTGGCTGATGTATACCACGTCCCGATTGGGCTCTCGCTCGGCATCATTGCGCTGATGCTCGCCGCGTCGGTGGCGGCGAGTCTGCTCTTTCCAAAAAGGTTCGCAGAGACCCAATCCCCGGACGGACAGGCGGACGGCGGAGGTCCGCGCGATGCCGGGCGGGAAACTGCCCGCGGTGAGGGATCGTGACGGGGGGAACTGCAGACTGCGAACTGCGAACTGCGAACTGCGAACTGCGAACTGAATCCCTCCCTAGTCTACTGTTGCGCTAGTAGCCTCCCGACGGTGCAGTTCGCAGTTCGCAGTTCGCAGTTGTTCTCAGTCAATCCCCACCCGCCCCTTCACCGCCGCCAGCAGCTTCGGCGAGTCGTACCCCACGCCGTCCTTGAACACCGTCGTCACCTCGCGGATGACGACGGGATTCGCCGCGAGATCGCCGCGCAGCACCACCAGGTCGGCGAGCTTTCCCGCCTCGACGCTGCCTAACCGGTCCTGCACGCCGAGCACTTTGGCACCGTTGAGGGTCATGATCTGGACGACCTGCGGCGGAGTGAAGCCCGCCTCGGTCAGCAGCTCGTAGTTGCGCTGATCGCCGAAGCCCGCCAGCGCACCACCGGCTCCGGTAGGATCCACTCCCGCCGCGAGGAGGCCACCGGCCTGCACGAACGCACGCTCGAAGGCGAGCGCGTTCTTGAAGACCTCTTCGGTGAACGGGCTCGAGCGCGCGGAGTCGATGCGATGCTTGAGCGTCTTATACGCCTCCTGCAGCGGTGGCGTCATCATCGACAACGTGCGCTCATCGTTGGACAGACGGCCGGGCACGAACGGCTCGTACACCGCCAACGTCGACGTCATCGACACGCCGCGATCGACCATCGCCTTGATCACGGCCTGCGCCTCGGGACCGGTGGGATTCGCCTGCGCGATGCCCGCCATGTAGTTCGTCGGGCAGACATCGACAGGCTTGTCCGACGCGAAGTCCGACGCGGTCAGCATACCGTGCTCGAGATTGTCGATGCCCATGGCCACCGCCTCTCGGAAGCTCACCGAGCAGAGGTGGCCAGTGGCCTTCATCCCGCGTTTGTGCGCTTCGTCGATCGCGGCCGCGAGGTCGGCGCGGCTGATGTCGGTGTATGCCTTGATCCACGTCATTCCTTCCGCTGCCCAGTATGCGACGAATCGGCGAGCGGCCTCGGGTGAATTGATCGCGGCCATGCTGCCCGCCGCGCCTCCCGTGCCGCCGGTGATGTACGGAGCAGTGAGATGCACTCGGGGCCCTGGGACGCGGCCCGCGTCGATGGCAGCCTTGGTGCTGATCTCCGCGTAGGGCGACCGGCCGCCCGTGGTACGGATGGTCGTGACCCCCGACCCCAGATACAGCCGCGGGCCGGTGAACCCCATCTGCACCGCGCGACCGCCGGCCGCCGTGTAGAAGAGGTGATCGTGAATCCCGACCAGCCCCGGGATGACGGTGTGGCCGGCGAGAGACATGACGCGCGCTCCCGCGGGCGGCTTCACTCGTGAGGCAGGCCCCACCTCGGCGATGCGCCCGTCGCGAATGACGATCGTCTGATCGCGGCGCGGGGCCGCACCGGTCCCGTCGATCACCATGACGCCGGTGAGCGCCACCACCGGCTCGGCGACGGACACGAACTCGCGAACGTTGCGGGAGAGCGAGTCCGCACGCTGCGCCTCCAGACTCGTACCGAGGATGCCTACCGCAACTCCGATCGTCGTGAGATACCGCCGCATAGGTCACTCCACCGTGAAGGCCATCATCATGTTCGCCGAGAGATGCTCGGCGATGTGGCAGTGCACCATCCACCGCCCAGGGTTGCCCATCTCGACCAAAAGATCGACCGTCGCACCGGCCGGGAGCAAGACGGTGTCCTTCCAGGCGCGGTGCCGGGTCGGGACGCCGTTGACGGCGAGAATGAGAAACCGCTGCCCATGGATGTGCACGGGATGCTGCATCGCATGCACGCTCTCCCGCTCACTCACCAGCCGCAACTTCACGATCTCCCCGCGCCGGAAACGCCAGTCGATGTCCATGTTCTCGCGGCCGGTCGCCGGATCGCGAAGCACCCACGTCACCTGCCGGGCATCCGACGCCCAATTCATGGAGGGCATCGTTCCAATCCACTCGATCGGCGCGAAGTAGATCGAATCCAGCATGAGAAGCTGGTTGGTGATGAACGGGAGACCGCGCCGCCGAAGCGAGAGGACGAGCAAACGATCGGGCGCGCCAGACACCCGATTCTCGTAGCGCTCGGCATCGGCGGTCGCGACGCTGTCGCGGCGAAGGACGCCGAAGCTCGCCGCGAGATCGGGAACCGCGGCCTGCCTGGCGACGCGGACGGCGCCGAGCGTGTCGACGTGCGGGAAGAAGCGACCGAAGAGGTGGTCGAGTCCGCGCACGCGGTTCACGAGCGTGGCCGTTCCCGGCACGTCGAAACGAACGTGCACCACGTACCGCTCGGCGGGCGCGATCACGACGCTTTCGACCCATGCTTCGCTGGCATACGGCCCCACGTCGGACGCGACGACCTTCATTCGCGCGCCGGTAAATGACAGGTTGAGCGTGCGCGTATTCGAGACGTTCGTCAGGAAAAACCGGACGACCTCGCCGCGCCGCACGTTCAGCTGGTAACCGGGCTCGCCGTTGACGAGCATGACGTCACCGAAGCGCCCCATCAGCGCGTGAGTCGCCGCCTCAGCCCCGAAAGGCACGAGGCCTGACTCGGTGAGCAGGAGATCGTCGAGGATGAGCACTTCCTCGCGGTGGGCAGGTCCGTAGAAGTCAGGGTGCGGCGAGCGGATGAGCAGATTGCCGTAGAGACCCAGCTCCTGCTGGACGTCCTCGCGCACGTGTGGGTGGTACCAGTAGATGCCGGCGTCCGGAAAGCGCACGCGGTAGGTGAAGCGGCCGCCGGGCGGCACCGGTGCCTGCGTGAGGTCGGGCACGCCATCGAACTGGTTGTCGAGGCGCACGCCGTGCCAGTGGATCGTGGTCGGCTGATCGAGCGCATTCCGGAGGACGACGACGATCTCCGCGTGCTGCGGCACCATCAACAAGGGCCCGGGGTGCTGCCCGTTGAAGGCGTACATCGCCACGTCGCGTCCCTTGAACGACCGCCTGACGAGTCCCGCGTCGAGGTACAGCGTGTCGCCGTTGGCGAGGCGGACGAGCCTGGACGGCTGCACGAGCGGCAGCGTGTTCGACCACGCCGGCAGCCACGGCGACACCTGCGGGCGCAGCGCCATCTCAGCGGCGAGCATCTGGAGCCCCGGAAGCATCGGGACGGATGTCCAGGTCGCGGGAGCACCGCTCGACGTGATCCGAGCGGTCGTGCCATGCGCGCCATGGGCGGAATGGTCGGCCGATGGTGCGGGGGCGCCGCTGTCGACCATCGCGCCCAGCGCAAGCTGCACGATCTCCGGGGGTTGGAGGCGTGTGGACGGTGACTGGCCCCGAAGAACGATGCGCCCTCGCGGCGACGCGTGACTGCCAGGAGGCTCGGCCGTGACGAGAATGACGAACTTCTCGAGATCGATGGGCGGAAGAGACGTCGTGCCCTCGGTGACCGCGCCCAGTCGCGCGACTGAGTCCATGGTCGCGGTGCTGATCCACGCGACGTATCGCGTGAAGGCGCCTAACGACGCCGGCGGTGGAAGGTGGCTGAGGTACGCGACTGGCTGGTATCGCAAGCGGCCGTCCGGGAGCGCCGCCACGGTGAACGGGTTCGGCAGATACGCGAGCTCCACGCGCCCTGTCGCGCCGGGCACCTCAGGGACGGGAACGAGCTCGATGCAGTACAGGTCGCGGCTCGGCCCGTTCGGCGCGGGTGATACGTCGCACGGGCGCTGCGCGTAGCCGCCGCTGGCCGCGAAGAGGCTGGTAGTTACGACGACGCCAACGGTCCTGACGAGACGAGTCATGTCCCACGTTCGCTTCGGGAATTCCGGGACGCTAGAGAAGTCCCTCATCGCCACGTCGCATTCCCGGGACCGCGGTTCCCAGCAGGAGGAACCAGAGGCCCAACGAAAGCGCGGTGAGGGTCCAATAGGGGCTCGTGAACGGACCCGGCGAGAACTCTCCCTGAGCCGCGGCGATCAACGGCCAGCCGCCGATGAACAGTCCGAGCCCTCCCACCACTGCCTGCCACGAACGGATGCGAACCCCAACCAGCATCGCCCCGCTCAGGACGAGAATCGCGGCGCCGATGAGAATGATCGCGAGCATTCCCAGCCGCGCCATCGTGAACTGATTGATGGCAAACGTTCTGATCGGAAGCGCATCGGCTCCCACACCGGCGGATGCGATCGTCTGAGCGAGGCGAGGTCCGACGTAACCATCCAGCACGAACGCGATGGCCCACAAGCCAGCGCCAAGCATCAGCGCGGTCTTGCCGATGTCGGCGAGCGGAACGGCTTTCGTGGCGAGGAGGCGCGCGATACCCGCGACGCCCAGTGTCCACAGTACGGGTCCCGCAAGGATTCCAAGGTGCATGGACTCCCAGTTCGGTATGTGCAGCATGTGCGCGGCGAATGCGCGAAAGTACTCGTCACTTCCGGCTGGGCCGAGGGTGGCATCGATGATGGGGTGCTGCCGTCCGGCGCCGAGGAAAACGAGGGAGCCGGCCATCAGGAGGAGGGCGGGGAGCCAGGCCTCCATGCGAGCGCGTTGGGCGAAGGACATGACGAACTCCAGGTGAATGTTAACACTGTAAACATACCTGGTGAAGTATACGGTGTCAACATAGATTGGGTTTCATGGCCAAGGACGCTCAAAAGCAGGGCTACCACCACGGAGACCTTCGGCGCGCCCTCGTCGAGGCCGCCATCCCTCTTCTGAGGACAGGAGGTCCCGACGCGCTGACCATGCGCGCGCTCGCACGTGCTGCGGGAGTGAGCCCCATGGCGGCGTACCGGCACTTCGAAGATCGGGCTGCCCTCGTTGCGGCTGTTGCCGACGACGGGTTCAAACGCTTGCACGCCCGGTTGCGGGCGGCTGCCGAGTCACCAGAGCGAACCCTTCGAAAGCCGCAGCAGACCGCGCGAGCCGGCCTCCAGGCGATAGCGCTCGCCTACGTGGAGTTCGCGCTCGAGCATCCCGATGAATACCGCGTGATGTTCGGCAGCAAGCTGGCAGCGGACCCGGCCATTGCTCCGCAATCGCGGAATGAGGTCTTCGCCTTTTTGCGTGAGGGCATCGCGATGCTTCAGCGCCAAAAGCTGGTGCGCGCCGGCGATCCACAAGCCATGGCATATACGGCGTGGGCCCTGGTGCATGGGCTCGTTATGCTGGCCATCGATGGACAGGTGCGCGGCAAAGGCGCGCCGTCGCCCGAGGAGCTGACGCTGACTGCGACTGAGCTGCTGATGTTCGGGATGGCCGGCTAAAGCACCAACGCAGCTCGCAGCTCGCAGTTCGCAGTTCGCAGTTCGCAGTTCGCAGTTGTCAGTACAGATACACCGCCGTCCCCACCGGCACGTTGGCGAACAGCCACTCGATGTCATGGCCGCGCAGCCTGACGCAGCCATGCGTGGTGGCGAAGCCAATCGATTCCTCGTGAGGCGTTCCGTGGAGGAGATAGCCTTCGCCGAGGTCGAGCTGGTAGGTGCCGAGCTCTCCTTCGATCAGCCGATTGCGCGTGCCGAGGGGGGGAACGTAGAGCGTCTCGTCGAAGACGATGTGCTCCTCGACCGGCAGGGGCGCGAAGCCGTCGGGCATCATCACACCGACGAGGCTGTCGCGCACGAGGAGCTGCCGGCCGTCGCTGAGCGTCACCGGCCGATCGGCGCGCAAGCGATCGAGACGCAACCCGTGCTCGCGCGCGACTTCAGCATACGCCCAATCAGGCGGCCGCCAGTATGGCGTCGACCGCTTCTTGAGTACTTTGCGCACCCCGATCGGGGTCGCGAACGTCCACCGCCTGCCGGCGTACGACAGCGTGCGTCCCATGCCAACTGCGACGGGTGCGTCGAGCAGCGTGTCTGCGCCCGACACGACCCACAGCCGACGCGCGCCGATCGAGACGACCACGCGCATCGCGCTCGAGCGCTCCGCGGCCGTCCGCGCCCTCGCCGATGCGACGCTGTCCTTCCGCGTCACCAGGTGCGATGCCGACTCGAACCCTGGTGGCGGGCTCGGCGGCAGCAGCTCGACGTAGCCGGTGTCGAGGTAGACCTGCTGGGCGCGCGCGGGGTTCGCGAGCGAGCTCGCGAGAACGGCGGTAGCCAGCAGCGGGAGATAATGGTTCATCAAAGGCAATCGAGGTGGTCGAGGCGGTCGAGGTGCTCAAGGTGAAAAGCCTCGAGCACGTCGATGACCTTGACCACCTCGACCGCCTTCAGTCTATCGGAACGTAATACCCAGAATAATCGGAACGTATGTCGCGCGCTCGCCCGGCGTGCCGACGCTCATGTAGCGTGACTCGACGAACAGGCTCGTAAAGCCCCACCCGAAGCGGAGACCGCCGCCCACGTTCCAGCCGAACTCGGTCGACGCCTCTGCATCCTCTACCCCGTAGTCGTTGAATCGGTACACCCCACCGCCGCCAACGATGTAGGGATTGAGTCCGAGGGCGCGCGGGATGCGCAGCGTCACTTCAGCCAGTCCGGCAAGCACCGATGCATCGGCGATCTCGGTTGGGCCACCGGAGGGGATCGACTCACCATTCAGCCGATCGTACGTCGCATCGAACCGCACACCGAACGGCGATTCGGTGGGATGCCATCCGACCGAGCCCGTGACGTTCCATCCGTTTCCATAGAGATCGTCGAGTGCTCCCCTCGGCATGCTGATTCCGCCACCGAGGTTGAAATACCAGCCGCCAAAGCGGCCGACGCGGAAGCGCTCCGCGGCCGCGGCCTCGGCCGCCGCGATCGAGTCCCGCCGAGCCTGCTCGGCGCGGGCGATCGAGTCCTGACGTGCGCGCTCGATCCGGGCCAGCTCTTCCTGACGTGCCCGCTCCGCCGCGGCGATCGAATCCTGACGAGCCCGCTCAGCGGCCGCGATCGAATCCTGACGTGCGCGCTCCGCGGCGGCGATCGAATCGGCTCGCGCTGCGCTATCCTGCGAGATCGCGCCCGGCGATTCCGTTACCGTCGTGCCCTCTTTCTGAACGGGAATCCGTCGGGTGGACGTCACGGGCGTCTGCGAGCGCGTCGTGTCCTGCGCCGCCCCCTCCGTGCTCATTCCGGCCGTGAGCGCAATCGCCACGGCGACAGGGAAGAATCGAATGGTTCGACGTTGCATAGCGTCATCTCCTTGCCTCGCCCTCCAGCTCTGCTCCGCGGGCGTATGCGGACGGGGTGTTCTTGCATCGTCCCCGAGCGACGGAACCGTCGCTGCGAACATCCTTTACAAAGCAGAGCCCATGCCGTCCGAGGTGTTTGCCGTCATTACATTCGCGGCGAAAATCGTGATTAATGTCACACGGTTACTTAAACCGTCGAGACCCGGGCCTAACGTGCGCCGGGTGTTCCGCCATCGGTCAGCTTTGACACCGAAATCGGGACCACATCCTGACGGTGCCCTTACGGTGCCTGTATTGCCGGTCAACGCCCTCCCTCCAATCGTGGACGCGCACCTGGCCGGGCGCGCGCACGCGTGGCCCGACCGAACGACCCGACTTTTTCGACGGGGGAGACAGTAATGACCAGCGTCCGAATACATGCGCTGCTCGCGGCGGCGATCGTCGCCGGCGCGGCCCACGCACAAGCCGTGGCGGTGAGCGAGAAGGCCGGCTCCGTTGCACGAGCGGAGGAGATCCCGATCACGACGGCTTCTTCCTCCGCGCGAACGCATTTTACCCTGGGCCAGAGGCTGCTCGACGTCGGGCGTCCTCGTGAGGCGCGCGAGTACTTTCGCCTTGCCGTGGAGCAGGACCCTGGCTTCGCGTACGGGTACCTCAACCTCGCCGCGGCCGCGGCGTCGGCGCCGGAGTTCAAGGAGAATCTGGATCGTGCCGCGGCGAACCTGGCCGGCAAGAGCGACGGTGAACGGATTCTCGTCGACATCAATCGCACCTTCCTCGACAACAACGCCGAGCGGAGGGTGGAGCTGGCGGAGAAGCTCGTGAAGACGCACCCGGCGTCAGCGCGGGCGTGGATCATCCTCGGCAATGCACAGGGCGCGCTCAACCGCCATGAGGTCGCGCGCAAGGCGTACGGCAAGGCGATCGAGCTCGAGCCGACGATGTTCCTCGCGCAGAGCGCCGCGGGGTTCTCGTATCTGTTCAACGAGCCGCGCGATTTCGCGAAGGCGAAGTGGCACATGGAGCAGGCGATCGCGGCCGACCCGCAGGAGGCCAAGGGCTACGAGCAGCTCGGCGACGTCTATCGGGCGCTGAATCAGCTGGAGCAGGCGCGTGACGCATATTCTCGAGCCGTCGACAAGGACGCCAAGCTCGCCGTCGCCGTGTTGAAGAAGGGACACATCAACTCGTTTCTTGGGAACTACGACGAAGCGCGCGCCGCGTACGACGCGGCGATCGCGGACGGGAAGGAGGTCGAGAAGACGACCTACGGCGTCTACCGCGCCTACGCGAGCGTTCACGCGACGCAGCCCGCGGCCGCGATTCGGGAGCTGACGGCCGTCGCGCGCTCGGCGGAGAAGACGGTGCCGGCCAAACAGGTCAACGGCGCGAAGGCCTTCGCGCTGGTGAGCGCACTGCAGATCGCGCTGCATAACGATCTTCTCGAGGACGCCGAGCGGGTGCTGGCGCTCTATGGGCCCGTGGTGCGCGCCGATGCCAAGGCGGTGAACGACGCGGCCAACACGCGCCTAACGGAGGCGGGGATCCTGGCGTGGGAGAGCCAGCTCGCGGCGCGCCGTGGCGATTTCGCGAAGGCGTTGGGCAAGGCCAAGGAGCACAAGGCGCTCGTCGAGAACGACCAGAACCCGCGTCGCTTCGAGACCTTCCACTCGCTGCTCGGCTTGATCGAGCTGCGGAAGAAGGCGTTCGCCGAGGCCATTCCGCACTATCGGCAGGCCGATCTCACCGACGTCTACCAGAAGTACCATCTCGCCCTCGCGCTGGAAGGCGCCGGACAATCGGACGAAGCGCGGAAGCTCTTCCAGGACGTCGCGAGCTGGAACTTCAACTCGGTCGGATTTGCGCTGACGAGAAAGGATGCGATGAAGCGGGGGACGGCGGCGAACTAACTCGAACGAGGAACGAGGAAGAACGAGGAACGAGGAAGTTGGGGTGGGACGGCATCGTCCCCAATCAGCTTCCTCGTTCCTCGTTCTTCCCTACTCATGGCTTTCGAACCATCTCTTTCAACGCCGCGAGTTGCTTCGCCAGAAGGTCCGGCTCCTCGCTGCGCTCGCGCTCGACCTGGTCTCGCAGTGCTCGCGCGGTCTCGCGCAGCTTCTTGAGCGCGTGTCGCTCGATCGGGCCGATCCCCGCCATGCGGGAGCCCGGAACGGCGAAGTTGTGATAAGTCAGTAGCGTCCCATCGCGACCGGTCAGTGCGTTGCGATAGGGCTCGAAGTGCGCGTACCCGGTGACGCTCTTCGTCGTACGGGCGCGAACGAGCGACCAGGTGATGCGATAGCTGCCATCCTCGCGCGCGCTCACCGTGTCGCGCACCTCCCACCATTCATCCTTCACGATCGGGACCCGCATCTCCTGCACGACTTCGATCACCCCCGGAGCGATCGTCCGGGTCACGCGTGAGCTCTTGAGATCCGGGACGTAGTCGACCTGTCGCTCCGCATCGGCAAAGACTGCAGCGGCTACCTCGGGTGTCGCGTCGATGAACTGATAGGCCCACGCCATGGGCCACGGGGTCTTCGCCGAGTCGCGCGTGACGAACACCTGCTCGCGCGCATCAAGGAGCCGGCGCTGCTCGGCCGTCAGCTCGGCCGAGCTCGTCTGCGCCCCAAGGGGTGCCATGGCGAGCGTGCCTACCAGGGCTCCGGCGATCCAGCCATAACGAGCGGGTGACCGCATTCCTCGACCTCTCTAGCCTCGCATCGCAAGGCCATGGAAGACGGACGCCAACCTCACGCTATCCGGAGTCATGAGCGGTACCCCCGAGTACATGTCGCCGAGGGAGCCGCCGCGGAGCGCGACATCGATCACCGAAGTGACCTCCACTCGCTGGCGCTATCGGTACACCATGCTCGCCGGTCGCCCATCGCACCAGGGGTCCGAGGCGGCCAACGTCATCCACGCGATGCGCTGGTCGAGCTGAACGAGGAACGAGGAACGAGGAAGCGATTCGACTATCAGCTTCCTCGTTGCTCGTTCCTCGCTCTTCGGACGCTTCGCTCCAGTCCCCGCTCCGCCCAGATGTTCTTCGGAAAGCGCGCGAGATCCTCGCGATAGACACGCTCCGCCTCGGCCGCGCGCCCGAGCTCGAGGAGCGCCGCGCCGAGAACGTGCCGCACCGGCTGGTGCCAGAAGGGCGGCTCCATGTACATCAGGCCATCCTCGATCTCCTTCGCTTCGGTGAGGGGCGCGATCGCATCGGCGGGCCTTCCCGATCGCATGGCGATCTGCGCGGCGAGCACCCGCTCGGCGATGTTCATCACCGGGTCACCGGGATTGGTCGTCAGCGCCGCTGATATCGCGCGAACGGTGTCGAGGGCGACGCGCGCATCGGCAAAGCGGCGCTTCGCGGCGAATGCCACACCGCGCGCGAACCACGCGAGACCGGTCGCCACACGGAGATCGCCGCGAGGGAGCGGCTCTCGCAGCACGTCGTCGAAGCGCTCGAACGTCGCCAGTGTCACGTGCGGATAGGCGACGAGGAGCTGGAGATCCGGCGCGACGGCGGCGATGTCGAGTGGAACCTTCGACGCCGCGGCGCGCGCCGCCGCGATCGCGCGGGAGCCCAGCCCAGCCATGGTCGCGGCGAACGCGAGAAAGTGATAGTTGTGCGGATAATACGCGACGGTGTAGTAGCTTTGCGTGCGCTGATCGGCGATGTAGGTCTCGTCGGCGTGCACAGCGTGCTCGTTCGCGCGAATCGCATCCGCGTAGCGCCCCACGCGGAGGTAGATGTGCGCCGGCATGTGCACGATGTGGCCGGCTGACGGCATGAGCGCCGCGAGCCGCTCGGCGCAGGCAACCGCGCGCTCGGGGAA
>JAICOJ010000239.1 GCA_025930755.1 Gemmatimonadaceae bacterium
ATGCGCGGCCGCCCCGCCCCTACGATGTGCGCCTCGCAATCCGGAGGATGGCGTCGACCGACCTGTCGACGTCAGCCTCGGTCGTCGCCCACGAGATCACGCTGACTCGCATGGCCGTCTTCCCCTGCCACACCGTGACGCCGCACCAGCAAGTGCCATCCTCCTGAATCGCCGCGATCACCGTCCGCGTTCGCTCGGGATCGCCAAACGAAACGAGCACCTGGTTCAGCACGACGTCATTCCACACGGGAAACCCCTCGGCGGCGAACGCATCCGCGAACCGGCGCGCCAGGCGACAGTTGCGCTCCACGAGCTCCGCCAGCCCCGAGCGACCTAACGACCTGAGCACCGCCCACACGTCGACGCCGCGAGGGCGACGCGACATCTCGGGCGTGTAGTCGCACAGATTCGCTTGCTCGGCTCCGCTCGGTAGATATGCCGCGCTCGTCGCCATCGCCCTCCGCAGGGCCTGCCCCTCCCGCACCACCGCGATCCCGCAGTCGTACGGCGTATTCAACCACTTGTGGCCGTCCGTCGCCCACGAGTCGGCGAGCTCGATCCCATCGGCCAGATGAGCGCGCGCCGGGGCCACGCGCGCCCACAGACCGAAGGCCCCATCGACGTGAATCCAGATCGGCGCACGCGACGCCTTCACACGCGTCGCGATCTCACGGAACGGATCGAACGCCCCGGTATTCACGTTCCCCGCCTGCAGGCACACGATGCTGGGTCCAGTAATCTCCGGGAGCGAATCGGCGCGAATCCGCCCCTGCGAGTCCACCGGCACCGTGATCACCCGGTCGCGTCCCATCCCAATGATCCCGAGCGCCTTGAACACCGACGGGTGCGCCTCGGCTCCGACGATGACCGTGATCGGCGGCGCACCGAATAGGCCGTCGGCCTCCACGTCCCAACCCACCTGCGCGAGCAGCGACGACCGCGCAGCCGCCAGTCCGGTGACGTGCGCCATCGTCGTTCCGGTGACGAAGGCTCCCGCGCTCTCCGCTGGAAGACCAAGGAGCTCTATCGTCCACCGAAGCGCGACCTGCTCGATCTTCGCCCCCGACGGCGACAACACCCAGAATCCACCGTGCTGTGCCCAGGCCGTCGAGAGCCAATTGGCGGCGACTGCCGCCGGTAGTCCCGAGCCGTTGACGAACCCGAAGAATCGTGGCCCCGCGATGGCCGTCGTCGCCGCCGACGCGAGGCGGTCGAGCTCGTCCACGACCTCCCCCGCCGCGATTTGGTGCTCCTGGAGCGGAACGTCGAACGCGCTCAGTGCCGCCACCGCGTCACGCGAAGGAAAGACTCGCCGCTCATCGATCTCGCTGAGATACCGCGTCGCACGCCTGGCGACGTCATCCAGGAGTGGTGAGTCCGCATACGCCTCTCGAAGCGGAGTCTTCAGTCGATATTCAGCCGTGGTCGTCATGAGTCCCGGGGGTGGTTATGGGAACCAAAACTTGTCTCCATTCGCTCGTGAATGGCAGTGAAATTCGTTCAACTCACAGTTGTGCGATTTCGATGTGTATTCAGGGTCGGCTGCCTCCAGCATTCTTACCGCAGAGGCCGCAGAAAAAGACTTCGAAGACATTGCTCGAGGTGTTTTCAGTTTGCGACCCTCTGCGACCTCTGCGGCCTCTGCGGTCAAAGCTCTTGGTGTTGCCGTTGCTTTTGCCTTTGCCGTTGCCGTAGAAGGCGAGACTCCGCTAACGTGGCATCAGCGCTCGAAACCGACCGGAGCGACCGTGAACATTGAGATTCGGCACCTTCGTCTCGTCGTCGCCATCGTCGACACCGGTACGCTCGCGCGCGCCGCGCGAAGACTGCACCTCACACCCTCCGCGCTCAGTCATCAGCTCCGCGATCTCGAGACTCGGCTCCGCACACCGCTCTTTCGCCGAGAGGACCGGCGCATGGTCCCCACCGATGCTGGCGCGTCACTGCTCGCCGTCGCGCAACGGGTGCTCGCCGATCTCGACCAGATGGAGACGGCGTTCCGCGCCGGCGATCATGCGTCCGCCGCGGGCACCATCAGGATCACCACGCAATGCTACACCTGCTACCACTGGCTGCCGCGCATCATCGCCGACTTCGCCAAGGAATGGCCCGACGTCACGATTCACATCGTTCCCGAAGCGACGCGGGCGCCACACGAGGCGGTGAGCGACGCACGTGTCGACGTGGCGATCGTGTACGATCACATCGACGCGGGATCGTTGCAGTACACCTTCCTGTTCGACGATGATCTCGTCGCGGTGATGTCGCCGAGCCACGCGCTCGCGAGCTCGGCGCTCGTGCATCCCAGGGAATTGACCGGGCAGCACCTCATCCTGTACGACATTTCGCCCTCAGAGAGCTTCGTGCAGCGTCACATCCTGGGACCTCATACCGTCGTGCCGGCCAAGCTGTCCCGCGTCCCGCTCACCGAGGCGATCCTCGAGCTGGTACGCGCCAACCTCGGCATATCGATTCTGGCGCGATGGGCCGTCGCGCCGCAGATCGCGTCCGGGGAGCTCGTCGCCGTTCCTCTCGATGCGCCCGGTGCGCGACGGCGGTGGAGCGCGGCTCGACGTATCGGCGGTCTGCACCCGCGGTTCGAGAACGCGTTCGTCGCGCTGTTGTCAGGTGCGCTGCTCGAAGAGCGCTCGCGCGCCAGTGCGCAGCCGCTGCGCCTTGCCTGACCCATCACCTGACCCGTCATGAGGAATGGGAACGTTTCCCGTGCGGGCGTACGTTTCCGTCTCTGCGTGCGCATGGGAAGGACTAGGAATGGCCGATGACCGCAGAGCAGGAGCGGCTGCGGCCCTCGGCGGTTCCAACACCTCGAAAACTCTCGGCATCGGAGGAAATCGCATGACGGCTCCCACCCCTTACACGATCCATAACAACGTCGCGTTCGGGTTTCTGTCGCTCATCGACGTCGACAGGATTCGCCAGAGCGTCACCGACGACTGGTTCAACCAGACGCTCTGCCAGGTGAACGACTGCGTCGTGAGGCTCGGCGTCGTACAGGGCGAGTTTCACTGGCACAAGCACGACAACGAGGATGAGTTTTTCTTCGTCCTCGATGGTCGGCTCATCATCGATCTCGAGGATCGCAGTGTGGAGCTCCAGCCGAAGCAGGGTTTCACCATACCCAAGGGAGTCGTGCACCGGACGCGAGCACCCGTTCGCACGGCGATGCTGATGTTCGAGGGGAGCACCGTCTCGCCGACCGGTGACGGCTGAGGCTACTCCAGCAGCTCCGTCCTAGC
>JAICOJ010000272.1 GCA_025930755.1 Gemmatimonadaceae bacterium
CGAACCCGGCCCGCGCACCGCGCGCAAATTCACCCACGCTCGATGAGCTCGACCCTGTAGCCGTCTAGGAACAGCATGTTTGCGAGCTGACTGACTACGGCGCTGACTCTCTGCTCCGTCGCACCATCGTCGCCAGCATCGTCGCGACGTGCACGCGCTCGGCACCCTGCTCGGCGTACGCGTCGCCCCGGCAGACGGTCAGCGTGCGACCGGCACGGACGGCCTCGCCCTCGGCGACGAGGCTGTCGCCGCTAGCCGGCGCCAGCAGGTTGACCTTGAGCTCGACGGTCAGCACCTCTGCGTCGTCCGGCATCAACGTCAGCGCCGCGTAGCCGCAGGCGCTGTCGAGCGCGGTGATGATGACCCCGGCATGGAGGAAGCCGTCCTGCTGGGAGAGGCGCGGCTCGATCGGCAGCGCGATGGCGACGCGACCGGCGGCGACATCGGCAAGCTCGGCGCCGAGAGTGGCCATCGCCCCCTGGCGGGCGAAGCTCGCGCGGACGCGCGCAACGATCGCGGCGTCCAGCGGCGCGGATGCAGAGCTCAAGGACAGGGCGGGAGCTGATTCACCCGCGCTCGATGAGCTCCACCCGATACCCGTCTAGGTATCGACCTTTGCAAACTGACCACTCGCGCCACGATGGCGGTATGGTCACGGACATGTCTCAGCCGACACATTCGACGCTCTCAGGTATCCCCGGCGGGCGAGTCTCGTATTCCGATTCGACTTGGCAGCCGATCCGCAATCACTTCGGTATCACGGCATTTGGTGTCAACGCGTACACGGCGGCGCGAGCAGGCGACAGCATCATCGGGGAGCATGACCACGCGGATCCGAGTGTTGAGCAGCACCAAGAGCTGTACTTCGTGCATGCAGGGGCGGCCCGCTTCGTTGTCGACGGATTGGAGGTCGATGCCCCGGCAGGAACCTTCGTCAGCGCTCACGACGTCACCACCCGTCGATCCGCGACGGCTTTGGCCGATGGCACCATCGTGCTTGTGATCGGCGCCGAAGTCGGAGCGCCCTTCGAGATCACAACCGCAGAGCGTGAAGATCTAGCTTCGGTCGGCTTTGCTGCGAACCCGAGTAGCGCGAGACCTACGCCCGCTCGATGAGCTCGATGCGATAGCCATCCGGATCGCGGACAAAGCAGATGCGCGAGCCGCCTTCGCGGACGGTGTACGGCGGCCGCTCGGGTTCTATCCCGTTCTCCTTCAGGCGCTCGAGGGTCGCGTCGAGGCTGTCGACGGTAACCGCGACGTGGCCGTACCCCGTGCCAAGCTCGTAGCCATCTTTCGGCGTCTCGAAGTTGTAGGTGAGCTCCAGCTCCGGGAGGTCGTGCCCGGGAATGCCGAGGAAGTAGTTGACGGCTTCGTCACGGATCGGGAGCTCGCGCCGCTTCTCGAAGCCGAGCGCCTCATAGAAGGCAACGGACGCAGTTGGGTCCGTGACGCGGTAGCACGTGTGGATCAACTCCACGTGCGGAGCGTACTACGAGCGGCGCGTGGTCTTGGGCAAACTGGTCCGCCGGAATGAATGAGGGGTTGTTCTTGACCCGCACTTTGCCCGCCTTCAAGAAAGGGAGGGGGTCGCCTCTCTGACTCCGCAGAAGCGCCAAGTCCTGCG
>JAICOJ010000057.1 GCA_025930755.1 Gemmatimonadaceae bacterium
ACTCGGCGAGTCGCGGGAGGAAATCCGGGAAACGGCGGCCTGGGTCGCCAGGGAACGGGCCAGCTAGTCGGCTTCCGCGGCGCGGGCGACGCGCGACAGTGTTTTTGCCCACGTGCTCTCGCCAGCTGCGTGGGCTTTTTGCATCCCTCCTAACGAGGCCCGCAGCTCGCGCTGAATGGCCGCGCGTGCCGTCGCATCGAGCGCGTCCCATGTGGCGAGAGTCCCCCACAGGGGCGCCAGCGTCGTCCCGAGCGCATCGGGAAGACCCTCGGCAGCATCGAGTCGCGCGCCGATGATCTCGGTCGACAGCGGGCCACGCACGGTCCATCCGAGCGCGATCCCGCGCGCGACGAGACGATCGAGATCCGCCGCCCCGATCGCGCCCGTGGCAATGAGATCCAGCGCCTCTCGAAGGAGCGCGGCCGTCAGCCGGTTCGCCACCAGCCCCGCCCGATCACCGGTCACGAGCACCGGGTCGCGGCCGAGGGCGCGCAGCGCTCCAAGCACGCGCTCGACATCGGCGCGTGGCATGGCCGCGTCGGCGTTCACCTCCACCACGGGCACCGCGTACACCGGATGGAGCGGGTGCACGATGAGCAGTCGCGCCGGCGCGCGCATCCCCCGGGACAGCTGCGCGCGCGTGAGTGACGAGGTGCTCGACGCGATGGTGGCGTGGGAGGGCGCGAGGCTCTCCACGCGCGCGAACAGCGACTGCTTGAGCTCGAGCTCCTCGGGGGTTGCCTCCTGGATCCAGTCCGCATCGGCCAGGGCCGGCTCGATGTCCCGGGTCGCGGTGACCGCGCCGGAGATGCCACCGCCGACGCCTAACGCCCGGGCTTCACGAAGTGCGTCCTGCGCGCGGGCACCGGCGTCGGCATCGGGGTCGACGAGCACGACGTCGATGGCATGTGCCGCAAACAGCGCCGCCCAGCCCGCGCCGATCTCGCCGGCGCCGATCACGACCGCGCGATTCACTGTGGGTGCTCCTCGAGCCATTGGGCCGCCTGCTGCGCTCCGCGCCTGACGAGCGACTCCGTCAGCCATGGCGCGAAGACGTGCTGCGTCAGCAGCGCCAGGACGTCGGCCGCGCGGACGGTCATCGCGACACGCGCCTGGGCGCCTCCCTCGGCGTCCACGACGATCGCGCCGCGCCGGTCGTCATCACTCACCGAGACGCCGATTCGCAGGTCCCGCCACGTCGCGAGCGACGGATCCACCGCCAGGGCCACGGCCAGCGGATCGTTGACCACGCATCCGTCCAGCCCCTCGTACCCCCGGTGGAAGTCCATGTAGAACCCGAGCGCCTCTCCCCAGAATCGTGCGTCGTCGTCGGCGCGGCCGGCGTCACGCAGCGCGCGAACCGCGTCCCCCGGTACGACGATGCGTCGCGTGACATCGAGCGGAACGAGACGAATGTCGAGCCCCGCGGCGAGCACGACCTCCACCGCCTCGGGATCGCCCCACCAGTTGAACTCGCTCCATCGCGTCTGCGTGCCGCGAACGCCAATCGTCCCACCCATGATGAAAATGGGACCGAGCGCGGGCACGACGTGATCGAACGCCGCGATGGCGCGCGCGAGGTTGGTCAGGGGACCCAGAGAAATCACCGTCAGGCGATGCGTCGCGGCCGCCACCTCGGCGATGGCCTGTGCGGCGTGATCAGGCTCCGCGTGCGCCGCCTGATCGGGAATCCAGTAGCCGAGCCCTTCGTCCCCGTGCGTCTCGCGCGCGGGGTGCGCCGGGCGCCGCAGCGGTGCCGCGGCTCCGGCCGTAATGGGCGCGTCGATTCCGACCCGCCTCGCGATCTCGCGCGCATTGCGCGTCGCGCGAGCGACATCGGTGTTGCCGTGACAGGTCGTGACCCGGAGGAGCTCGAGCTCGGGGAGACGCGCGGCCAATGCGAGCGCCACGGCGTCATCGATGCCCGGATCGCAGTCGATCAGAACGGCTGACGGCATTCAGTGCTGGCGGTCATATTTCCCTCGACAATGGCGCTCCTCCCGATCCTCACGCTCGCGCTCGCCCTTCAGGGCACGACGCGCACCATCGCCATCGATGAGCGGTTGGCCGCCGATGCGGGACTTCGCGTCGGTGACCGCATCGTCGTCGCCAGTGAGCCGGGGGGCGCCGGCGACACCGTCATCATCGCGGCGATCACCGCGCGCACGGCTGACCCCAGCGAGATCGCGCGCGACGAGTACCGTGTTCGCCTGCACCTCGACCACCTGCAGCAGGTCATTGGCTACGGCGATCGCGTCGACCGCTTCGCCGTGGCCACCCCGGACGCGAGCGCGACGGACCGCGCCCTCGATGCCATCAATGATGTCGCGTTCGGGTTCCGTGCGCACCGGTCGCAGGACGTCGCGATCGAGACATCGCAGACCTTTCGCGTCGTGAGCCGGTTCCATCGAGCGATCGGCGTGATCACCATCGTGGCGAGCGCGATCTTCCTCCTCTGTATCCTCCTGCTGAAGGTTGACGAGCGCCGTCGCGACGTGGCCGCCCTCCGCCTGGTCGGCATCTCCCGCCGGACGGTGCTCGGCGCCGTCGTGCTCGAGGCGGCTTTCATCGCGTTCGTGGGAAGCCTGGCCGGGACCGGTATCGGTGGACTCGCATCGGCTGCCGTCAACGCCTACTACCAGGCGCATTATCGCACGCCGCTGCGCTTTTCGATCGTGACGCCGGATATCGTCATCCTTGCGGCGGTGTTGTCCATTACGCTCGGCATCGTCGCCGGGACGCTGGCCGCGCTCAGGCTCGTGCGCGCGCGCCCGCTGGCGCTGCTGGGACGGTGACGGTGCATCTTCACCTCGCGCTCCTCTCGCTCGCGCGCCATCGGGCCCGAACCGGCCTCGCCGTGCTCGGCGTGGCGGTGGCGGCCGCCATGCTGCTCGACATGGTCATGCTCTCGAGTGGGATGCGCGAATCGTTCGGCACGCTTCTCGAGAGCCGGGGCTTCTCGATTCGGCTGGCGCCACGGGGAACGCTGCCGTTCGACACGGAAGCGACGATCGCCAACGCGTCGGAGATCGTCGCGATGCTCTCGCGAAATCCGGACGTCGCTGCCGTGAGCCCCGTACTTGGGGCCACCGTGCATGTGGTCGACGGGGCTCGGCGGAGCACAGCCTTCGCGCTCGGCGTGGACGTCGCGGTGCAGGGGGATTATGAGGTGGAGCGGGGCAGGGATGCGTCCAGCGATGACGGCTTCGTCGCGAATGAGGAGTTCGTGCAGGCGACCGGCGTCCGGCTCGGCGATACGCTGACGCTGGCGACGGCGTATAGTCCGCAGCTGCGGTCCTATAGCGGGGAGCGCCGGGTGGTCCTGACCGGCATCGCCCGATTTCTCTATATGTCGCGTGGCCAGTCGGCGGTGGCGCTCCCGCTGACGACGCTTCAGGCGATGGGCGGAGCGGAGCGTCGCGACCGCGCGTCCCTCTTCATGGTCGGGGTCCGGGACGGAGCCATCGCCGATACCGTCCAGCGCTGGATCGAGCGGGAGATTCCACGTGTGGACGCGATCTCGACTCGTGAGGCGCTCGCGCGCGTCGACGAGCGCCTGGCGTACTTCCGGCAGATGGCGCTCATCCTCGGCGGCGTCAGCCTGCTCGTCGGCTTTCTGCTCGTGACGACGCTGGTCACCGTGTCCGTCAACCAGCGGGTCGGGGAGATCGCGGTGCAGCGCGCGATCGGCGTCTCGCGCAGCCACGTGGTGCAGCAGATCGTCGTTGAGAGCCTCGTGATCTCGGCGCTGGGCGCCGCCCTGGGGCTCGCGCTGGGACTGGTCACGGCGCGGTGGCTCAACGCCATCCTTGCCAGCTTTCCCGGGCTTCCGACCGCGATCGATTTCTTTCTCTTCCAGCCGCGGGCGGCATGGACTGCGCTCGTGCTCCTCGTGCTCTCGGGAATTCTCGCTGGGGTCTACCCCTCGTGGCGTGCGGCATCCCTGCCGATCGCTCGAACGCTGCGGGAGGAGGCGGTCGCGTGACCGAGCTGGTGCGGGCCGAGGATGTGCGGCGCGATTACCGGCTGGGTGAGGACGTCGTGCACGCGGTGCGCGGCGTCAGCGTGTCGATCGACGCGGGCGAATGGGTGGCGATCGTCGGCCCGTCCGGATGCGGAAAGTCGACGCTGCTCAATCTGCTGGGCGCGATCGACGCCCCGTCAGCGGGGCGCGTGTTCGTGAAGGGACGAGACGTCTCGTCACTCGGTGACCGCGAGGCAACGCGCTTCAGGCTGCTCGAGGTCGGCTTCATCTTTCAGCGGTTTTATCTCGTGCCCGCGCTCACCGCGCGCGAAAACGTCGAGCTTCCGTTGGCGGAGGCCGGGGTGAGCAGGGACGAGCGGCGAAAACGCGCCACGGAGCTGCTCACGTACGTGGGATTGGCGGAGCGCGCGCGGCACCTGCCGGCGCAGCTCTCCGGGGGGGAGCAGCAACGAGTGGCGATCGCGCGCGCCCTGGCGAATCGCCCGGCTCTCCTGCTCGCCGATGAGCCGACAGGGGAGCTCGACGCGCGCACTGGTGCGGAGATCATCGGGCTGTTGTCGCGGCTGAACGGCGAGGGGACCACGGTCGTCGTCGTCACCCACGATGAGGAGCTCGCCGCGGCGGCGCGCCGCGTCGTGCACATGCGCGACGGTGTCATCGACGATCGGCCACGGGAGGAAACGGGGCGCGTGGCCGTCCGAATGCAGCAGGGGTCGAGTGAGCGGACGGTGCACTGGCCCCTTCGCACGTTGATCGCGTGGCTCTTCGTCGGCCGCCAGTGTGACGAAGTGCGAGCACTCCTGGCGCGTGGTGAGACGACCCGGGATGGCACCCGTGCGACCTGGACACCGGTGCGCCTGTCGGCGGAGGAGCTCACCGCGATCGAGCGCACCTTTCCCGCGGCGAGCCCGGCGCGCGCGCTCGAGCCGGCGCGCGCGCGTGCGACGCTGCTCACCCCCGGTGGAAGCGTGTTGCTGACGCCTGACGATTCGCGCGTGCGGGACGCGACGTCTCGCGCGATCTATCGGTGGTTCGACTACGGCGTGTGGGCGGATGTGTGGGAGGCGACGTCAGACGATGGCGTAGTGCGATTCGAGATGTTTCGCCCGGGCGAGAGCCCGCCGTGGAGCACCGCGGCGTGATCGGGCTTCTCGCGCTGCGTCACCTGATGCATCGCCCGCTCCGATCCGCCTTCCTCCTCGTGGGGTACGGGTTGGGGGTTGGCGTGATGATCGTGCTGCTCGCGATCGGCGAGGCGCTGTTGGTGCAAGCGCGTGACGAGAAGCTCGTCGGCGGCGGCGATGTCACAGTCCTGCCGGAGGGGATCGATCTCGAGGTGATGAAGACCGGCGGCGTCGGCGGGCTTTTCTTCTCGATCGACCACGCGCGGTTCGTCTATCGGCAGCTGCTGGCCGCCCCACGGTTTGCACCGGTGGTGGCGACGGCCGCGCCGCAGATCGAGGGCAAGCTTCTCTACCTGCGGGCGGGCGGTCGCGAGTATCCCGTACGCGCGACGGGGGAGCTGCCGTCGCGGACTGCGTCGGTGGGAGCGGCGCCCGCGGTTCGCGCCGGCACGTGGACCGATGACGAGGGCGACCGGCGCTGGATGGCGCCGAGCGCCATGCAGCTCTACGCCGACATCGACCGGTTCCATCTGCCACCTCCCGACGTCGCGAACCGTGAGAGCTGGGGCGAATGGCATTACTTCAATGTGCTCGCTCCGGGCGCGCGGCGCTGGTGGTTCATCTCGTTGATCGTGGGCGGGGATGTCACCGGCGACGAATGGGGCGGGCTCGTCAGCATGACGCACCGCGAGCAGGGGGGAGCGACGTCTCGCTTCACCCGCACGCACGATGCCTCACGAGTCGTCTTCTCGCTGTCGAGCCCCGATCTCACCATGGGCGAGTCCCGCGTGCGGCTGCTCGAGGGCGGACGGTACCATGTCGTCGCGAGTGGCGAGGGATCGCGAGGCGCGCGCGCGACGGTCGATCTCGTGATCACCCCGGCGCCCGGCGCCTACTTCCCCGGGGCGACCCTCGCCAGCGGCGAGTTCACGTCCGGGTACACGGTGCCGGCGCTCCGCGCGTCCGCGAGCGGACGCCTGTGCATCGCGGGGTCGTGCGAGGTCGTGACGGACGCGCAAGCGTACCACGATCACAACTGGGGCGTGTGGCGCGGTGTGACGTGGGAATGGGGAGCGGCGCGCGCCGGCGCGCTGACATTTCTGTACGGTCGCGTCCACGCGCCCGACCCCCTGGCCTCGCGGCCGCCGCTCTTTCTGTACGTGGTGGATTCGTTAGGCTTCGCCGGCTTGTACCGCCCGCGCATGATCGACTACGAGGACGGCCGATCGATCGTCGTGAATGGGCGGCGCGTCCGTGTGCCGTCGCGGGCCACCATGTCGGATGTGCGCGGCGGCGATACGGTCATCGTCGAGCTGACGATCGAGGATGCGATCGGCTCCGACACGCGTCTCCCGATGGATGAGCGCGGCGACCCGCAGGCCGCCGCGCTTCCGACGCCGTACTTCATCCAGATGAAGGGCCGCGCCAGGCTACGCGGGGTGATTGCCGGGCGCCGCGTCGATGCGGAAGGGATCGGGTTTTTCGAGACCTATCGCTAAGTGTTCCTCGTTCTACTCAGCTTCCGCCCGACGTTTTCTCCCCGCAAAGGCCTCACGCGCGAACGGCCTCACGTACGCCCAGTCGCCGTAGCGCGCGCGCAAGTCCGGGGTCCACCCCTTCTGCAGCTCGGGCTCGATCTCCTCGAACGTCCGCTGCTGGTAGTCGGGATGGCGGCTCGCGACATGGCCGAGGTGGTAGAACGGGCGCACGTCTTCGTACGAGCGGTCGGCGAGTCGGCCCGGCGACTCCTCGTAGAGTGAGCGGTACCGCGCTTCGTCCTCGGCGCTGATGGTGGTGGCGGGATCGGCCGCCGCCTGGCCGACCCACCAGCCGCCGACGGCGCCGGCAATGGCGCCGACGATCGCACCGATCGGTCCGCCGATAATGGTGCCGAGGCCGGCCCCGGCGAGCGCGCCACCCGCGCCGCCCACGGCCCCCGCGGGGCCCACGCGCGGCTCGTTCGTCGATGCCTCACGAGCGCGGATGTCGCTCTCGAATTCCTGCGTGTCGCGCAGCGGGTGATTCCGAAGCGCGTCGTCGGACGCGCGTTCCTCGTGATGGGTCATGAGTCCCTCCGTTGTCCATGACAACGTGCATGCTTCACCATCGGGGCGCAATTGTGGGACCCACGCACGAGGCGCGGGGCAGCCGGCCTGGCTGCCCCGCGCCTTTTCTTCGGTGTGGCCCGGGTCAGGGCGTCGCCGTGGGGTTGTCTCCCGGCGCTGCGGGGCGGGTTTCCAGCTGACGCAGGCGCTGCTCGATCGCGGTGCGACGCGCGCGCGCTTGCGCCGCGGCGGCCTCGAAGTGCACGCGGTCGCGGTCCAGCGAGTCCGCATAGGTCCTGAGGCTGTCGAGATGGTGTTGGAGGGTGGCGATCCGCGCATCGTACCGCGCGAGATCGCGTTTCAGCCGGGCGTTCTCGGCCGCGGAGGGCCGGCCGTGCGAGCCGTTGACGACGACGGCGGCCATCACGTGTGGTGCGCCGGTCGAATCGGGGCTCTGTGCGGCGAGTGACGCGGGGAGGACGAGCGCGATGCCGATCGCGAGGGCGGCGGCATGCAGAACACGATGGCACATGTGACGACTCCAGCGAAAACAACGGCGGGTCCAGCCGGCCCAACGGGGCCGGTGGTGGTGGGGCGGTGCACGTCAGGAAGACGACCGGCACGGGCGAGGCGCCACGTGTTCCGGTCGTCGATGAGTCGAACCTAACGTTCGGGCCGCCCGCTCACCACCCACGCCGCTCGCGGAGAGATGTCACATGTGCGATGTGATGTTTGCCGTGCCACGCATAGAGCGCGAGCACGCGGTCGAGTGTCTGGAGACCCGACTCGGGGTGGTTGATCTGCCGCGCGAAGTCGGCGTCTCGCATGGCGCGGAGGACCATCACCCACCGCACATGGATGCTCTCGAGGATGGCGAGCGAGATTTCGACCGGAGCGGTGCGCGAATCGGGGAGCTGCGCCCAACTGTTCTCGTCGTACGGCTTGATGGTCGGCTGCTCCTCGGTGAGGCCGAGCTTGAAGCGAACGTAGGCGTTCACGTGGCTGTCCGGCACATGGTGCACGACCTGCCGCACGGTCCATCCGCCGTCGCGATAGGGTGTATCGAGCTGTGCCTCGTCGAGACCGCGCACGGCCGCGCGCAGCTCGGCGGGACACGCTTCGATCCGGGCGATGCGGTCGGCGCGCTCCTGCGCCGTCGCTACGCCGCCGCTCCACTGAAATTTTCCGATGGGGTATCGCGGATCCACGGATGTCATCGTCATGGGAACCTCCAGAGGGGAAACGAAAGCGGCGCCCGTGAGGACGCCGCTGCGAGATGGAGCGCCGCGATGCGGAGCCCGGCGATCTCACCCGATCAACGGCGTGCCGTCCGACGCCGCGCGGTGGTCTTCTTGCGCGTGCTCTTTGCCTTGGGCTTCGCCTTGCCATTGCGCTTGGACTTGCCGGCAGACCCAGACATCTCCTTGTGCCACGCCTTCGCTGCGCGGAGGGCGCCTCCGGCTCCCTTGTGTGTCGCGTCGCCGAAGAACGCGGAGAACTTGGGACGCCAGCCCTTGTCGGTGAGGCGATAGCCCACCCGTACGAAGTAGCCGTGCGTCCGCGTCGAATCCTGGTCGATCCGGCTGATGCCGGGGCCGGGGCTTCTCAGTCCATTCTTTCCCATGAAATCACCTCTTCCGGCGCTGACCGCTTCGCCCGCGCCCGGTGGTCAATAGCTGCCCGTGACGGTCACGGGTGCCTAACTGCCCGAGTGAACATCGGAGAATGTACACACCCGCACCGTGTCATGCCAGCCTCGTAATGCAATCCGATTTTTCTGCGGACGCGCCGGGAACGCGCCCCCCCGCGTCCGGCGTTAACGAGGCCTCCGGCGCGCAGAACACATGTTACCGCACTTGCATCCCCGCCTCCGCCGGGACGCCGCGAGCCCGGCGACCATCGTTAGGTTCCCGCCCGGCATGGCGCTCGCGCGCTCCCGTGACCATCTTGTCTCCGCCGACCGCCCTCATCAAGGAGTGACACGTGCGTCGCGCTCAATACCACACTCCACTCGCGCTCGCCGCCGGGCTGGTCGCGCTGCTCACGCTCGCCGGCTGCAAATCGACGACGGGGGCGGGTGCGCCCGTGGGCCATCGCCCCGAGGCCTTCGTGCGCGTCGAGAACCGCAGCATGCTCGACATGACCATCTACGTCGTGCGCGGCGCCGAGCGGCGTCGCCTCGGTCTCGTCAACGCCCTCACGACGCAGTTGCTCACGATCCCCAGCGTCCTGATCAACGGATCGGGCGTGCTGCGATTCCAGGCCGATCCGATCGGCGGCAGCAGAGCGCCGGTGAGCGAGGAGATCTTCGTCCGGGATGGGGACGTCGTGCAGCTGATCATCCCGCCTCAGTAGCTCGTGGAGGGTGTCGAGCTCGACGAGGTGATCGAGGCGACCAACGCCGTTCCCTCGATCACCACCACGACCGCGACACCCTCGACCACCTATGACGTTCGCGTCACCACCACGATCGCCCCGTGCATGTGCCCCACGCCGTAGCGCATCTGCGCCTCGGAGGCGTTGAGGAAGCGCGCGCTCTGCACGCTCTGCACGTCGATGCTTCGCAGCGCCTCGGGCCCCCCCAGCGCCACGTTGTCGACGTAGACGACGATGTCGCCCTCCATGTTGATGCTCGTCTGCCCCCGCTTGATCAACCATTCCGGGCGATGCGAACGGATCACGTCATACATGTTCGACGCCGAGGCGCCCCGGATCTCCTCGGCGCTCAGCACGCGGGTATCGCGGCGGCCCGCGGTTCTGCTCCCCGGTGAGGACGACGCGCACGCGGCCGTGACGAGGAGCAGCAGCGTGAGAACGGCGAAACGGGACGGGCGCATGGAAGGCTCCATCGAGAGGAAGATTCGTCGGACGCTAGCATAGCGCGCGGTATCGCGTGAGGCAACCGATCCTAGCCGTACCGCATGGCGGGTGCCCCGTGGAACTTGCGGAGAAGCGCGAGCTGCCCGATGTGATAGGCGTCGTGCTGCATCAGAAACGCGATCGCGCCAAGCACGCTGCGATCGTCAATGGGATAGCGCTGAGGCGCGGGCGCATCGAGGGCGTCCGTCGTCAGGCGGGCGAGCTGCTCCTCGACGCGCTCGCTGACGTCCCGCCAGACCGTTCGCGTCTCCGCCAGTGCCGGGACGGCCCCCAGGTCCTCGATGCGGCGGGCACTCTCGAGCGCCCCGCCGTAGGGAGGGATCACCTCGAGCCCGATCACGCGCGCCAGGAGATGCCGGGCATCGACGAGGTGGGCCGCGATGAAGCCCATGCTGTTCGTATGCTCGTTAGGGCGGATGCCCGCGGCGGTATCGTCCAGCCCCTCGAGGCAATTGAGCAGCAGCCGCGTGTTGAGCCGCAGCGTCGCGTGGAGCGGAGCGACTCGGGGATCCACGATCAGCCGGTCGAGCGCCGCCGGCTCCCGCGAGGCCGCCAGCCGAACGTCGCCAACGAGATGCGCCCGCGCGCATCGAACGCGACGCCTTCGCGCTCGAGACGCATGCGCTGGCTCAGTGTGTCTCCGGAGCGACGCTCGCTCACCGTTCCTTGCGCGTTGATGACGCGATGCCACGGAACGGCGGTGCCGCTCGGAAGCGCGGCGAGCGCATACCCCACCATTCGCGCGTGGTCGCCGAGGCCGGCGACGCGGGCCACCTGGCCATACGTCGCGATGCGTCCGGGGGGAACGCGATGCACGACGGCGTAGACGCGCTCGTAGGCGGAGCGCGCGCGGCCGTTACCGCTTCGTTGGGCCGCCTTCGACGCGCCGCGACTCATCGCTGTGGGTGGGAAAGACTTCCATCGACGGATCCAGCGGCGGCTCGCGGGTGGGAAGCGCCGGCCGTCCCCGCACGAGACGCGCTACCGCCATCCCTGCGGCGATGACCGTCCCGACCACCGCGAGCGTCGCGAGCAGCGCAATGCCGAACGCGAGAAAGATTCCGCCGATCGCAACGGCGGCGATCGCGAGCGCGATCGTCTTTCCGCGGGACAGGCGCCCGCCGCCCAGGTTGATGATGCGAATCTTCACAGTCCCAAGATGCCCAGGGGACCGCGGCGAGGGAATCGGCGCTCACGAAACCGACAGCTGTCAGGTCCGGTGCGGCTGGATCGAGGCCGGGACGAGAGCCTGTCGCACGGTCTTGATGGTGGGCGTTGGGTTGCTCAACCCCCGCTTTCACGCGCGAGCCGCGCGAGTGGCTCGCCCGACAATCGGTAGACGGTCCAGTCGCTCATCGCGCGGGCGCCAAGGGTCTCGTAGAACCGGATCGCCGGTTCGTTCCAGTCGAGCACCCACCACTCGAAGCGGCCGCAGTTCCGCTCGACCGCGAGCTGCGCGAGACGCGACATGAGCGCGCGGCCGATGCCGAGTCCACGATGCGCGGGGAAGACGAACAGATCCTCGAGATAGAGACCGCGCTTGCCGAGAAAGGTCGAATAATTGTGAAAGAACAGGGCAAAGCCCGCCGCCTCGTCGCCGGTCTCCGCGATCAACACCTCGGCGGCAGGCCGCTCGCCGAAGAGCGATGCGCGAAGGTCTGCCTCGGTCACCACCGCTTCGTTGGTCAGTCGCTCATAGTCGGCGAGCCCGCGGATGAGCGTACGGATGAGCGGGACATCGTCGACCGTCGCGAACCGGATACGAAGGTGCCGAGTCACGTGCCTGGGTTCGGGTCACTCGGAGGCTCGGCATCCGCGGCGGGGTCGGGGCTGCCGCTGCTGGCGAGATCGTTGAGCGCCGCCAGCAGCCGTTGCAGTCCTTCGCGGAGCGCCATCAGGCGCGAGTCGGGCTCCATGCCCTCGAGCACCGACGCCTGAGCGACGCGATCGAGCTCGGCGAGCTGCCGCTCGAGCGCGCGTCGTCCGCCCGCTGCATCGAACTCGTCGAAGGCTTTCTGGTAGTCG
The DNA here is from genome assembly GCA_025930755.1 of Gemmatimonadaceae bacterium. GTDB lineage: Bacteria > Gemmatimonadota > Gemmatimonadetes > Gemmatimonadales > Gemmatimonadaceae > JAICNG01. The sequence goes on from JAICOJ010000057.1 coordinate 12,060, forward strand.
ACCATGGTGTCTCGCGCGTGGGACGCGTGCGGAAGATTGCGCCGCGGACAGTGCTCGTCCAGCACTCAGCCGGCGGTGTACTGGCTGCCCGACTCGAGGGATCGGCGGAGTGCCTCGGTCTCGCGGCTCCACCAGCCGCGGGCATCGCACTGGGCGAGCACGGCACGTCCGGCGCGGACCGCGCTGGCGAGGAACGCCGAGCTCCCCGTTTTCCACTCACGCACGAGGTCGTCGGGGGCGGGATGCTCGCGGGTCTCGAAGCACCGCACCACCCATCCGCCGGCGCTCTCGACGCGGACCGTGAAGTAGTACGGGCCATCACTGAAACGACAGATCGCCTCCGCGCCTGACGAGGGCAGCGTACGCGCGAGGCGCTGGAGCTCCTGCACCCACGAGGCGAGGACGGCCAGTGGCAGGTCGACCCATCCGACCTCTGGGAAATCCGCCTGCACATCGGGATCACCGTCGCGCAGCCAGATAGGGCCGGCGATGGTACCCGACTCCTTCCGCACCAGCGCGGCGGTGTCTACCACGACATCGACGGAGGGAAGACGGCGCATGGTGCGACTCCAGTCTGGGGCGCGCCCACCCCCAACGTTATCGCTCGCCCGGCATCCCCACGAGCGCCGCCAGGGTCGCCTTCTCCTGACGCGGGAGCTTTTGAATCAGCCCCACCTTGTATCCCTGCAACGAGATGTCTCGTCCGCGATCGACGACGGTCGCGACGAGCGCGGGTCCGGTATAGAAGTCGAGAATGAGCGACCCGCGCGGCGTCTCGCGCAGCCCGCGCTTTGCCTTCCACGCACTCGACCGGCGCGTCACGAAGCTCACGATCGCCGCGATGGAATCGGGGTCGGTGACGGTACGCGGGTCGGCGTGGACGCCGGCGTCGGTCTTCACCGGCGGCGGGATCACCTGAATGTGCGTGACGCTATCGAGCATGGGCGGCTTGCCGGTGGCAGCGCGCGTCTGGAGATACGCGGGTCCGCCTTCGTCGGACGAGCCGCAGGCAAGGGCGCCGCCGAGCGCGGCGGCGAGAGCGACGAGAAGTATGGTTCGCATGCGACAGGGAGTAAGAGCGATGCGGGACTTCGGCCTAGTTCTGTGACACGTCGCGATGTGGGCGGACGCGGTCGATCGGCGTCCACCGCACGCGGTCCGGGTCGAAATCGAAATGACCGCGCATGATCGCAATGGGATGACGCTTGGCGAGGCCGTCGGCAATCTGACGCCCCAGCTCATGGTACCTGGCCCGGGCCTCGGGGGGCCCGGAGCCGTCCGGCAGGGTATCGCCGCCCGTCCGCGGCCCCGGATGCCACCGGCGGAACAGGGCGTCCGCCTCGAGGATCATCGCCAGCAGCTCGGGAGACAGGGGGATGAGCTCGAAGCGCTCCTCCTCCGGGCTCCACGCGTGGCTCTCGGGGGTCAGGGAGCGATAGAAGTGCGGAGCGCCGGCGAAGTTGGCCGCCCCCGACCGGGGACCGCGCTGCCACTCCTCGATCGTGTAGACTCGCTCGAAAAACAGATGCATTCCGTAGGATGGACGCACGTGCGGCGCGGCGACAACGCTCCAGCGCACTGGGGGTTGCGAACGTCCCCCGATTTCGGCAATGGGAAGGACCGGATCGCCACCCCATCCTCGCCACGCGTCTCATGCGTCCCTGGCTCGCGCATTACGACAGCGATGTTCCCCAAACCCTCGCGCCCTATCCCGAGCGTACGCTGATCGACTATCTCGCCGACCATGTGCGCGAGCACGCCCACGACGCGGGGCTCATTTTCGAGGGGAAACGCATCTCGTGGGGGGAGCTCGACAGGCTGAGCGATGCCTTCGCGGCCGCTCTCGTCGAGCTCGGCGTGGTGGCGGGCGATCGCGTCGCCCTCATCCTTCCCAACTGCCCGCAATTCCTCATCGCGGAGCTCGGCACGTGGAAGCTCGGCGCCATCGTGGCACCGCTCAATCCGGTGTACACGGAGCAGGAGCTGGCGACGCTCCTCGCCTCGTCGGGCGCGAAGGTCGTCGTCGTCCTCACGCGCTACTACGAGCGACTGAAGTCGTACCAGGCGCGGACGTCGGTCACCACCGTCATCGCGACGAACATCAAGGAGTATCTCAAGCCACTCACCCGGCTTCTCTTCACGGCGTTCAAGGAGAAGGAGGAGGGCGATCGCGTGGAGCTGCGCGATGGGGACCTCGCATTCGCGGAGCTCCTGCATCGGGACGATCCGCCGAAGCCCGTGACGCCACCGCGGGCTGACGAGGACGCGACAATCCTTCCCAGCGGCGGGACGACCGGGATTCCGAAGGGTGTGGTCGGGTCGCATCGCAACATGGTTCTCGCCGGGCTGCAATTGCATGCGTGGCTGCGCAGCGCGCTGCAGGAGGGCCGCGACGTGCTGATGGTGCCGCTCCCGCTCTTCCACGTCTACGGGCTGATTGGCGTGCAGAGTCTTTCGATCGTTGCGCGCATGCCGATGCTGCTCGTCGCGAACCCGCGCGACATCAAGGGGATGCTGCACGCGATCGCGCACGAGAAACCGAGCTTCTTCTGCACCGTGCCGGCGCTGCTGAGCGCGATCCTCAACCACACGCTGGTCACGTCGGGCAAGGCGAGCTTCTCATCGCTCAAGATCTGCTTCTCGGGGGGCGCGCCGCTCATGGGGGAGACCATCCGCCGATATCAGGAGCTCACCGGCGGCCGTCTGATCGAGGGCTATTCGCTCACCGAGGCGCAGATGGCGGCGATCGCGAACCCGGTGCGCGGCCCCAACAAGGTGGGCTCGATCGGAATGCCGCTGCCGGACGTCGACATCCGGATCGTCGAGGCGGAGGAAGGCGCGACGGAGATGCCGCAGGGCCAGGTGGGCGAGGTGATCATCCGCGCCCCGCAGCGCATGCGCGGCTATTGGGGCAACGACGCCGAGACGAACCTGGTGATGCGGGCCGGTCCCGATGGACAGACGTGGCTTTACACGGGCGACCTCGGCTACCTCGATGAGGATGGCTACGTCTTCCTCGTCGATCGCAAGAAGGACCTGATCAAGGTGAGCGGCTACCAGGTGTGGCCGCGCGAGATCGAGGAGGTGCTGTCGACGCATCCATCGGTGTCGGAAGTGGGCGTCGCCGCCGTGCCCGATCCCACGAAGGGTGAGGTTCCGAAGGCGTGGGTGGTCGCGCGCGCGGGAATGAGCGCGGTGCCTGACGAGCTGAAGGCATACTGCCGGGAGCGTCTCGCTCCCTACAAGGTGCCGGGGCAGATCGTCGTGGTGCCGGAGCTCCCGAAGTCGGGAGCGGGGAAGATCCTGCGGAGGAAGCTCAAAGAAATCTAAGGCGCTGGAGGCGCTGGAGGCGCTGGAGGCGCTGGAGGCGCTGAAGGCGCTGAAGGCGCTGAAGGTCAACACCCCCAGCGCCTTCAGCGCTTTTAGCGCCTCTGACTACTACCTCGACCTCCGTGGCTTCACTCGGTGAAGCACCTCCGCCACGACCGCGACCGCGACGACGCCAGCCATCAGCGCCAGCGGAGTCTTGCCGGTCATCCGGTACGCGCCGAGCGTCACGAGAAGTGCCGTGGCGGCGGCGGGCGGATGGTAGGCGCGGAGCTGCGGCATCAGAATCGCGAGCATCGCCAGCGATGCGGCGCTGGCCCACACGCGCGGGAGCGGCACCGTGGCTCTGGTGATCACCGCCGTCGCACCGCTCGCGTTCAGCAGCAGCAGCGCGAGGTACGCGCAGCCGATCGCCGCCAGGTGGGCAGTGACGACCGCGCGGAAGCGGGTCGTCTCATGACCCGGATTGCTGGCCAGCATGAGGACCGTCGGGCCGAGACCCGCGAACAGCCAGGGCTGCTTGAGCCAGTGACCGACGGCGCCGGCGACGACAATGAGCGTGGCCGCAACCGCGGGCACCCAGATGGCGTCGACGACCGCGGCGATGGAGCGACCGCGAAACAGCGCGGACAGCTTCGCCAGGTTCAGCGGCGTTATCGCCGTGGGCCGAGCCGCCGCGGGGGTGGGATAGGTCGACATTGGTTGGTGGGGTTGATAGGGAAGGCGCGCGGCCCAGTGCCGCGCACCGCTTCCATTAGGCGACTGGCGTGGCGGGCCGCCGTCACCTGTCGGACGAGCGTTTCGGTGTGCGGACGGTCACAGGCGCCCGCTTCGGTCGTTGATCGGCTCCCCCCTCGTTATGCCACGCGCCCGCGCGCGTTCGCCGGCGCGTTAGGCCTTGCATTGTGTCGTGGAAACTCGCACCTTGGGCTCCCCCGGATTTCGAGCTCGAGACCCCGCTGATGTCGTTCGCCCGCCCATTTCTGCTGGCCGCGCTCCTCCTCTGGACCGGCGACCTCGTCGCACAGGTGCGGAGCGTCGCGACGTCCGACGTGTTCAGCCGCTACGCGGACCGCGTCGTCAAGATCCAGGTCGTCGAGACCGGTTCGGCGGCGAAGGCCACCATCGGATCCGGATTCTTCGTGAGCGGGAGTGGGCATCTCATCACGAACTATCACGTGATCTCGAAGCTCATCCACGACCCCGACCGCTATCGGGCGGAGCTCATCGACGTCGCGGGCGCCGTCGAGCCGGTCGAGGTTCTCGGGGTCGATGTGGTGCACGACCTCGCCGTGCTCGGGAGCGCATTGCGTCCGCGCGCCCACTTCGCGCTGGGGAGCGTGCGCATCGCCCAGGGGAACCGCCTTTATTCGCTCGGTCATCCCGAAGACCTGGGATTGAGCATCGTCGAGGGGACGTACAACGGACTCCTTCCGCACACCCGGCATCCGCGTATTCACTTCACCGGATCGCTCAACCCCGGGATGAGCGGCGGACCGACGATCGCCGAGGACGGCCGCGTCGTCGGCATCAACGTGGCGACCGCCGGCAACCAGCTGAGCTTCCTCGTCCCCGTCGATCGCGCGGAGACACTGCTCGATGGGGTCCTCACGCCGGGTGACGAGCCGCCGGCACGCACGCTGGAAGAGGTTGGGCGTCAGCTCCGCGATCACCAGGACGCGTACCTCCGCGATATGTTCGCGGGGAACACCAAAATGGTGGACCTCGGGCCATACCGGCTCGTGACGGAGCCGGCGCCGTTTTTCCGCTGCTGGGCCGACGCCAGCCGGCGCCAGGAGCTGCCTTACGAGAAGGTGCAACACCACTGCTCGACCGACGATTACCTGTTCATCGCCGGGGACCAGAGCACCGGGGTCATCGACGTCGAGCACGAGATGATCTCGACGAAGAAGCTCAACGCGTCGCAGTTCTTCTCCCTCTACAGCAGCGTGTTCGCCAACGACAACACGCCGGGCGGCCAGGAAGAGCATGTCACGAGCTGGGCATGCGGGACCCGCAATGTGCGCAACGCATCGCTGCCAATGCGCGCGGTCCTCTGTCTGCGCCGATATCGCAAGCTCGGCGAGCTCTACGACGGCGTGCTCAAGGTCGCCGTGTTGGGGCGAGAGGACTCCGGTCTCGTCTCGACGCTCACCATGTCCGGCGTGACGTTCGAGAACGTGGACCGGCTCGCGCGCCGCTACCTGGAGCGCATTTCGTGGCGTTGATTCTCGAGGTCGTGCATCCCGGCGGCGGGAGAAGCTGGCACCGCCTCGGTGACGCACCGGTGACGGTGGGTCGCGGGTTGGCGAACGACCTGATCCTCGACGACCCGTACGTCGATGCGCGACACGCCCGCATTGCTCTGGATGACTCGGGCGCGCCGCTCATCGAGGATCTCGGCAGCGTCAACGGACTGATCGCGGATCAGGCGAGGGTATCCGGGCGCGTGGCCCTGCGGCCTGGGGCGGAGGTCCGCGTGGGCCGGACGATGCTCCGCTTCCGTGACTCGGACGAGCCCGTCTCGCCCGCAATCGCCGACGTCAGCTTCGTGCTCGCGCCTGCCCCGCCGGTCGTCAAGCCGGCCGTCATGCTTTCCCGGCGGGCGCGCCTTCGGACGACCATCGCGCAGACCGCGCGAACGACGTGGGGACGGCTGGCGGTGGTCGGCGCCGCCGCTTCGTCGATCGCCCTGTACAGCTGGCTTGGAAGCTCCGAGCGGTCGAGCGCCAGCGAAGCGCTCTACGCCGCACTCGCGTTCGCCGCGACGGTCGCGATTTGGGCAGGAATCTGGGCGGTTGCGAGCCGCGTGAGCGTGCAGCGGTTCCATTTCATCGGCCACATGGCGGTGGCGTCGCTGGTGACGTTGGGAGGCCTCGCCTGGACCATGGCCGCAGAATGGCTGTCGTTCTTCTTTCCCGACGCGAGCCTCGCCGATGTTCTCTCGGTCGGGATCGGACTCTTCATGCTCGCGGCGCTCGTCGCCGGGCATCTCGCACTCGCGTCCGGCTTCTCACGCACGCGGCAGTGGCGCACGGGATTCGCGGTCGCAGGCGCCGCGCTCCTCATCGGCGGCCTGGCCACGCTCGCCGAGGAGGATGCGTTCACCGACGTCCCGACGTTCTCCGGCGTCGTGAAGCCCGTTGGATCCGACTGGCTGCCGACGGCGAGCGTCGAGGAGTTCAGCGGCGTGATGGCGACGCTCAAGGAGCAAGTCGACGAGATGGCGAAGCAGTAGCCCTCGTCAGGATCGTGGGCGTTCGTGGTCGGTGAGCACAGGCAGGTAGGGAACCCACGGACCGACGTCGTCGCGATACCGCTTCGCCATGACGCGGGCGATCTGCGCGATATGTCCCAGATCGTGGACCACCCACGCGGCCACCAGCTGTCGCAGCGTTACCCGGCCCAGGCTCGGATGCTCGCCGGGAAGCTCCAGCTCGCTCGTCGTAAGGTTCCACGCCATCAGCTGCTCGAGGTTTGCCGAGCGCAAACGCGCGAACTCGTCGAGCAGCGCCGCCAGTGACCGGCCCCGGTTTCGCGCATAGTGACGAAAGCGGTCGTACGGCTCGAAGGTGATGTTCGGACCCCGGGCGAGGATGATGCGAGCACGCGACATCCAGTCGGTCTCCTCGCCGTCGATCAGGTGACCGACCACGTCGAAGGGACTGAAGGTCTCCGGCCCCTCGGTGGCGAGGATCCAGAAGTCATCGAGCCCGGCCAGCAGCGCACGAACCGTTGCCGGGGTTCGGCTCAGCACTTGGAGTGAAGCTGCGAGGTCGAAAGTCATGGCAGTGTGGGGGTGACGACCAAAATTCGCGACTGTCGGCCACGGTCGCCACTCGCGTCCCGAGTCGAGTCTTGCCGTGGCGCGCCGCGATCCGTACACTCTGGATCCGGTCCGGCCGACTCCATCCCTTCCGCAGACGGTCCCGTCGTCTGCCCGGTCCGCGTTACCCTGCCACATCCTGCTCGGGAGACGCGTATGACCGCTTCACGCACCCTCGGCATCGCAGCGATTGTCAGCGCCCTCAGTATGGCTGCCGAGCGCGGTGACGCTCAGCTGCTCGATCGACTGAAGAAGAAGGTCTCCGAAACCAAGAACGCCGTGTCCGACGCACGCTCCATACGATGCGACGTTCAGGGCGTGTGCGGCACTGTTCGCCAGTCGGAGCTCTTCGAGCCCGGAAGCTACGAGAGCATCGCCGTCACGGTGTTCGACGGCACCGGACGATTCCGTGACGCCGGCACGCAGGGCATGGTGCGCGACGCGTTCGAAAGCCGGCTGGTGGAGAATGGATATCTCCTCGCCGCGAGCTCCGACGCCGAGCAGGTGCGCACGCAGATGGCGCGCGGCGATGCCTGGACCGATGAGGACCTCGCCCAACTCAAGGACTTCATCAAGGGCATCGACGCCGTCGTCGTCGTGGACATGCGCCGGGTGGACGCGGGCCGGTGCGCGGTTGACGGGCAGGCAAACGCGGGCTTGCAGACGACCGTGCACCTGTCCGCGCGGTGGCTGCACGTGGACGCCGGGGACGTCCCGTGGGTGGCCACGCACAAGGCGACCATCTGCCACGAGGGAACCCTCGCCGAAGCACAGGCGACGGCGCTCGAGACCGCTGCGGCCCAGCTCGCCACGTCGCTCCCCCTTCGCAACGCACCACCGGCAGGTCGCCGCAGCATAACGAGCGGGCCGGAGACTCCGTGAGTCGCCCGTCGCCGCGCAGACTCTGCGCGGCGGGGGGCGGGCTCGTGGTTGCGCTCGTCGCCCTCGCGCCGCGCGTCGCGATGGCGCAGTGCGACGCGTCGGTGAAGCCCGCGCCGGGCGAAGTGGGGTACAAGAAGCGCCCGTACGCCTGCGAGGGGATGTACATCGGGCTGCAGAGCGCACCCGTGGGCGTACAAGTCGTTTCGCTCGTGCGTGGCGCTCTTCGGTATTCGAAGACTCCTTCCGACAGCGTCTTGTACGTGAAGGCGCGGCCGAGCGCGTCGCGCCTGGAGCCCGAGGTGCGGGTGATCGGCCGTGCGCGACAAGCGAACCTGCATTGGGCGCTCGACGGTGCTGTCCGCGTCGACAGTCAAATGCGATGGAATCTCAAAGCCGTCGTAAAGCCGATGGAGCTGGATAGCGCCAAGATCGGGGTGTACGGGCTCGCGAGGCGTCGAGGTCCCGACGGCAGCCTTGGAGGCCCGATCTTCGTTCCTCTCGAGATCACCCGCGCGCGCGCAACGAGCGGCAGCGAGCCGGTCGAGCTGATCGTGCGTGTGCCCATGGCCGCCGAGCTGTGTTGGTCCACGCGGAACGCGGATGAGCCGCAACCGGTCGCGAACACGCCACGATGCGAGCCCCGAATCTCGCCGACCGACGGAAACCCTGATGGATACTTCCGCATCGTCATCCCGCCGCAGCCCGAGGGCGAGCGGCAGCTGGCGATCCGATGGAGACCGCGGGGATCGCAGGCGTTCGGCGATCCCGTGCACCTCAGCATCTACTTCTGGTGACGGGGTTGACAGCACCCCCGCGCCAACCGCCGGGTCGGGTCGCGCTGCATCCGGGTGCAACGGAGGTGCGTCAGCCGCCGCCGGACGCCCGCCCCTGGTGGACCGAGGCTCTGCGGATCCGCGTCGTGATCGCGGTCGCGATCCTCCTGGCGCTGCTTGCACTTGGCCTGATGTTCAAGAAGGCACATCCCAATGTCGTGCTGGAAGCACGAAGCCACGCCGTGGTATTCGTGCCGTCGCGGGCGCTCGACCTGGTGACGGCGGTCGCCCCGCGGCATGGCCTCGAGCCCGGGGGCACGCCATTTACCGGCATTCGGTTCACCCCCGCGCTACCTAACGACGCGTCGCTTCACGCCTTTGCCGGCGCGCCTCTCCCGGCATCGCCCAACGCCCTGCAGTCACTCCAGCGACTCGAGGTGACGGCGGGGTGTGCCGTGCGCCTGGAGCACTACATCGATCGCCTGATCCGGCTGGACGTCGAGCGACCGGTGGGCTCCGCCACGCCCTGCCAGATGTCGGCGGACCTGACATTGGCAGACTCGAGGAATCTCCTGCCTGTCGAGGTTCGGCGCGCGGTGGAGATCGGCGCGCCCGCGACCCTCATCTTCGCGCCGCCGCACCCGCTGCACTTCCGAAACGTCCCCGTGTCGGCGATCCGCTTTGAAACCAGCGACACCGGACTCGTTCGCAGCGCGATCATCGGCGCACACTTGGAGCTGCCCGACGTCGGGGCGGTGGGCGCCGCGGCGGCGACGGCGCACGTGGGCGATGCGGTCGTCCTCGGGGAGCTCGAGGGCAGCATCGCCGAACTGATCGTGCGCGATACCGTGCGGACGCTGTTCAAGGGCACGGCATCCCAGCCCTCGATCGCACGACGGGACCTGCGGCCCCCGTTGCTCGAACATCTCGCCCACACGCATTGGCGGCTCGCCGTCGCGTTCCTCGCCGCGGGGCTCGGGCTTCTCGCGCATTTCCTTCCGAAGCCCAGGCCATGAGACGTGTCGCGAGCGCCCTCGCATTCGCGCTCACGCTCGCGCCGGCCGCGCTGGCCCAGACCGATCCCGCATCCCTCACGGGGAACGTCGCCCGCATCGACGCCGGCGCCAGCACCGGATTCGGATTCATCGTCGGGATGACCGATCGCGCGCTGCTCGTCGCCACCGCCTGGCACACGCTCCGCGATCTCACCACCGACACCGTCACCGTCTGCTTTGCTCATCGCGGCGAGACGTGCGGTGCGGGGACGGTCGTCTACGTCGCCGATGCCATCGGGTCGCAGCCGGCCCTGGACCTCGCGATCGTGCGAACCCCCTACCCGGAAGGCCTGGTCTGGCGTCCCGATGCATTTGGCACGAGACCGGGAATCGGCGATCGGGTCCGGTTCATCGGACGATCGCGCGAATGGTACATACCTAACGACGCGGGTCGCGCGGGTGCCATCGATGCGGCGAAGCAGCTCGTGTCGTACACCGGCCTCGAGGTGGCCGAGGGGGTGTCGGGCGCCCCGATCGTCTCCGTGAACGGGATCGTCGCGATGCACGTGGAGAGCGAGGGTGGTCAGGGTGAAGCGCGGGGCGTTGACGTGCAGGCGATCCGACGACGCATCGTCGAGGGTCTCCGCGCCGCGTGGGTCCTTGTCCCGCTGGCGCAGTGCGCCGAGCAAGGTCCACATGCCCGCGCTCTTTCCGGTCGAGACATAGCGGTGCACTTCGATGCCCGCCAGCCGGATGCCGGGCTGGACGCGATTGCCCGGCTCAATTGTCTCGGCGCTCGCGCTCTGCCGCGGCCGGTATGGAACGGGGAACCCTGGCCGGGGAACGGCATCGCCTACGCCAGCGGGGAGCTGCGTGCCGCCCGCACGGTTCAGTCCGTGCTCGCGACGCTCGGTCGTCTCGATACGCGGCTCGGGAACGCCGAGGGCGGCGTAGCGATCTGGGTCCGGTAATCGGCTTGACACGCTCGCGCTCTCGTCGCCCCTTTGCATCATGCCCTCCAACGTCCGCATCGGCACGCAGGGATGGAACTACGACGCGTGGGTCGGGCCTTTCTATCCGGAGGGCTCGCGCACCGCTGATTTTCTCTCGCTGTATTCCCGGGCGTTCAACACCGTCGAGGTCGACTCGACCTTCTACGCGATTCCCTCCGAGAAAGTGGTGCAGGGCTGGGTCGAGCGCACGCCTGACGACTTCGTCTTCGCGCTCAAGCTCCCGCAGGAGATCACACACGAGCGGCGGCTGCGCGACAGCAAGGATGTCCTCGCGGAATTCGTCGAGCGCATGCGCCTGCTCGGGCCCAAGCTCGGCCCGATTCTCGTTCAGCTCGGGCCCGATTTCGGACCGACCGAGCTTCCTGCCCTGGCGGCATTTCTCCCCATGCTTCCGGCCGACATCCGCGTCGCGATCGAGTTCCGCGACCGTGGATGGATCCACGATGGCATCATCGCGCTGCTGGCGGAGCACGAGGTCGCGCTGACGTTGACCGACGCGCGCTGGATTCCGCGTCGCACCATGCTCTCGCTCGCGGAGCGACCGACGGCACGGTTCTCCTACATGCGGTGGATGGGCCCGAACCGCGAGATCGTCGATTATTCGCGAATTCAGGTCGACCGATCGCGTGAGCTCGAGCAGTGGGCGGCGATCATCGCGCAGCTGGCCCAGCGCGCCACCGAAGTGTACGGCTACGTGAACAACCATTTCGCGGGACACAGCCCGCAGTCCGCGCGCGAGCTGCAGCGCCTGCTCGGGCAACGGCCCGTGGAGCCGTCCGAGCTCGGCGAGCAGCTTTCGCTGTTCTGAGCTGCGTTCCGTCCCGACGTCGCATGCCCGCCCGTTCGTGGATTCCGCTGCTCGCGGCCGTCATCGTCGCCGCTGGGTGCATCCGGCTGGGACTCTGGCAGCTCGATCGCCTGGAGCAGCGCCGGGAGCGCAACGCGACCATCGCGGCGGCGTTCCGCGAAAACCCAATTTCGGCCGAGCGCGCGATGCGGAACTCCGTAGCGCGGTTTCGGCGCGTCTCGGTGAGCGGTCGCTGGGACTATGCGCGCGAGACGACCGTGGGCGGTCGCACCCGCAACGGCTCGCCGGGTGTGCACATCGTCACTCCGCTGATCCTCGAGAACGAGACCGAGG
>JAICOJ010000148.1 GCA_025930755.1 Gemmatimonadaceae bacterium
ATGAATGCCCAGCTGCTTCTTCCCAATCCGTACATGCCCGAAGTGGTGCGTATGGCGCACCTGGCGGAAACAGCGTCATCCAACTTCCTGTTCGGGGCCTTTATCGGCTGGCTGCTGACCAAACGGCACACGGCTGACGGAAGTGCCGCGCGACCCCAGCCGATCCATCGCCGCGACGTAGATGGCGCCGCCATATAGTGAGGGCCGCGTCGCCGTAAACGTGGGAGCGGTGAGGCCGGCGTGCGCGGCGATCTCCGGCAGGCGGCCGCTGTCGATCGGATAGGGGACCCAGCGGCTCGCGCGCCGGCGATCGTACTCGATGACGACGACACGACCTCCCGGCCGCACACGCTCGGCGAGTCGTGCGAGGACAGCGGCGGGATTTTGCACGAAGTGCAGTGCGTTCGCCGCCAGCATCCCATCGAGACCCCGCTCATCGACGTCCGGTAGCTCGAACGGCCCCGTGAAATCGGCGACGACCGGAATCACGTTCGCCTTGGCGCGCGCCGCCCACTGCTCGAGCGTGCGCAGCGCCCTGGCATCCTCGTCGATGGCATAGATTCGACTGTCCGGCCCGAGCAGCTCCGCGAGCGCTCGCGTGAACGTCCCATTCCCTGCCCCAATGTCCGCCCATGTGCCCCCGCCAACCTGCACCGCCGAGGCGATGAGGGCGGCAGCCTCACGAGTGTTCACGTAGTTGCGTGCGACCGCGTCGCCGGGGGCAGGTGCAGGCCCACCGGCACATTCAACCGCAGAAGGCCGCAATGAAATCCACTACGATCGACTTCATTCATGCGGCGTTGATTGCGGCGATCGGACGAGGGGAGAGACCAAACCGACGAATGCTCCATCCCGTTACGGCCTTCTGCGGTTGCACGGGCCAGCGCGTCTCGAACGCGGTTCACTAGCCAACCTCGATCCAGCCCTCGCTGACGAGAACGCTTCCACCGCCGATGTGGGCCGAGACGATTGTGCCTTCGCGCTTCTCCACCCTCGCCTCGAGCACGGCGGGCCGGCCTATCTCGACGCCCTGCGAAATTCGGTAGCGAAACGTTCCTGACCGCTCGCGATCGTAGTGGGTCAACATCGCGGCCAGTGCGCAGTTGGCGCTGCCCGTCGCCGGATCTTCCGGCACCCCATCGAGCGGCGCGAACATGCGCGCGTGGATGTCGAAGCCCTCGGCGTCCTTGCGAGGCAGCCGCACGTACATGTGGACGTCGGGGGTCATACCTTCGGCGGCGAGCGCGTCGAACGCACCGGTATTGATGCGCGCACGTTTGAGCGCGGCACGGTCCTCGAGCTGCACCATAATGAAAGGCAACCCAACGGACGCGACCTGCGGCGGGTGCGTGTCCGTCACGAAGTCATTGGGCGTGAGTGATACCGCCGCAGCAACCAGCTGCGCCGACACCTTTTTCCCGATCGACAGCTTTTCGGGCGCGGTGAGCTCGCAGAAGAGCCGTTCCCCGCGACGTTCAATGCGGATCGGCACGACGCCGGCCTTTTCCTCGAACGTCACGGTCGTCGATTCGCCGATCTCGCCAAATGCGCCCGTCGTGGCGAGTGTGAACGCGGTGCCCACGTTCGGGTGACCGGCAAAGGGCATCTCGGTCGCGGGGGTAAAAATTCTCACGCGACGAGTGTGGCCCGCTGAGGGCGGCAACACGAAGGAGCTCTCGGCGAAGTTGAACTCGCGCGTGATCTGCTGCATCTGATCTGTCGTCAGCCCGTCTGCCGACGGAAGGACGGCGAGCTGATTGCCGCCGAACCGCGTATCGGTGAACACGTCGCAGATGTAGTACTGGTAGCGCATGGTGGCGGTCAGGTGGTCGAGGGTGTCGAGCTCATCGAAGTCATCGAGGTGATCGAGGGAACGTCGTTACCGCTCCTGGACCAGCTCGACACCCTCGACGACGTCGCTTGCCTATGAACTTTGTCGAGCCGGCCGCTCGCTGAGCGAGCTCGGCGCCTCGGGGTTTGCTCCCGAGTCCACACCGATGCCGAGCCGCGTCACGAGCTCACCGCCGAGCCATCCGGTGACGGCGCCGATCATGACGCCGACCGCCGAGAGGAGTAGCGCGAATCCCTCCGGCTGCGCCGTGTTGTCCTTTCGCAGCATGAGGCTCGCCGCGAAAAGCAGAATCATGATGACGTTCCCGACGCCGTGTAGCAGCCCGATACGCTTGGCGCGCGTGTTGTTGGGAATGCCGATCCAGTCCCAGATGCCGAAGGGCGCCGCGGCGAGCCCGCCCGCCACGCCGGCGACGATCATCCAGAAGGCGACGACGGCCCACAACGAATTGTCGGTGACGAGATGGATCACGTCGAACACGACAGACGTGACCAGGAGCCCGAGCGGGAACACGATCAGCTGCTGGTGGATCGGGTGGCCGAACAGCTTGGCGCGGCTTTCCACGGGTCCCTCCTCGCGTGGGTATTCCGGTGTGTCCTGCCTAACGTGCCCGCAGCGATGGCGTCAGGAGCACCTTGCCACTGGTGTCCCGACGTTCGAGTGCGCGGTGGGCCTCTGCGGCCTGGGCGAGCGGCAGCGTTCGGTCGATCCGAACGGTGATGGCTCCCTCCTGCACCCACCCAAAGAGCTCCTCACTGCGCGCCAACAGCTCCTCACGGGTCGGCACGTAATGCGCCAGCGTTGGCCGGGTCAGGAAAAGCGAGCCCTTTTTGCTGAGGACCAACGGGTCGATGGGACCCACAGCGCCGCTCGACTGCCCAAAGGACACGAGCATTCCCCTCGGCGCAAGCGCGTCGAGGCTGTCGTTGAAGGTGGATTTCCCCACCGAGTCGTACACGACCTGCGCTCCCCGTCCCCCCGTCCGCTGCTTGACCTCACCGACGAAGTCGGAGTAGGCGACGACGTGCTCCGCGCCCGCCGCGCGGGCTCGCGCCTGCTTTTCGCTCGAGGATGCGGTGCCGATGACGTGTGCCCCTCGCTTCGCGCCGAGCTGGCACAGCAACAGGCCGACGCCGCCCGCCGCGGCATGGACGACGCACCAATCGCCCGCCTCGAGGGCATAGGTGGACGTCGTCAGATAGTGGGCCGTTAGGCCCTGGAGCATCACCGCCGCGGCGACCTCGGTCGTTACGTTTGCGGGGATACGAACGAGACGTTCCGCGGGCGCGATCGCCAGCTCCGCATAGGCTCCACGAAAGCTCTCGGAGACCACCCGATCGCCGATCGCAACCTGCGCCGCGCCGGGACCGACCGCGACGACTTCGCCGGCACCTTCGGAGCCTGGAGTGAACGGGAGCGGCCGCGCGTAGAGGCCCGTGCGCTGGTAGACGTCGATGAAGTTGACGCCAGCCGCCTCCATGCGAACCAGCGCCTCCCCAGGGCCAGGTTGTGGCGCGTCGACGGCCTCGAGCCGCAGGACGCTCGCGTCACCGGTTTGCCGAACGACGACCGCCTGCATTCAACTCCTATCGTCAGGGTATGGAACCGCCGAAGGCCGCTGCACTCGGGCAACTGCCTGTGTTGGACGCAGATGGCACCGGGCCGAGTTCCAACCGCGAGCAGGTGTAACAACAGGCGCGGGGAGCTTCACCTTGCACGGATTTCTGCATGCGCTGTGAAGCATCTGCGTTCATTTTGGGTTCCTCTGCGGCTATCGGCGGTTCCTTGCCCGGCGCTACGCGGCATGCCACGCGAAAGGTTGCGCCACGACCGGGCCCGCTACAACCTAGCTCCGCCAACTACCGGAGAGCCAATTGGGCCGCATCGTCGGTGGCATCGTGCTCGGCATCGTGGTTGCCGTCGCGCTCGTGTTCGCGATCGAGTGGGTCATCGGGCTGATCGTACCGGCGCCCGCCGATTTCAACATGCGTGACCCGGAGCAGGTCCGTGCACGCGTTGCCGGTATGCCAATGTGGGCGATCCTGCTCGTGCTCGTCGGATGGGTCGTGGGCACGGGGCTCGGATCCTGGGCTGCCGTGCGAATCGCGCGGACGACGAAGATGTGGCCGGGACTGGTCGTCGGCGCGATCGTCCTTCTCTCGACGCTCTACAACGTCATGACCATCCCGCATCCCATCTGGTTCGTGGCGATCTCGCTCGTCGCGATCCCGATCGCCAGCTGGGTGGGGGCGCGAAGGGGTCGCGCGAGCGCGGCGATCTCCGTCGGCGGCTGAGCCCCGTTAGGCGCTGCGCATCCGGCTAGGGTGCGCCTCCCGCGAACTTCGCTCGCTCCTCGGCCGCGACGGGCGCGATGCCGATGCGTCCCGCCAGCCAGTCGATCATGTCGAGGAAGGCGGTCGGCGGCAGTCCGTGACCGCTGTCGTACCACCGCGCTTCCTTCGTCGTGCCCGCGGCGGCGTACAGCTCATTGGCCAGCTCGGGCGGCACGAGGCGATCCTGACGGCCCCACATGAAAAGGACGCGGGCCGGAGCGGCGCGCCCGATGAAATGTGCCGACGACAGCGGCTCCATCGCCGCGAGCCAGCGGCACCACTCCGCCCCGGAGAGTTGGGGCAGCCCTGGAAATTGCGTGAGATCCGCGTCCTTGAAGTGCGCCGCCAGTCCCGCATCGCCGACGAGCAGCGCGTACGCGCCGATGCGGCGCTCGATGCCGGCGAACATCGCGCCCATGGCGGCGCCGTAGCTCAGTCCCACGAATCCAAGGCGCGAGGGATCCACATCGTTGCGCTCGACGAGAACGTCGACAGCCCGCTGCAGGTCGATCATGAGCTGCACTTGATCGACGCTGTCGCGCGACGTGAACGAGAGCGGCGTGTTTCGGTCGCGACGCGCAAAGGGGGCGTCGAGCGAGAGAACGATCGCGCCTTGCCGCGCGATGGGGACCGCGATGCCGCCCATCCCCTCGGCATCGCCGGGCGCTCCGTGGAGCATGACGATCGCCGGAAGCTTGCGCCGGGACGCGCGGAGAGAATCCTGCGGCACGTAAAGGAGCCCCGTCGCACGCCCGCCCTTCGGGCTCACGAAGCTCACCCGATGGACGCCGACGCCGCGATCGGTGGAGACGCGTGAATCACGCACGTCGAGCCCGGTGCCGCGGTCATACGCGAACAGCGAGAGTGGTGCCGGGGCGACAGTGCCCGCTGTGCAGGCTGGTGCGGACTGAGCGCATGCCGTGGTGACGAATCCGGCGGCCGACAGAACGATGACTGCGAAGCGATACATGGAGGGCCTCGAGGGAAACGACGACAGGACGGTGTAGCCTTTACGCCTGTCCGTAGACAGAAGTTTCCTCCGCAGGGTTGGGATTCCTCTCCGGGGTGCGGGTGACCGTCCGGTACGCGAGACGTTGACGAGATTCTTGCACTAGCTGCCCCCCCGCGGCGTCGTACGCGCTGCATCGTCTCCAGGCCTGTTCCCGGAGTTGCCCCGATGCGCGGCTCGACCCTCCTCGGCGTCCTTGTGCTACTCGCCAGCGCCAACGTGGTGCGTGCGCAGAACGCGCCATTTCTCAACATCAACCCGTCGTGGTCGCCCGACGGGCGTTGGCTCGTCTTCGAAAGCCGGCGTCATGGAGACGCGGAGCTGTATGTCATTGGGGTCGATGGTACGCGCGAGCGCCGCCTAACGTGGAGCCGAGGCGAGGATACGCACCCCTCGTGGTCGCCCGATGGCCAGCAGATCGTGTTCGACTCGAATCGCGACGGCGCCTGGAACCTGTACGTCATCCGGCCGGACGGGACCGGCGAGCGCCGACTCACGCACCGTGCCGACCGGCGAGCCACCACGTTCGCGCGGCATCCCTCCTGGTCCCCCGATGGCCGGCGGATCGCGTTCGATTCCAATCGCGATGGGGACGAAGAGGTCTACGTGATGGACGCGGATGGCGGCAACGTCGTTCGCATGACGACGAGCCCGGGCGGCGACGGGCATGCGTCATGGTCGCGCGATGGCCGCGCGCTCCTCTTCACCTCCGTTCGGAGCGGGAATCAGGACGTCTGGCACCTCGATGTGGCTACGCGTCAGACGCGTGCCCTGTCGTCGGATCCCGCGGCGGAAGGCGGCGCACGCTATGCGCCCGATGGGCAACGCATCGCGTTCTACTCGGAGCGTGGCGGGAATGGCGACCTCTATGTGATGAACGCCGACGGAACGGGGCTTCGGAATCTCACCGACCACTCGGACACCGTCTATGAGCTCGACTGGTCGCCCGATGGGCGCCAGATCGCGTTCTACTCCGATCGCACGGGTCGTTTCGAGCTCTACCTCATTGATGCGAACAGCGGCGTGCTGCGCCAGCTGACGAGCTCCGCCTACAGCAACGCCTGGCCCATGTGGTCCCCCGACGGGCAGCGCATCGTCTTCGGCTCGACTCGCGACGGCGACTGGGAGGTGTACGTCATGGATGCGGACGGCGCAAACCCCCGCCGCCTCACGAGCAGCCCGGGCCGGGACGCACACCCCTCGTTCACCCCGGATGGCGGGCACATCGTCTTTCAGTCGCCTCGCGACTACGCCAATCCCAGCGAGGTCGATCTGTACATCATGAAGCCGGACGGCGGCGCGCAGCGGCGGCTGGTGGTCGCTCCCGGATTCGACGGCGTCCCGGTGCCGTCGCCCAATGGCGAGTGGATCGCCTTTCAGCGCAGCCCGATTTCCGCCGACGGCTCCTTTCGATGGGATCTGTACGTCGTGGACAGTGCCGGCGGACGGGAGCGGCGGCTAACGTCGCAGCGGTGGAGCAGTCAGGTCCCGAGCTGGACGCGCGACGGGCGCCGAATGGTCTTCTTCGCCAACCCGTCCGGCCGCGACCAGCTGTTCAGCCTCGACGTGGCGACCGGCGCCGTGACCGCCCTTCCCGAGAGCGCCGGCGACAGCCATTCCCCCTCGGTGTCGCCCGATGGTCGGCACATCGCGTTCACGTCGACACGTGATGGGCCTCTCGATCTCTACGTCATGGACGCGGCCGGGTCGAACGCGCGGCGGCTGACGACCAACCTGCACGTTCAGGCGCAGCCGAGCTGGTCGCCCGACGGCCGTCGCCTGCTCTTCTCAGCCACCCTGAACGGCATAGCCGATGTCTACGCCGTGAACGTGGACGGCACGGGACTCGTGCGCCTGACGCGTGGAGGCGAGGGGATTCGTTGAAGGGTCGTCGGGGTCCTCGGGGTCGTCAGGGTCCTCGGGGCCTCAGGGGCCTCAGGGGCCTCAGGGTCCTCAGGGTCCTCGGGTCCTCAGGGTCCTCAGGGTCCTCGGGGTCCTCGGGGTCCTCGGGGTGCGAGGTGCTCAGGGTTTCGCACCCTCGAGGACCCTGAGGACCCTGAGGACCCCGAGGACCCTTCACAGCTCCCGAATCTCTCGATAGTGCGAGAACGCCCACGCCGCGTACGCGAGCATCAGCACCCCGCCGCCGCCGATCGCCCACTGCACGCCGAAGCGGCTCGCCACCATGCCGCCGAACAGCTGCCCGATCGGCGAGAACCCGATGAACACGAGCGCATAGGCGGCCATCACACGGCCTCGAAAGCTGTCCGGTACGATCGTCTGCAAGAGCGTGTTCGACACCGCGTTGTTGAGGATCATCGCGAATCCAACCGCGACGAGCAGAATCGCCGAGAGCCATATCGAGGTCGATATGGCGAGCGCGATGAGAAGAAGCGGAAAGGCATACGCCGCCCGCTCGAGCATCCGGCCGCGTCGCGCGCCGCGACCGAACGTCGCCAACGCCAGCGCGGCCGCGATGGCGCCGATGCCGACGCAGGTGAGCAGCACGCCGTAACCGCTCGCGTCGGTGCGCAGGACGTCGCGCGCGAGCACCGGCATCAGCACCAGATATGGGACGCCGAAGACCGAGAAGACCGCCACCAGCCGCATGAGCGCGGAGACCTCGCGCTTGCGCGACATGTAGACCAGAGCGCGCCAGACGTCCCGCAGGGGGGAGCTGCCCGTTAGGCGCGCACGCACTTCCGGAAGCCGGATCGCCAGCAGCCCGATCAGGACCGCGAAATAGCTGAGCGCATTGATGCCGAAGCACCAGGCCAGTCCCGCTTTCGCGATGATGACCGCCGCGATCGACGGGCCGATGATGCGCGCGAGGTTGAACCCGCTCGAGTTGAGCGCGATGGCATCGAGCAGATCTTCCTTGCCGACGAGCTCGATCTGAAGCGACTGCCGCGCCGGGACATCGAACGCGCTCACCATCCCCGCGAACGTCGCCAGCAGCAGCAGGCGCGGGACCGTGATCGCTCCGGTCCAGGTGAGCCACCACATCAGCGCCGCCTCCACCAGCAGCAGCGTCTGCGTCACCCGAACGATGCGGAGCTTAGAGTATCGGTCGGCCATGACGCCGCCGAAGAGCGAGAACAGCAGAACGGGCAGGTTTCCGACGGCACCCACGAGCCCCACCATGAACGCGTCGTTCGTGAGCTCGAGCGCGAGCCACCCCTGCGC
>JAICOJ010000209.1 GCA_025930755.1 Gemmatimonadaceae bacterium
CGTTGGACCAGGAGCCATGGCCTACCTCGGAGCCCACACGATCGACAAAGGCGGCATCCACATGGCCGTCGCCCGCGCCGAGAAGGCAGGGATGACCGCGCTCCAGGTCTTCACGGCGAAGCCGCGCTTCATCAACGATCGTATCTCCGTTCGCCCGGAGCGCGCGAAGCGGTTTCGCGACGCGCTCGCCGAGACGGGGATCGATCCCCGCCATGTCCTGGTGCATGCGCCGTACTCGCTCAGCGTGGCGAACGCCGATCCGGAGAAGTGGGGCCGGGCGAGCGCCGGCCTCACGAAGGAGCTGGAGCGATCGACCCAGATCGGAGCCGGCGCAGTCTGCTTCCATCCCGGCAACGCGGGCGACGGCGACCGAGATGCCGCGGCAAAGCGAGTCGCGAAGGCCATTGTCGCCGCCCTGCGCGCGGTGGATACCGAGACGAAGCTTCTCGTCGAGAACACGGCTGGCGCCGGCCAGCAGATCGGACGGACGGCGGCGGAGGTGGGCGCCATCCTTTCTCGCGTCCCCGACAAGCTGCGCCCGCGCACCGGCTACGGGCTCGACACCTGTCACCTCTTCGTGTCGGGCTACGACCTCAGCGCTTCACGCACCGCGCTCGCCGGGGTGCTCGATGAGTTCGAGGAGGAGTGCGGCGAGCCACCAGCATTCTTTCACCTCAACGACAGCGCCGGCGAGCTGGGCTCGAATCTCGATCGCCACGTGTTGATCGGCGACGGCGCACTCGGCAAGGAGCCGTTCCGGTGGCTGCTGCACGACAAACGCGCGGCGAAGGTGCCGCTCATTCTCGAGACGCCGCAAAAGAACTACGAGGTGGGTGACGACGACCCCACGCCTGATCCGTGGGACGTCAAGATGATCAAGCTGCTGAGGGAAATGGCGAAGTAGGAGCCACCGGCCAGCTCTGTGGTGAGCGCCGCGGCTCGTCGCGATTTGGGCGCCGGGGCGCGTCCACTACCAGTGCGCGCCGCACCCGAGCATGAAGGGAATCGTCGTGGCGGAGTAGAATCGAGCGGCTTTCCCTATGAGAGCGCGCACCGCACGTGTGAGTTTTCGCCCTTGCGTCTCCTGCAAGCCTCCTTACTTTGAGGCGCGATGGAGTCCGTGGTCGTAGGGGAGAACGGATCCCTCAACCTCTCGGGAGAGATATCGATGCCCGCAAAGAAGAAAGGCGCGAGAAAAGGCGCGAAGAAGGGCGGCGCGCGTCGGAAGGGCGCGGCGCGGAAGAAGTCTGCTGGTGGCCGGAAGAGCGCTCGCAGGAAGTCGAGTGGTCGCAAGCGCACGCCGAATGCCGCATTCATGAAGCCCATGCAGCCCGACGCGGCGCTCGGCGCCGTCGTGGGTGATCGCGCGATGCCACGCACGGAGATCACGAAGAAGCTGTGGCAATACATCAAGCGCAACGGGCTCCAGGATGCGAAAGAGCGTCGCATGATCAATGCTGACGATCGCCTCCGCAACGTTTTCGGCGGCAAGAAGCAGGTGTCGATGTTCGAGATGACGAAGCTGGTCAATCGTCACATGAGCTGATCGGCTCGTCATCAGCTCGCGAAACGGGGGGCGTGCCGCGTGCGGCATGCCCCCCGCTCTTGTGCTTCGCAGGTCGCGAGGGAGTATTTCGCGGAACGCTCGATTCCCACCTCACTCACGCGGCATAATGGCAGTGGCGGCACAAAAGGCGCGCCCGGAGCGCGCACGCACTCCCGAGAGCGCGCCTCCTGGGGTGAAGAAGAAGCGGGGTGGCTGGCGTCATCTCCTGAAGGAGCTGGCGATCGCCGCGGCGATCTTCTTCACGATCAAGATCTTTCTCCTCGAGGCGTTTCGCATTCCCTCGGGGAGCATGGAGCCGACGCTGCTCGTCGGCGATTTCCTCTTCGTCAACAAGCTGGTGTACGGGCCGCACCTGCCGCTCATCGACGTCAATCTCCCAGGGTACGCGGAGCCGAGCCGGACCGAAATCGCCGTCTACAAGTCGCCCGATGTCCGCGACGGAAATCCCACGGTCGTGAAGCGCATCCTGGGTTTGCCGAACGACACGCTCTACATGCGTGAGGGGCTGCTCTACGTGAACGGCACTCCGGAGAGCGCGACCTACGTGAACACCACGCCGGGCCGACCCGGCGGCGATGAGGCGCACCCCGATTTCGTCTGGCAGCGGCGCTTCGAGGTGCGCGGGACGCGTTTCGGCGAACCGCCCACCGGACCAACGCATGACAACTGGGGACCGATCGTCGTGCCGGCCGACCACTTCTTCTCGCTCGGCGACAACCGGTACAACTCGAAGGATGCGCGCTACTACGGCTTCGTACCGTACGAGAACCTGCGCGGTCGTCCGCTGTTCATTTACCTCTCGGTCGATTTCGCCGCCTGGCGAATCCGCTGGGGGCGCTTCGGCATGCGGGTGCGTTAGCGCGTGACCTCGCCCTCGCGCGGAACGTGGGTGCGAGGGCTGTCCCTCCTCGGCGCGGTCGCTCTCATCGTCGGCAACATGGTGGGGACGTCCGTCTACACGCTCCCCGCTCTGCTCGCGCGCGAAACCGGACCACTCGGCATCCTCGCCTGGGTCGTCACCGCCGCGGGCTACCTGTTCGTCGCTCTCGTCTACGCTTCGCTCGGCACACGTTACCCCGAGACGGGGGGCCCGTACGTGTTCGCGCGCGAGGCGCTCGGAGAATTCGCGGGCTTCCAGTCCGTGTGGGCGTACTGGTTCAGCGCGGTGGTGGGAAACGCGGCGATCGTCACCGGCGTGGTCGGCTACGTCGAAGGTTTCTCTCCCGCACTCGCGGGGAGCGAGATGTATCGGTTCGTCCTGGCGCAGGCGCTGTTATGGACGCTGTGCCTGGTCAACGTGCTCGGAATCAGGATCAGCGCGCGGATTCAGATCTCGGTCATGTTTCTGAACGTCGTTCCGCTGCTGCTCTTCTCGATCATCGCGTTCTTCTATTTCGAGCCGGCGAACCTCACGCCCTTTGCGCCGAGGGGGTGGGGCACCCTCGTGACCGGCGTCGCGTTGATCGTGTGGGCCTACTCGGGCATCGAATCGGCGACGGTTCCGGCCGAGGAGGTGCGTGGTACCGGGCACACGATAGGGCGAGCGACGCTCATCGGCTACGCGGTGGGCACAGCGGCGTTCCTTTTCGCGGCGGTGGCTGTCGCCGGCGTCGTGCCCAACGCCGAGCTCGCGACGTCCGCGCGTCCGATCGCGTTGGCCGCGGAGCGCACGGTGGGCCCGTGGGCGGCGACGATCATCGCGTTCGCGGCGATCCTCGCGGGTTTGGGAACGCTCAACGGATGGATCCTCATGGCGGGCCGCATTCCCGTCTCGGCGGCGCGCGACGGCATTTTCTTTCCGGCGCTGGCCCGGCTGCACCCGCGCTACGGGACGCCCCACGTGAGTCTGATCGCCGCGACGCTGATCGGCAGCGTCTCGCTGGGACTGTATTTCACCGACACGACGCTCGGTGTCTTCGACACGATCGTGCAGCTCTCGGTGCTGACGACGCTGCTCCCGCACCTGTACACGGCCGCGGCGGAGTGGATGCTGCGTCGCCGCGGCGCGCTCGCCGCCGGCGCGGGCGGCGGATGGCGAACGCAGGTGATCGCGATCATCGCCTTCGCGTTCGTGCTCTGGTCGATGTACGGTATCGGAGCGACGATTACGCGATGGGCGTTTCTTGTCATCCTCGCGGGGATTCCACTGTATATCTGGTTCAAGACGCGGCGATAGGGGTGCGAACTGCGAACTGAACTGCGAACTGCGAACTGGAATCTCACGCGGAACACGGATTGCGTACGCAGTACGCAGTACGCAGTTCGCAGTTCGCAGTACGCACTACGCAGTTCGCAGCCTTTAGCCTCCTCGACTATGCGCCTCCTCCTGTCCGCTCTCGTCGCACTCTCCATGCTCGCCTGCGGGGGCTCGCGTCCCGCGGCGCGGCCGCTGGCGGAGTTTCTCACGCCGTACGGGCCGCCCACGCGGCCGTTCTCGCCGGCGGTGCGCGTCGGAAATCTGCTGATTCTCTCGGGGGCGATCGGGACGACGTCGACGGGGGCGCTGGTGCCGGGCGGGATCGGACCAGAAACGCGGCAGGCGCTCGACAACATTCGCGATGTGCTGCAGCGTACAGGGTCCTCGATGGAGCGCGTGGTGAAGTGCACGGTGATGCTGGCGGACATGCGTGAGTGGGAGTCGATGAACGTCGTGTACGCGTCGTACTTTCCCGGGAACAAGCCTGCCCGGTCCTCGTTTGGCGTTACCGGGCTCGCGCTCGGTGCACGCGTGGAGATCGAATGCTGGGCAACGGTCGACTGATCGCTCTCGCGGGCGCACTC
>JAICOJ010000163.1 GCA_025930755.1 Gemmatimonadaceae bacterium
AGCGACCAAGCCCGGCTGCCGTCATCGTGGACAGCCTCGACAGCCGTGCGCGTCTGTCAGTGCTCGGCCGCTACGGGCGATGGCTGCTGGTTGCCACGGAGGAGAAGCGGGAGGGGTGGATAGCCGAATAGCCTACCGGGCCTTTCGTCGCCCGTTGCGCTGCTCGAACACCACCTCGCCTTCCACGATCATGTAGCGAATGAAGCGGCGGCCCACGTCCTTGAACTCGGGCATCCGGTCGCGAAAACGATCGTTGCTGACGACGCGCGCGCCGAGCTCGCGGGCGAACGACAGGATGAAATAGTCGGCATCGGTGCCGGCCGGGGCCTGCTTCAGCTCGCCGTCGTTCACCAGCTTCTCGTACCCTTCCGTATCGTCTATCTGATGACGCAGGGCGGCGTCGACGACGAGCACGGGCTCGAGACCCTTCTCGACCAGCTTGGCGCGCATGAGGAGGATGTTCTCCAGCCGCGCCGAGCCACCCTCGGTCGAGTGCGCGACGTTCGACCCATCGACGATCGCGATGCGGGACTTCTTGGTCATGGGGTTCAGGTAATGCAGGGATAGTACCGGTAGGGTCCTCAGGGTCCTCAGGGTCCTCAGGGTCCTCAGGTCCTGAACCCTGAGCACCTCCCTGAGGACCCCGAGGACCCTGTCCACCTTGAGCACCCTGAGCCGCTTGAGCACCTTTGCGGCGATGCCCTCCCGCCGAGCCTTCCTTTCCGCAGTGGCGGCAGCCGCCGTCGCGCCGAGCTTTCGGCGTGATGCGCTGCTCAGAGCGAACGAGCTGGCCGCGCCCGGAGGCGGTGGGGCGGCGGACGATGAGGATTACTGGCGCGAAGTGCAGCGCGCCTTCGACCTCGATCGCACGATCATCAATCTGAACAACGGCGGCGTCTCACCGTCGCCGACGCACGTGCTCGATGCGATGGTCCGCGATCTCCGCTTCTCGAACGTCGCCCCCGTTCACCACATGTGGGACGTGCTCGAGCCGCGCATCGAGGGCGTGCGACGCGAGCTCGCTCGCGAGTTCGGCTGTGATCCCGAGGAGCTGGCGATCACGAGGAATGCGTCGGAATCCATGGAGACGCTGATCCTCGGGCTCGACCTGACGCGCGGCGATGAGGTGATCGTCACCACCCAGAACTATCCGCGCATGCTCACCGCCTGGGAGCAGCGCAGCCGTCGCGAGGGAATCGTCGTCAAGCCGATCACCTTCGAGGTTCCGCCGCGCTCGATGGCGTACGTCGTCGATCGCTTCCGGCAGGCGATCACACCGCGAACGCGCGTGATCGAAGTCCCGCACATCACCAACCTCACTGGCCAGATCATGCCGGTGCGTGAGCTGGTGCAGCTGGGACGTGCGCAGAACATCGAGGTGCTGGTGGATGGCGCGCACTCGTTCGCGCACTTCCCGTTCGCGCGCGATGCGCTCGGGTGCGACTGGTTCGGCACGAGCCTGCACAAGTGGCTCCTCGCCCCGATCGGAACGGGGTTCCTCTACGTGCGCCGTGAGAAGATCCCATCGCTCTGGCCACTCATGGCCGCACCGAAGACGATGGACGCGAACGTCCGCAAGTACGAGGAGATAGGAACGCACCCGGCGGCGAACCACAACGCGATCGCGGTCGCGCTCGCCTTCCATCGGGCGATCGGCGCCGAGCGCAAGGCATCTCGTCTCCGCTTCCTGCGGGATCGCTGGGCGAAGCGTCTGACGAACGCCAGCGATCGATGCCGCGTCCTGACCCCGCTCGGCGACCCCCGGCAGTCGTGCGGCATCGGCCTGCTCCACGTCGAGGGCGTGGAAGTCCCGAAGATGGTCGCGCACCTCTGGGACCGGCACCGGATCATCACGACGCCGATCGTCCATCAGGAGTTCAGCGGGCTCCGGATAACGCCTAACGTCTACACGTCGCCCGAAGAGGTTGACGTATTTGGAGACTCGGTGCTCGCCGCGCTGAAGACCGGGCTCTCGTGAGTGAGCATCGAGGGCGGAGACGTCAGATATCAGAATACAGAATTCAGAAGTCGGAAACGACGACGGGGAGCCAATTGTTGGCTCCCCGTTTGGTTCATCTGAGTTCTGAATTCTGAATTCTGATATCTGGCGTTCTTGCCGTCCTTCTACGCCGCCACAGCTCGTTCAACCCCGTGATTCGCGGCGATCGCATACACCTCTTCCGACGAGATCACATCCCTCTCGAGCAACGCCTCCGCGATCGCCTCGACTGCGTCGCGGTGCTCCTTCACGATCGCGACCGCCCGGTCGGCCTGCGCCGAGATCAGCGTCCGAACGGCGGCGTCGATCTGCGCCTGGAGCTGTGCGCTCGGCGCACCGCCCTGCGCAGCGGGGTCGGCGCTGATGAGGCCGATCTCATCGCTCATGCCGAATTCGCCGACCATCCGTCGCGCCACGTGCGTCGCGTGCACGAGATCGCTTCCCGCGCCTGACGTCACCGCGTCGGGGCCGAGGAAGACCGACTCGGCCGCGCGGCCGCCCAGCGCCTTCGCGATCACGCCCTCGAGGTAGCGCCGGGAGTGCAGGTGACGATCGGCTTCGGGGGCGAAGTGCGCGGCGCCCAACGAGCGGCCGCGCGGCTCGATCGTGACCTTGTGCAGCTTGTCATCGGGGCAGGCGACCATACCGACCACGGCGTGCCCCGCCTCGTGCAAGGCGATGAGCCGGCGCTCGCCGGTGGTGACGACGACGCCCGCGCGAACGCGCCCGAGCAGGATGCGGTCGCGCGCCTGCTCGATGTGCGCCGCCGAAATGAGCATGCACTCGGACTGCACGGCGATGATCGCCGCCTCGTTGAGCAGGTTCGCCAGGTCCGCGCCGGAATGACCGACCGTGAGCTGCGCGAGGCGCTCGAGATCGACGTCGTCGGCGAGAGGGGCCCTGGCGGCGTGAATCTTCAGGATTTCCAGACGATCGCGAACCGTCGGAAGCTGGACCTCGACGATGCGATCGAAGCGGCCGGGGCGACGGACGGCGGGATCGAGCATGTCTTCGCGATTCGTTGCCGCCATCCAGACCACACCGTCGCTCCCCTGCATGCCATCCATCTCGACGAGCAGCTGGTTGAGCGTGACTTCCTCCTCGCCCGAGCGGTTGGGTCGCCCACGCCGTCCGCCGAGGGAGTCGAACTCGTCGATGAAGACGATGCAGGGTGCCTGCTCGCGCGCCTGCTTGGCGAGCTGGCGGATGCGTCGCGACCCCACACCGACGTAGACCTCGTTGAAGTCCGAGCCGGCCGCCATGATGACAGGGCAGCCCGCTTCGCCGGCGACGGCTCGGGCGAGCAGCGTCTTGCCGGTCCCAGGGGCGCCGACGAGCAGCACGCCCTTCGGACACTTTGCCCCCATCGCGCGAAATCGCTCCGGGTCGCGCAGGTAGGCGATCACATCGCGCAGGTCAGCCTGCGCTTCGGCGACACCGCCGACGTCCGCCATCGTGAGCTGGCGGGACGGGGGCGTCGCGATGAATCGGCGCGATGCGCCGCCGCGCTGACGCAGAGCCACGAACGCGACGAGCGAGAGCAGGGCGAGGAGGCTGATGACTTGAATCACCGTCTCCGCCGAGGGCGCTCGCGACTTGTCGCCCATACGAACCTTGGCGCCGCTGGCCGCCCACCGCTCGAGATCGGCGACGGACAGCGCACTCGCCGGGACCGACGTCACCACGACGCGCGAGCGGCTCTCGGCGGCGCGATAGGGCGCCTTGAGCCTGGCAATGATGCGGTTGCCCCCGTCCTCGAGCGTCAGCTCCTCGACGCCGCCCGCGGCGAGCGCCGCGGCTACCTCGGAGTAGGGAACGACGGGGAGGACGGACTGACCGGGACGGATCATCGCCCAGCTGGTAATTCCCACCGCGCTCGCCACGACGAGAACGAGAAGGAGCAGGCGCTGCCGACCTGGACCGCGCCGGCGCAGGACGGCGAATGCGTCGCGTTCCCGGGCGGTGCGCCGCGACTTCGGAAGAGTCGGCGGCTCGCTCTTGAGAGGCTGATTGGGCGAGGACACGTTGGGACGTCGGATCGATTGTCGAGAACGACGTGCTCGGTGAGCACGAGACTGATGCGGGGGGCGAGCAACCGGGCGCGATCGGTCGCGAGGTGCTCGTAAGCGAAAGACGGAAGAAGCGGGGGTTGGTAACCGCCTCTTCCGTACTACCGCGAAATCACGCGGGGGGTTCCAGAAGGCGGCGGGCTCGCAATGGTGCCGTCAGTGTTTGCGTGGCGCAACACATTGCACAACAACGGTAGCGACGATGCGTCGCGAGATCAAATGAAGTCCAGCGAGGTGAGGTAGTTACGTGTTGGCACACCGAGGCACATCGGTTGCTAACGGTCGGCGTGTCCGCAGCCCCCGCGATCCCTCACCAAAGAAAGGCCCAATGAACTATCGACCCACGAAGTACCTCATGGCGTTCGCGCTCGCGACGGTCGCCGTCGTCAGCGCGTGCAGCGACACCGGACCCACCGAGCCCACGCGCGTCAACGCTCCGCGATTCAACCTGAACACGGGAACCCCTGGCCAGAAACTCGTTCTGTGCAAGCAGGGCGTAGCGGGCACGTTCGAGGTGTCGTTGGCGCAGAATGCCCTCGGCTCGCTCGCCGTCACCAATCCCTTCACCGTCAATGCTGGTGAGTGCGTCGATGTGTGGATTGGCCGCCTGAACGGAGATGGCTCGTGCTGCGAGCCTATGGATGGAGTGACGATCACCGAGACGAGCGCGATTCCGGTGTCGATCTCGGTCGCGGCGCCCGAAGGACAGAACTGCTTCATCACCGGAAGCGGCCCGAGCTTCATCTCGCTCGAGCTCAACACGTACAACGGCTGCACGGTGACGTTCGTGAACGAACAGCCGCCTCCGCCCCCCGGTGGCGGGTGCACCCCTGGCTTCTGGAAGAACAGCGTTGGGAGTTGGCCCGCTGGCTATCTCCCCAATGCCGACTTCGACGCGACCTTCGGCGTGAACGGGTTCAACCCGAACATCACGCTGCTCGATGCGTTGAACCTGGGAAGCGGTGGAAAGAACGCGCTGGCCCGCCACGCCGTCGCAGGTCTTCTGAACTCGGCGACGTCTGAAGTCGACTACGGCATGTCGACGGCCGACGTGATCGCTGCCGTGCAGGCGGCGTTCGCCAGTGGCGATTTCGAGACCGTCAAGAACCCACTCGAGTCGCTCAACGAGAAGGGTTGCCCGCTCGCGAACGATAGTAGCTTCTAGTCCTCAGGGTCCTCGGGGTCCTCAGGTCCTCGGGGTCCTCAGGGTTCTCAGGGTCCTCGGGGTTCTCAGGGTCTGGATGCTCAGGGTTGCACCCTGAGGACCCGGAGGACCCCGAGGACCCCGAGGTCGCTCAAGAGACCTTCCTCGTCTTCCGCCGCAGAAAGTCCATCAGAATGAACTGGCCGAGCGTCATCGTGTTGGTGAAGTAGGCCTTGCCGCGGCTGATCTCGGAGACTCGCTTCACGAACTCCACCAGCGCGCGGTCGCGGGCCAGCATGAAGGTGTTGATCATCACCCCCGCCCGGCGGCAGAGCGCGACCTCGCGCAGCGTTTGCGCGATGACCATCGCGTCCAGACCCATCGAGTTCTTGTAGATCTGCCCGTTCGGCATCGTCAGCGCGCTGGGCTTGCCGTCGGTGATCATCACGATCTGCCGCATGTCCTTCTTCTGCGACAGCAGAATGCGCCGCGCCAGCTTGAATCCCTCGGCCGTGTTGGTGTGATACGGTCCCACCTGTGACCGCGCGAGCTCGGCCAACGGAATCTCCTCGGCCGAATCGTGGAAGAGGACGACCCGCAGTGTGTCGCCGGGGAACTGTGTCCGAATGAGATGCGTGAGCGCGAGCGCGACCTTCTTCGCCGGTGTGAAGCGATCCTCGCCGTACAGGATCATCGAGTGCGATGTGTCGAGCATCAGCACCGTCGCACACGACGACCGGTATTCGGCCTGACGCACCATCAAATCCGAGTAATCGAGGTCGATCGGTACGCGGATATCGCCAGTGCGCGCGAGTGCGTTCGTCAGCGTCGCGTTGACGTCGAGGTTCAGCACATCGCCGAACTCATATGGTTTACTCGACGCATCAGCCTCGACGCCGGTGGCGAGATACGGCGTGTCGTGACTGCCGAAACTCGACTTGCCGAGGGAGCCGAGCAGGTTGCGGAGTGTCTTGAAGCCGAGGAAGTCGATGCCTTTCTCGGTGAGCTGGAACTGCACGTCGCGTGAGGCCGCGCGCGCGAGCCCGGCGGGCCCGGTGACCGACTCGTGATTCGCGGGCATCTGTGGCGGCGCGTCGGCGGTGAGATACCCCTCTTCCATGAGGCGATTGATCAGCTCGTCGAGCAGCTTGGCGAGATTCGCCTGCGCCTCCGGAGAGCCGTCGCCGCGAAGTGCCTCCAGCATCTCGGGGGTGAATTGTCCGCTCTCCATGAGCGCGTTGAGAATCGCTTCGCGCAGCGCCTCCATGGAGCGATCCTCGTCGCCGCCGAACTCGCCCCAGTACGGGTGAAACTGCCGCCCGCCGGCGAAGCCCGACTGAAGGAGGAAGTCGGCGAGCTTGTCGAGCAGCGCCTGGAGATCGACGGCGTCGGCGAGCTCGGGAGAGAACTTCGAGTAGGTGTGCTTCCGCATGAGATGACCTTGCCGGGCGGACGTGGTAAAATCAAGCCATGGGAGAGGAGGGGGAGGGCCCGCCACCACGATCGTTGAACCCGTTCGGCGCGCTCCAGCGGCACCGGAACTATCGGCGCTTCTGGATCGGCTACACCGTCTCGCTCATCGGGACGTGGATGCGCAACGTGGCGCAGGGGTGGCTCGCGCTCGAGCTCACGAACGACGCGTTCATGGTGGGGCTCGTGGGCGCCGTGGGAAACCTGCCCGTTCTGCTGTTCTCGCTCTTCGGCGGCGTCATGGCCGACCGATACTCC
>JAICOJ010000010.1 GCA_025930755.1 Gemmatimonadaceae bacterium
AAGGCGAAACGACGACGTTGGCGGATCCGAATGTCGTGGCCAGGCTCAAGGAACAGTACGAGGAGAAGGAATAGGAGTCAGGAGTCAGGGGTCAGGGGTCAGGGGTGGAAAGGGCGGCGCGGCTTCGCCGCAGCCGCCTCATCAGATGAGCAAACGGCGGCGCGAATGCGCCGCCGTTTGCCTTTCCACCCCTGACCCCTGACCCCTGACTCCTGACTCCTGACTCCTATTCCTTCTCCTCGTACTGTTCCTTGAGCCTGGCCACGACATTCGGATCCGCCAACGTCGTCGTATCGCCTAACGTCCTCCCTTCCGCGATGTCGCGCAGCAGGCGCCGCATGATCTTGCCCGAACGGGTTTTCGGCAGATCGGCGGAAAAGAGGATGTCGTCGGGCCGCGCGAGCGCGCCGATCTTCTGCACCACGTGCTCGCGGAGCTCGTCCCGCAACTCGGACGAGGCGGTGTGACCCTCGCGCAGCGTCACGAACGCCGCGATCGCCTGACCTTTCAGCTCATGGACCTTTCCGACGACGGCGGCCTCTGCCACGGCGCGATGGTCCACCAGCGCTGACTCCACCTCCATCGTGCCGATACGATGCCCCGCGACATTCAGCACATCGTCGACGCGGCCGAGAATCCAGAAGTAGCCGTCGTCGTCGCGTTTGGCGCCGTCCCCCGGAAAGTAGAGATCGGGACGCCCCGCCCACTTCGTGAAGTACGTGCTGACGTAGCGCTCGTCGTCGCCCCAGATCGTGCGCAGCATCGAGGGCCACGGTTTCGTGATCGCGAGCAGTCCGCCGCCCACGCGGATCGACTTGCCTGACGAATCGAGCAGGTCGGCCGCGATGCCGGGGAAGGGAACCGTCGCGCTCCCCGGCTTGGTGGCGGTCACCCCGGGTAGGGGCGTGATCATGATCGCGCCCGTCTCCGTCTGCCACCACGTGTCGACGATCGGGCATCGGGATCGCCCGATATTCTCGCGATACCAGATCCACGCCTCGGGATTGATCGGCTCGCCGACGGAGCCGAGCAGCCGGAGCATCGAGAGATCGTGCTTCTTCGGAAGATGCGCGCCCCATTTCATGAACGCGCGGATCGCCGTCGGCGCCGTGTAGAACACGGTCACCCCGTAGCGCTCGCAGATCTCCCAGAAGCGGTTCTTCTCCGGCCAGTCCGGCGCTCCCTCGTACATGACGCAGGTCGCGCCATTCGCCAGCGGGCCGTACACCAGATACGAATGGCCGGTGACCCAGCCGACGTCCGCCGTGCACCAGAAGACGTCCGCTTCCTTGAGATCGAACACCAGCTTGGTCGTCGCCGCGCACCCGGTGAGATAGCCGCCGGTGGTGTGCACGATCCCCTTTGGCTTTCCGGTGGTGCCTGACGTGTAGAGGATGTAGAGAATGTCCTCGGCGTCCATCTGCTCCGGCTCGACGAAGGTATCCGCGTCGGCCATGAGCCGGTGCCACCAGTGATCTCGCCCCTCCGTAATCTGCGCGAATGCCTCGTCTCCGGCGGCGCCGGGGCGGCGCATGACGACCACGACGTGCTCGATCGAGGGGCACTCTTCGATCGCCTTGTCGGCGTTCCGCTTCAGCGGGACGATCTGTCCGCGCCGATACCCGGCGTCAGCCGTGATCAGGACCTTGCACTCCGAGTCGTTGATGCGATCGCGCAGCGCCTCCGAGGAGAATCCACCGAACACGACCGAATGAATCGCGCCGATACGGGCACACGCGAGCATCGCGACGACGACCTCCGGGATCATCGGGAGGTAGATCGCCACGCGATCGCCGCGGCGAACGCCGAGGTTCCTGAGCACGCTCGCGAACCGGTTGATCTCGCGATACAGATCCCAGTACGTGAGCGTACGACGATCTCCCGGCTCGCCTTCCCAAATCAGCGCGGCCTTGTTGCGCCGCGGGCCGCGCACGTGCCGGTCTACGCAGTTGACGGAGGCATTGAGCTTCCCGCCGAGGAACCATTTGGCGCGGGGCGGCGCCCACTCGAGCACGCGCTCCCACCGTTTCGACCACTCGAGATCCTCGGCCATCTTGGTCCAGAAGCTCTCGGGGTCGCGTGAGGCGTAGTCGTACAACTCCTCGCTGGAGACGGTGGCGGTCCGGCGGAAGCTATCCGGGGGCGGAAACCGCCGCTCCTCGGTGAGGAGGACATCGAGATCTGACATGGAATTGCGCGGGGTGGGTAAGGAGGCCCCAATGTGGCGATTTTCCCGAAACGCCGCAAAGTGCACCGGGATCCGGGCGCGTCTCCGACGGGTGAGTGTTGGTTAAGTCTTTGTCAAACCTGCTGTTACACAGCGCTCAAATTCGTGGCACCACCTTCGCTTTACAGGGAGGCGACAACAGAACGTTGGATCACTCGATAATAGCACACCCGTCGTGAGGCGGGGCCGCAAAGCCAGGAGTCTCCAGGTGCCCTTTGGGCAGGAGATCGTCCGGTTGCCGAAGGTGACGAAGGTCGGGCTCCGTGCCCGATTCTCCGAGCGTGTTCATCGCCGGCTGCGCGCCCAGCTCCATCGACCGAAGGTGTCGAGGGCCAGGGAAATGAACACGATCAACGCCGAAAAGATTTTGACCGCTCCGAGTCGTCTCGTCGCCGAGACGCGCGCAGAGTTCCGCAACGCGGCGGTCAGCATGATAGAGTCGATGGGGCGGCAGGCGAAGACGATCACCCTCGATCTCGCTGCGACGCACGAGATGGATGCGACCGGGCTCGGCACGCTGGTGGCGATTCAGAATCGCGCGAAGC
The DNA here is from genome assembly GCA_025930755.1 of Gemmatimonadaceae bacterium. Taxonomy (GTDB): domain Bacteria; phylum Gemmatimonadota; class Gemmatimonadetes; order Gemmatimonadales; family Gemmatimonadaceae; genus JAICNG01. The sequence continues at coordinate 2,773 of JAICOJ010000010.1, forward strand.
AGGTGGGGATGACGGTGAGGCTGGTAAACGTGACGGAAGACGTTCTGACACTTCTGGCGTTGACTGAGCTGCTGCACCTCTTCGTGGTCGAGAGCGCGTAATCGAAGGCCGTTCGAGATGTGGGTGGGGGGCCGCGCCGTCGGGGGGCGGCGCGGAGTGGGGGGAGGGTGCTTCTGTGGGAACGAAAACGGTCGGCTGCGATGACGCAGCCGGCCGTTGTCGTTCTACCTCTGCCGTTCCACGGCGGGAACGGTAAAGATGTCAAATGTCAGAATGCAGAATTCAGGATTCGGACAGGGTCCGCGAGGCAGTATTGGCTGTCCGTGGTCGCTTCTGAATTCTGTACTCTGTATCCTGACATCTGACATCTTGCCGTTTGTACGCCTCCTGCTGGCGAACCGCCCGCCTCACTAGTTACCGTATGGGCATGCCTGACACTCTGACGCGCGTCATGTTCATCGAGGATGAAGCGACGTTGCGCAAGTCGTACGAACGGTTCTTCGCCGATCGATACAGCATGGAGTTCGCCGCCAGCGGCGCCGAGGCGGTGACCAAGGTTCGACCCTTCGCCCCGGAGGTCGTCGTGCTCGACCTGCGACTTCCCGACACCGACGGCATCGAGGTCATGCGCCAGGTGCGGGAAATCGATCCGCAGGTGCCGGTCATCATCACGACTGCGTATGTCAGCATGGGACCGCTCGTCTCCATGCTTGCGCTTGGCCGCACATCGTTCATGACGAAGCCCTTCGATCTGAACGACCTCGCGCGCAAGATCGACGAAGCCTCGACCCTTCCCTGAGCGCCCGTCGTCGTGAGTGACCTTCCGGTCACGGCACAGCACCCCGAGGTCCACCCCGAGCCGAACTTCGACCCGGTGCATCGATTCAGTGCGTGGCTCGAGCGGATGGATCGCGCGGCCGCGACAATCGATGCGTATCATGCCGACGTCGCCGACCTCGTCCGCGCCTACGCGCCGCGTCCAGTCGAAGAGCTGTCGCCGCGCGACCTTCGCGAATACCTCTCCGCGCGCGTCGCGCACGACGAGTGGGCTCCACCGACCGTCCGCCGACACCTGCAGTCGATCAAGACCTTCTACCGCTATCTGATCGCCGAGGAGTCGCTGCGCGCGCCGGGGCCCGCGGAATCGCTGGATGAGCCGGTGCCCGAGCCGCGTGCGCCGCACGTCATTCCCGTCGCGCAGATCGACATGCTCTTCGAATGGCTCGCGAAGCGCGCGCGCGACGATGGGTCGGCGCGCATGGACCTGGCGCTGTACGGCCTGTGCTATCATGGAGCGCTGCTGGTCTCGGAAGCCGTGAACCTGACGATCGATGCGGTGCGCGGTGGTCCACGCGTGATGCATCTCGAGGTGGTAGGCCGTCGAGGCGCGACGTCGACGGTCACGCTCGAGGGGGAGCCGGCCGCGTGGATGGCGCGCTGGCTGGCCGAGCGACCGGTGCCGAAGCGCGCGCATCACCGTCCCTTCGTGTTCATCCACCCTCGCACACAGCTCCACACCTCACGCCAGCGGGCGTGGGACCGACTCAAGCGCGTCGCGCGCGCCGCGGGGCTTCCCGCCGAGACGAGCGAGGCGATCGGTCCGCACTCCCTGCGGCATTCGCACGCCGCGCACCTCGCTGCCCGCGCGATCGCCGTCGCCGAGGTGCGCGAGGCACTGCGGCAGCGGAGTCCGCGGTACGCCTCGGTGTATTTCCGCGAGTGACGCCCGGCATCGTCTACCTCGTGGGAGCCGGGCCCGGCGATCCAGGGCTGCTGACCATCCGGGGACGCGAGCTGCTCGCGTCGTGCGACGACGTCGTCTATGACGCGCTGGTCAGCGAGGAGCTTCTGGCGTCGGCGCTGAACGGTCGCGACGTCCGGCGCCATTTCGTCGGCAAACGCGGCGGTGACACCGGCTCGGCGCGACAACAGGAGATCGAGGCACTGCTCGTTCGGTTGGCGCGCGATGGACGACGCGTTGTCCGACTCAAGGGTGGAGACCCGTTCGTGTTCGGCCGGGGCGGCGAGGAAGCCCAGGCGCTCGCGAGCGCGGGTATACCCTTCGAGGTCGTGCCCGGCGTGACTGCGGGCATCGCCGGTCCGGCGTACGCCGGGATTCCCGTCACGCACCGCGGGGCGGCGACCGCCGTCACCTTCGCGACCGGGCACGAGGATCCGGAAAAGGGCGAGCGCGCCACCGATTGGGGCGCCCTCGCTCGGAGCGGTGGAACGCTCGTCCTGTACATGGGTGTGCGTACGCTCCCCGACGTTGTCAGTGCGCTGCTCGCAGAAGGGCGGGCTGCGGACACACCGGCTGCCGTGATCGAGCGCGCGACGTATCCGAGCCAGCGTGTCGTCACCGGCACGCTGGCGACGATAGCGGACCGCGCTCGTGAGGCGGCGGTGACGGCGCCCGCGATCACGATCATTGGCGACGTGGTACTTCTGCGAGAGGAGATCGAATGGTTCGAGCGCCGTCCGCTGGCGGGACAGCGCATCGTCGTCACGCGCGCCCGGGCGCAGGCGTCCTCGCTGTCGGCACGGCTCCGCGAGCTCGGCGCGGAGGTGGTCGAAATGCCAGCGATCCGGGTGGAGCCCCTCGACCCAGGACCCCTCTACGACGCGCTCGACAGAGTGAACGATTACGACTGGCTGATGCTTACCAGCCAGAACGCCGTCGAGCTCGTATGGCGCGCGATGCGGGCGCGCGCACTCGATGCACGGGCGTTAGGACACACGCGAATCGCGGCCATCGGGCGAGCGACCGCGGATGCGCTGCTCGATCATGGGATCGCACCGGACGTCGTGCCGGAGCGGTTCGTCGCCGAATCGTTGGTGGAGGCACTCGGCCGTCGGGATGATGTGGAGGGCCGGCGCGTCCTTCTCCCCCGAGCCACGGATGCGCGTGACGTGCTTCCGGACGGATTGCGCGCGCTCGGTGCACGCGTCGACGTCGTGTCGATCTATCGAACGGTGCTCGATGGGGATGGCGCAGCGCGTGCCCGCGACCGGCTGCGGGCAGGAGAGATCGATCTCGTGACGCTGAGCTCGAGCTCGACCGCGCGCTTCTTCGTCGACGCCGTCGGCGCGGAGACGGCGCGAGCCGCGCCCGTGGCCTCGATCGGGCCGGTAACGTCTGCCGCGGCCAGAGCCCTTGGCCTCACCGTCGCAGTGGAGTCCGAGGCATCGACGATCGCCGCGCTCGTCGACGCCATCGTCGCCCGCCGTCGTTAGGATCGGGCGCTCTTCCCCTTCGGTTTGCCGGCTAGCTTCTCCAGGTTCTCCGTCGCCCGGAACTTCACGATCCTCGTGATCACGTCGAGAGGAATCGGCTTGTCCAGGGGGAGTCGTATCGTGCCTCTCCCGGAGGCGTACGGCGCGAGCAGCTTCTTGAGCTCAGGGGCGTCGACGGGTGCCGGGTAAACCCCGACATGATGGGTGTGGCCGGCAAAGTACACGAGATACCGCCCGTGCAGCTTGAAGGTCGGGATGCGATAGCTGATGCTTTCCGTCGCATCGGGAGCGGCCTTTCTGATGGTCGCTCGCACCTGTTCCAGGATGCGCTGAACGTCGGGGGGAAAGCCCGCGATGTACGCGTCGATCGTTTTCGGGTGTGCAGGGCGGGTCTGCATGGCGGTTGTCAGCCCGTCTCGAGCGCCTTTCCAGCGCTCCTCTTCTTCCCCGCTCGCTACCCGTTAGGCCTGGTAGTAATCCTCGATCGCCCAGCCGACGACCAGCTGCACCAGCGGCGGATATTCCGCGGCATTCAAATGCGGTCCGGCGTCCCGCTGGACGTGCGCCTTGAGCGACGCGATTACATCCTGGGGAGGTGTCATGGTGCGCTTCGCGGTGGCGACAAAGGTCGCAACGGCCTGACGAAGCTCGGCGCGCGGTGCGCCGGCCACGTGCGCGGCGAGTGCAACCGCCAGTCCTTCATCTATGACTTGTGCGCGAAGGCGCGCGCGATCGGTAGCGTTCAATTCGGTCATCATTGGGGGGCCTCCCGCGAGCCGCAATCAGCTGCGTCGCCACGTGCGCTCAGCGTACAATGCGAACGTACCGTGCATGCAAAGAGGCGTCAATGGACCGGGGTCACAAACGGGTAAAACGGCAGAGATGACAGAATTCAGAGTACGCGATTCAGCATTCAGGTAGTTTGACTGAACTCCGAATCCTGTCTTCTGAATTCTGTCATCTTTGCCGTTGGCCCCTTAGCCGCCGCGCGCACGGGCATTAGATTGGCCTGCATGACTGCCGAAACGACCGTCCGCGAAGCTCAGCCGGGACTTGGGGTTGCAGGCGACGACATTGACGCGCGCATCCTCAACGAGATTCAGCGCGATTTCCCGCTCGTGCGGCGCCCGTTCGCCGCGCTCGGAACACGCCTTGGGATCGACGAGAACGACATGCTTGCCCGCGTGCGGCGGCTGCACGCCGGGGATGCGCCGGTCATTCGGCAGATCTCGGCCATCTTCGACACGCGAAAGCTCGGGTACGACTCGATGCTGGTCGCGTTCAAGGTGCCGCCCGACCAGCTCGAGAGCGCAGCGGCCGAGCTGAATCGGAACCCCGGGATCAGCCACAACTACGAGCGGTCCGGCCAGTTCAACATCTGGTTCACGATCGCGGTCCCCGCCGACGCCGTGCTCTCGCTCGAGGAGCAGGTCGCGCGCCTCGCCTGGAAGGTGCGCGCGGAGCATTACGCGCTGCTCCCCACGCTGGCGCTGTACAAGATCGGCGTGCAGCTCGACGTCGAGCGCGGCGCGCAATCGGACGCGCGGACTGCGCCGCCGACCGCTCGCGGCGGAACCAAGGAGGAAGTCCTCGAGGTGCGCGCGTCGCGCATGCCGACCGCGCGCGACGTCGAGCTCATCCGCGTGCTGCAGCGCGACGTACCGCTCGTGCCGGAACCCTTCGTTCAGTGGGCGGAAGAAGCCTCGCTCCCATTCGGGGAGCTCATCGGCGAGGCGGAACGATTCATCGGAGAAGGGCGCATGCGCCGCTTCGCGGCGGTGCTTCGTCACCAGAAGGCCGGCTTCGTCTCGAACGGGATGGCGGTGTGGAAGGTGCCCCCCGAACGCGCCGAAGAAGTAGGCCGCGCGATGGCGAGCTTCCGCGCCGTGTCGCACTGCTACAAGCGTCCGACGTATCCGCACTGGCCGTACTCGCACTTCACGATGATCCATGGGCGCAGCCAGGCAGAGGTCGAGGCGGTAGCGGACGCGATCGCGAGCGAGACCGGCGTCACCGAGCATCTCGTGCTCTACTCCCTGCGCGAATTCAAGAAGACACGCGTGCCCTACTTCGTGCCGGAGCACGCGGCGTGGGAACGCGATCTCATCGAGTCCACGCGCGATTGGCCCGGGACGCTGCCGTAATTCGCATTGGGACCCGCGCCTCCGAGCTGGCGCTCCGTCAGGCGCGCCAGGTGCAGGAGGCGCTCGCCGCGCGCGACGTGAAGTCCGAGCTCGTCACCTTCAAGACCGCCGGCGACAAACGCATTGACGAGCCATTGAGCGCGATCGGCGCCAAGGGGCTCTTCACCAAGGAGCTGGAGCACGCGCTCCGCTCCAAAAAGGTCGAGTGCTGCGTGCATTCCCTCAAGGATCTGCCCACGGAATTTCCGGAGGGCGTCGTGATCGCCGCCATTCTCGAGCGCGAGAATCCACGTGACGCGCTCGTCGTCAACGACTCTCTCGGGGTCGGTACCATCGATGAGCTTCCGCGTGGAAGCCGCGTCGGCACCTCGAGCCTTCGCCGGCGCGCGCTGCTGCTCGCCCGCCGATCGGATCTCGAGGTCGTCGACCTCCGCGGGAACGTGCCGACCCGACTGCGCAAGGTCGATGATGGTCAGGTGCACGCCGCCATCCTCGCCATTGCCGGGCTCAATCGCCTCGGCGTTCACCAACGGGTCGATGAAGTGCTCGATCCGCCCGCCTGGCTTCCCGCGGCGGGGCAGGGTGCCATCGCCGTGCAGGCGCGCGGGGACGACGCTCGGCTGCGCGAGCTGCTCGCGCCGCTCGACCACGCACCGACGGGAATCGCGGTGCGCGCCGAGCGCGCGTGTCTCGCGGAGATGGAGGGCGGATGCCAGGTGCCAATCGGCGCGCTGGCCATGACGGAAGCGGAGGGGCTCGTCCTGCACGCATTCATCTCGGACCCGCGCGGCGCCCATCTGATTCGCGGTCATGCGCCCGTCGACCCGGACAATCCGGAAGGCGCCGGACGCCGCGTTGCGTACGACATTTTGTCGCGGGGCGGACGGTACGTGCTGGAACGTCTGCGCGGAGAATCAAAGGTCCCGGTTCCCGCGCCTGAATAGTCGCGCAGTCGATGCCCCAGTATCCCCAATACCGGCCACGCCGGCTGCGTCGCACCGCCGCGCTCCGCGCGCTCGTTCGCGAGACGCATCTTCACCCGTCGCAGCTCGTGCTGCCGCTGTTCGCACGGTCAGGGAGCGGAGTGCGTCGCGACATCGCGGCAATGCCGGGCGTCGCTCAGAGCTCGGTGGACGAGCTGCTGCGCGATGCGGAGCGCGCCGCTCGCGCGGGCGTCGGCGGCGTCATCCTCTTCGGAATCCCCGACGTCAAGGACGCATCCGGCTCTTCGGCGTGGGATGCGCACGGGCCGGTGCAGTCGGCGCTCCGCGCGCTGGCCCGCGAGATTCCCGACCTCGTGCGGATCGCCGACGTCTGCCTGTGCGAGTATACCGATCACGGCCACTGCGGCGTGCTGCGCGACGGCCACGTCGACAACGACGCGACGCTCCCCTTGCTCGCACGCTCGGCGGTTGCGTTCGCGGACGCAGGGGCGGACATCGTGGCGCCGAGCGACATGATGGACGGGCGGGTTCGCACCATTCGTGAGGCGCTCGACACGGCCGGCCACGTCGATACGGCGATTCTGTCATATGCCGCCAAGTTCGCCTCGGCGCTTTACGGACCGTTTCGTGAAGCCGCCGAGTCGACGCCCCAGAGCGGAGACCGCCGCGGCTACCAGATGGATTCCGCGAATGCAGCGGAGGCGGTGCGCGAGGCGCGTCTCGACATCGAAGAGGGCGCGGACATCGTCATGGTGAAGCCAGCCGGCCCGTATCTCGATATCGTGACGTCCGTGAAGCGAGACACGGGACATCCCGTCGCGGCGTATCAGGTGAGCGGCGAGTTCGCTATGATTAAGGCAGCCGCCGAGCGCGGATGGCTCGACGGCGATCGCGCGATGATGGAGTCGCTCCTCGGCATCCGGCGCGCTGGCGCCGACCTGATCGTGACATACTTTGCCGTCGATGCGGCGACCCGCCTGCGAGACGGTCACGCCGAATAAGAATCCAATGCGCTATCGATCCTTCCCCGGCACGGACATCTCCGTCAGCGAGCTTGGCTTCGGCCTGTGGACGCTCTCCACTGGTTGGTGGGGCGACAAGTCCGACGACGAAGCGGTGGCCATGCTGCGCGCCGCCCGGGACGACCATGGCATCACCTTCTTCGATGCGGCCGACACCTACGGCGATGGCCGGAGCGAGCGGCAGCTCGCCGAGGCGTTCCGTGGGCGCCGCGCCGACGTCGTCATCGGGACGAAGATCGGCTACGACATCTACAACGCCGCCGCGCGCGCCGAGCGTCGCGGTCAGAGCGAGCTCCCGCAGCGGTTCGACGCCGAGTACATGCGCTACGCCGTGGAGCAGTGTCTCCACCGGCTGGAGACGGACTACATCGATGTGCTCCAGCTGCACAATGTGAAGATGGAGCACGTGCGCGACGCGTCCATCTGGGAGACGCTGCGCGACCTGCGACGCGAAGGAAAGATTCGCGCGTGGGGTGCGGCATTCGGCCCGGCGATAGGCTGGCTGTACGAGGCGATCGAGCTGATCGAGCGCGAGCCCGACATCAACACGATCCAGATGATATGGAACATCCTCGAACAGCATCCGGGCACCGCCATGATCGAGGCGGCGCGCGCGCACGCGCCCGAGTGCGTGTTCAACATCCGCGTGACCCACGCCTCGGGCATGCTGGAAGGGAAATACTCCGAAGACACGGTGTTCCCCGCCAACGACCACCGGCGACACCGCCCGCGGTCGTGGCTCTTGAACGGCTTGAAGAAGATTCGCACGCTCGAGTTCCTCGCCGCGCGCATGACGCTTGGCCAGGCGGCGCTCAAGTGGCTGCTCGCGGAGCCGCGTGTGGTGACGACGCTGCCTAACATCTACGACGCGGAGCAGCTCGCGGAATTCGCCGAGGCCATCGATCTCGACGATCTGTCGGCCGAGGAGCTCGATCGCGTCGCGCGGCTGGCGAGCGAGAATTTCGGCGTTGCCGAGGAACCGATGGTCTTCAAGGGGACGATGGAGCGCGTTACGACGTGATCCACCCGTGGCGGGACCTTCCGCCCGGCAGACACCCGCCGGAGGAAGTCACGGCGGTGATCGAGATCCCCTCCGGAAGCCGCAACAAGTACGAGCTCGACAAGGATTCGGGCCTGTTCCGCCTGGACCGCGTGCTCTACTCCGCGGTGCACTATCCCGGCGACTACGGCTTCATCCCCCGAACGCTGCACGAGGATGGCGACCCGTGCGATATCCTCGTGCTCGTCAACGAGCCGACCTTTCCGGGATGTCAGATCGACGCGCGCCCGATCGGCGTGCTGATGATGCTCGACCGCGGCGAGCCTGACGACAAGATTCTCGCCGTCCCGAGCCACGATCCGTATTACTCGGAATACTTCGACATCGCCGACATCCCGCAGCACTACCTCAAGGAGGTCGAGCACTTCTTTCACATCTACAAGGATCTCGAGGGGCGGCGGGTGCAAACGGTGGGATGGGAGAAGAGCGAGAAGGCGATGCGCGTGATCAGCGATTCGATCGCGCGGTATGCGAACGCCTATCTGTTGCAGGGACCGTGACCACGCCACTGCGGTAGCGTCCGAGCGGATCAGCACGAACCTCGATCTCGTTCCCGAACGCGGACTCATCGCCACCGTACTCGCGAACCTGGGGGAGGATCGCCGCGCAGAGCGCGCGCCTTCACGGCCGCCGCGAGCAGGGGCGGGGAACCAAGAATCCACGACATTCTCTTTACCCCGGCTTACTTGCTGCTAACGCGCTCTTGACACGGATTTACGCGTCAGCAGTTTAGATGACCCCACCTTGCGGGAAAATCACACATCCCCGCTCCTCTCCCCTCTTCTCGGAGGTCCCGTGCTGAGAAGCACGTCAATCATCACACTCGCCGTGATGCTCGCGATGCCCCAGGCAGTACAGGCGCAGACACGCGAGATCACCGGCACCGTGACCGCAGCGGACGGTTCGACCCCGCTCGTCGGAGCAACGGTCACGGTCGAAGGCACTACGCTCGGAACGTTGACAGGCCCCGAGGGACGGTTCCGCCTCACCATCCCCGCTGGGCAGCAGGTCGTGAGCGCGCGGTTCATTGGGTACCGGCGCGCGACGAGCACCGTGGCCTCCGACCGGAGCACCGTGGACTTCGCGCTCGAGCGCGACGTGCTGCAGCTCGAAGGCGTCGTCGTAACCGGCCAGGCCACGACGGTCGAGCGCCGCAGTGCCACGACCGCCATCGCCCACGTCTCGGGCGAAGCACTCAATACGGTCGCAGCGCCGACGATCGAGAACGCGCTCGCCGGCAAGATCACTGGTGTGAACCTCCAGTCGAATTCCGGGGCCCCCGGCGGCGGCATCCAGATGCAGATCCGGGGCAACAACACCATCCTCGGGGCGTTCGACCCGCTCTACGTCGTCGACGGCGTGATCTACTCGAACGATCGCATCGCGAGCGGCCGCGGAGTCATCAGCGCCGCTGCGTTCGCCACGGCCGAGGACGATGCCGTCAATCGGGTCGCCGACATCAATCCGGCCGACATCGAGAGCATCGAGATTCTGAAGGGAGCCGCAGCGTCGTCGATCTACGGGTCGAAGGCCGCCAATGGCGTCGTCATCATCACGACCAAGCAGGGCCAGCGCGGACCCGCACGCGTAAACGTTAGGCAGCGGCTGGGTCGCTTCACCCGCGCCAAGGAGCTCGAGAGTCGGCGGTTTACGCAGGCTGAGGCGGTCACGAAGTATGGAGCGGGCGCGGCACAATGGTTCGCCAACAACCCGTCACCCTACTTCAACCATTTCGAGCAGGTGTACGGCAACGACGACCTGTCCTATGAGACGGCCGTCGATGTCAACGGAGGGAACGAGACGACCCGCTATTTCATTGGCGGCACGTGGAAGCGTGATGCCGGCATCGAGCTGGGGACCGGATTCAGCCGCCAGGCGCTGCGTGCCAACTTCACGCAGCAGCTCGGCAGTCGCGTGGACGTCCGAGTGACGTCGGTCTTCAATCGCTCGGAGCACCAACGCGGCTGGAACAACAACTGTAACAACTACGCGTGCCACGGATACGCGTTCCCGTACACGCCGAGCTTCGTCGACCTGTCGAGGAAAGACGCGAACGGCAACTACTTGGCCCCCAACTGGGGAATTCAGGCCAATTCAATGCAGCTCACCGATTTGGCGGTGAACGATGAAGAGACGAATCGGTTCACTGGCGGCGCCACCGTCAACTTCGACGCGATCGCATCCACCGACCATTCTCTGCGCCTGATCGGAGGCGCCGGCATCGATGCGTTCCAGCAGAACAATGACCTTTGGGCTCCCAACGAGCTCTTCTCGGAGCGCACGCAGACGCTGCCTGGGGCGGCCATCGAAGGCGACGGGCTGAGCCAGCTGTTCAACTGGAATTTGAACGCCATCCACACGTATCGGCCGGCGGCATCCAACTGGTCGCTCCACACGTCGGTGGGGCTCCAGTACGAGGACCGGCAGCTCAAGGTGAGCCGCATCACGACGACGAACCTCCTTCCGGGGCAGCGCAACGTCGATCAGGGGACCAATACGATCGCCGCCGAGGAGCTCACGCAGGAGCGCACGTTCGCGATGTACGCCCAGGAGGAGATCCGCCTGCTCAACGAGCAGCTGCTGCTGCAAGGCGGGCTGCGCGCGGAGCGCAGCAGCATGAACGGCGACATCGACGAGTACCATATCTTCCCCAAGGTGTCCGGCTCCTACCGCATTCTTGGCGTGCTGGGTGAGGGCAGCGAGATCAAGCCGCGAATCGCGTACGGAGAGACTGGCAACCTCCCGGTGTTCGGTCAGAAGTTCACGACCCTCGGCACGCCTGCGCTCGGTGGCATCACCGCCATCACCGTCGCCGGTGCCGCCGGGAACAAGGACGTCTCTCCCGAGCGTGTGAAGGAGATCGAGGTCGGTATCGATGGCATTGCGCTCAACGACCGGCTGACGTGGGAGCTGACGGGCTTCGATCGGAATACGACGAACCTCCTCCTGCAGCGCGTTCCCGCGCCGTCGAGCGGGTTCACCACTCAGGTGTTCAATGGAGGCAAGATCCAGAACCGCGGCGTCGAGGCGGCGATCGGATTCACGCCCATCCAGACGCGAGACCTGTTGTGGGTGGCCCGCACCACCTACACGAAGTTCTGGAGCGAGGTGAAGGACCTAGCCGGGCTCCCGCCGTTCCGGCCGCCCCTCTCCGGATTCGGCGGTCTCGGAGTCACCTTCATTGAGGTTGGGAAACCGCTGACCCAACTCATCGGGCGCGCGTTCGACGCAAACGGCAATCGGACGACCAGGGACGTCCAGATCGGAAACACCGCCCCAGACTACCGCATGGGGTTCACGAACGACGTCTCCTACAAGGCGTTCAGCTTCAACGTCGTGCTCGACTATCAGCATGGCGGCGACATCATCAACCTGACACAGTTCCTGTACGATGATGCCGGGACGTCGCACGACTTCGGCTCGCCGGAGCACACAGCGCGCATGCGCGGGTACGACGAAGGCGTGATGACGCCCTACATCGAGGACGCCACCTTCCTGAAGCTGCGTGAGGTCAGTGTAGGTGTGGCGTTGCCCGATGCGTGGGTTGCGAGGACGCGCCTTGGTCTCCGGACTGCCAAAATCGCTCTCAGCGGGCGCAACCTGCTCACATACCAGAAGTACACAGGGCTGGATCCCGAGGTAGCCAACCTGGGCTCCGCAGCGGTGCGAAACAACCTGGACGTCGCGGCCTACCCACCCAGCCGCGCCTTCTTCCTCGACATCTCTCTGGGGTTCTGATGAATATCGACCTGAACATATTTCAAGGTGCGAGCGGGCGCCGCCCCGCGGCGCGTCTCGCACTGGCCGTGGCGGTCGTTGGCGCAATCGCGCTGTCCGCGTGCCGCGACTTCGACGTCGAGAACCTGAACGCGCCCACTGACGATCAGCTGACGAATGCGCCTTCGAGAGCGGTCCTCGCCCGCACCGCCATCGGCATCCAGATCGAGGCGTTCAATGACCTCGCTGGTGAGATCCAGCAGTGGGGGCTCTACGGCCGCGAGCTGTACAACTTGCTGGGGAACGATCCGCGTGAGACCGGCGAGGAGTTGAGCGGCCCGCAGGATCCGGGCGGACGTGCCGGCGCTGGCTGGACCGGCAAGTACGGGGCGATTCGGACCATACACACGTATCTCTCGGTTCTGCGCACCTCACCGGACCTGACGGCGGAAGCCGAGCTGAGAGCATCGGAAGGCTTCGCCAAGACGATCAAGGCGTGGCACCTGCACAAGCTGGCAATCCGCAGCGGCGCGACCGGCTTGCCGATCGACACTGACCAGCCCATCGAGGACCCGCCGGCCCCGCTGGTGACATCAGCCGCCGCTATGGAAGCCGCCTCCGACCTGCTCGATGAGGCGCTGGCCGATCTCCAGGCCGGTGGCACCGCGTTTCCTTTTACCTTCGTTCCCGGATACACGGGCTTCACCACGCCGGCCACGTTCGCGCAATTCAATCGAGCGCTGGCTGCGAAGGTGCTCGTCCACCGAGCCACGTTCCATGGCTGCACAACCTGTTGGACGGAGGCGGCCACGGCTCTGGCAGGATCCTTCGTGACTGACGCCGGACTTCCAGGGTCGCTTTCAACCGGCGTGTACTACGGCTACACGGGCACCGCCGGCGAGCTGAGCAACCCGATCACTGAGCCGCTGACGAGCCTTCGCTACTGGGTGCACCCATCGATCGTGACGGGAGTACAATTGCAGCCCGGTGGGCAGCCCGATCTGCGCCTGACACGCAAGGCGATTCGCCTGTCACGCACACTCGTTACCGGCGATACGGTGCGCACCCTCAACAATCTCGTGGGCACCTACAAGCCGATTCTGTACAACAATGCCAACTTCTCAGCTAATACTGGCGCGGACATTCCCTGGATCACGAACGAGGAACTGCTGCTTCTCCGTGCCGAGATCCGCTGGAATACCGGGGACAAGCTGGGGGCGATCTCCGACATCAACTTGATCCGGCAGCACGCCGGCGGACTCGCACCGTCGACGCTGACCATCGCGAGCTCGGACGATGCGTTCATCACCGAGCTGCTCTACAACCGGCTCATGTCGCTCATGTTTTCCCAGGGGGTGCGCTGGGTCGATGCCCGGAGGTACAACCGGCTCGCCACGCTGCCACGCGATCGAACTGGCGACGTGGTTCACCCGCACATGCTCATTCCCGCGAGCGAGTGCGACGCACGTGGCCTCACGCCGCCCTGCTCCATCTAAAGGTCGGTCGTAGGGCAGCGTCGGAAAAATGACAGAGCCGGCACTCATTGAGTGCCGGCTCTGTCGTTACCCGCCACGCTTATCGAGCGAATGGCGCCGCTGCGTGTACGACACGCCCGCCGACCACCGTCAACAGCACCTTCGCGTCCTTGATCTGCGCCGGTGGTATCGCGAAGAGATCGCGATCGATAATGACGAAGTCCGCCAACTTCCCCGGCGCGAGCGAGCCCTTGTCTGCCTCCTCCCCCTCCGCCCAGGCGTTGTTGATGGTGTAGCTCCGCAGGCTCGTCTCGAGGTCGAGTCGTTCCTCCGGGAACCATCCGCCTTCCGGCTTGCCGTCGACGGTCTGTCGCGTCACCGCCGCATAGAGGATGACCATCGGGTTCGCCGTGTACCAGCTCGCATTCGTCCCGGGCCAGTCGGAGCCGAACAGCAACGGCACGCCGGCGTCGCGGAAGGTGCGAAACGCGTACGCCCATCGCGCGCGCGCGCCGATGCGCTCCTCCATCCATCGCATGTCATCGATGGCGTGGTACGGCTGGACCTCGGCGATGATGCCGAGCCGTTTGTAGCGCTCCGCGACCGCGGCGTTGCGGATCACCTGCGAATGGATGATGCGCCAGCGCCGCTCCTTCGGACCGTTCGTTCTGATCACCTTCTCCATGATCGTGAGCAGCGTATCGATGGCTTCGTCACCGATCGCGTGAACGTTGGCCCACCATCCCGCCGAGTCGAGGCCGAAGAGCAGCCGTTCCATGTTGCCAGCGGGCTGCATGCCTGAGCCGGGACCGTCGGTCGCGCCAGTGTTGGTGCTGTCGCGCCATTCTCCGCGCTTCCCCGAGTGCAGCTGCGGCTCGTAGAATCTCGCCGTCGAGTTGCCCTGAATCCCGTCGACGAAACCCTTGAGCGCGCGCACTCGAATCCAGTCGTCGCCGAAGCCCGGGGAAATACCTGCGTAGGTGAGGTGTCTCCATTTGTCGAGCGTCGGGCGCGCGAACACCCGGACGGTCAGCTCGCCACGCTCCTTGAGCGCCGTGTAGACCGGAAGCTGAAACGGCGGCGTGATGTCGTGGATCGTCGTGACGCCGAGCTCCGCGAGGTGCTGTTGGGCGGCACGCGCCTCGCGCAGTCGCTGATCGAACGTCTTGGCGGCGATCGTTGCTCGCACGCGCGCCAACGCCGAGTCGGCGACGCGGCCCGTCGCGCGGCCGTTCACGCACTCCAGACCGCGAGCTGGTCGCTCACACGAGAGAGCCGCCCGCCTGAGCGCGTTGTCATTCGCGAGCCACGCGCTCCTGTCCCACCGGTTGAGGAGGATCGGCGTCGTGCCGCTGATCGAGTCGATCATCGTGCGATCGGGGGAGAACCGGCTGCGCCCAGGCGCGTTGGCGGACGCGGCTGGTCCGGTGCTGTTGGCCGACCAATCCTCGTACGCGCCCCAGTCGCCCCCCGTCAGCCACGCGCCCGGACTCATCCGCGCGACGGCCGCCTTCACGCGAGCTGCGAACGCGGCCGGCGAGCTGACGTCGAGCAGGTTCGCGCCGATGAGGAGCGCGCCCGCCTGGCTGAAGTGCGTGTGATCGTCGATGAAACCTGGCGTGACGAGTCGCCCGCCCGCGTCGATCACACGAGTTCGGGGTGACCGATACCGCTCGATGTCGACGTCAGCGCCGACTGCGATGAGCCGCTCCCCGCGGACGGCGAGTGCCTGTGCTCGCGGCCGCGCGGAGTCCCCAGTCCACACGTCTGCGTTGCGAACGATGAGGTCGGCATCCTGAGCGCTCAGCCGGGTGACCGACCAGACGATGAGGAGGACGGCCAGGGGGAAGGCTTTAGCGAAATTCGGCACGCGGTCGAATCTGGATCGCGACCAGGAAGCAGGGGAGGTCGAGGCGAGCGAGAATCTCCTCCAGACGCGTCCGCGCCCCCTCGTCGATGACCCCGTACTCGATCCGGTTGCGCGCCTCCTGGATGTCGCTGAAGCTCATCCCGTCCGCCACCGACGTATGTGGCGCCAGGTAGCGATACCAGTCGTAAAGTTGCGCGAAATCCCAGCGCCCCTGTTTGACCCGTGTCGTGGAGCCCAGCGGGAACCCCTCGGCCGCCAGGACCGCGATGGCCGTCTCCTTTAGCGCCGGATCGACCAGGTAGATCGTCGGCACTCCATCCTCGAGAAAAAAGCCGCCCCATCCACCCGGCACACGACGGGCGAGCGCGGCCCACCGCGCGTTCACATCCCACTCCGGTGAACGCGGCGCCACTGATTCCCGTGCGTCGGCGCTCAGGCTCGCAGCGGGCGCATCGGCGGTGCAAGCCCTCCCGAGCGACGCCCATCGCGCTTCCGACTCAGGAAGGGTGGTCGGTGCCGATGGAGCGCCGCAGCCCGCGGCGATGGCGAGGCCGACGATCGCGACAAAGGGCTTCACAGGGACCTCCCAGCGAAACGTCCGGATGGGAGACCCGATGGCCGGGGGCTCCGTCACGGCACGGCATCCCGGCAAAGTTAACGCTCCGGAAAGGTCTCGACGACCCGCTGCTCCAATGCTGCGACTTCCCGCTCCGCTTGCCGCAGCTCCTCGAGTCCGCTCTCGAGCTTCGCCCGCTCGGTCTCGAGGAAGCGCTCGTAAGGCGCGACGACCTCGAGGAGCTGCCGCTCGTACCGCGTGAGCTGCTCCTCGAACTTGGTGCTGAGCAGCGCACCGAGATCCTCGTTGAGCTTCTCGATCTTCGCCTCGAATTCCGCGACCAGCTTTCGCCGGCGCGCGGGAATGATCAGCCAGCCGGCGATGGCGAAAATGGTCGCGGTGAGAACGCCCGTGACGTCGAGCGCGGCCGTCGTGAAAGCGGCGACGAGCACGCCCCCAAGCCCGAGGGCGAGCACGTTCACACCGAGCGCAGCCGTGACCGCCTCCTTCACCGAGTCGACGATCTGGCGCGCCTCCCGTTCGGTGTCGAATTCGCCGAGCCGCCGTTCGACGGGCTCGCGCAGACGCGCGAACAGCTCTTCCCGGTTGTACTGGAACTCGGTATCGCCGTGCGGTGCCAGCGCCCCGGATTCGCGAAGCCGCGCCGTGTGCGCGTCCAGCTCGGCGAACACGCTGCTCCAGAGCTTCAGGTTGCGCTGTACCGTCCAGTCCACCATGCGGTGCACGACGCCTTCGATGGCCTGCGGCGCATCCTGAACGACGTCCGCCCGGAAGCGGTTCTCCACCGCATCCCTGTTGCGGAGGAAGTTGACATTGCCGATGCGGATGGTTCGCTCGAACCACGATCGCCCGCGGCGCTCCATCTCGTAGAGCACGTTGCGCACTTCGAGGAGGTAGCGCTCGGCGTCCGTCCGCATCTCCTTCGAGTACGCCTCGAGCTGCTCGCGAATGGAGCGCAGGACGCGCGCGTCCTCGTGCACGACGACGAGGCGACTGTCGAGCCCGGCCACGTTCCGTTTCAGCAGATTCCGGAGAACGCCCAGCGGTGTGAGCAGCTTGAGGCGGACGCGCTCGGTCTCGCGCAGGGTCTTCAAGACGTAGCGCTCGAGGGCAGGATACTCGTTCCGCGGATCCTCGGCGACGGCAACGGGCGAGGCGTCCGAGGAACCCTGGCCCGGTGCGCCCCGGCGGGAGCCGACCTTCATTCGGAGCGATTGCAGCGCGCTGATGAAATACAGCGTCGGCGTGGCAGCGCCGAGTCGCGTTTGAATCTCGCGCGTGAGATACTCGCGTACGCGATCGATCTGCTCGTCCGAGTTTCGTCGATCCACGCCATTCACGATGAAGACCACCTTCTTCCCCCACTCGCGAATGTGGGCGAGGAAGTCCAGCTCGCTCGCCGTGAGCGGCTGCAGAAGGCTGGTGACGAAGAGCACGAGATCGGCGCGCGGCACGAACTCGCGGGTGAGCGCCTCCTCCATGCGCTCGATGGAATTGGTGCCGGGCGTATCGACGATGTGAAGGTCGCGCAGCAGGTCGAGCGGGTACTGGTACAGGTACATGTTGTCGCCGATCGCTTCCGGCGCCGCCGCCTCGCCGTAGCGAAGGATCGAGATCGCGCGCGTCGTCGGAAGATCCCCCATCGCGAACACCTCGTCGCCGAGCAGCGCGTTGATGAAGGTGCTCTTGCCGCTGTTGTACTCGCCGACGACGACGAGGAGGAACAGCTCGTCCATCTCGCCCACCAGCGATGCCAGACGGTCGAGATCCGCCCGCGCGCCATCGGCGCGCGCGAGCGCATCCCGCACGCGCAGCACCAGCTGTCGCTCCAGTGCGACGAGCTCGCCCTGCTGTCGAGTGAGAACCTGTTCCAAGGTCAGCCGCGCGTCGGGTGAAGGAGAGCACGCCGGACCGCTCTCCCGATGAGGATCACGTAATCCAGTGCAACTCGCATGCTTCGGGCGTCAAGGCGGTATGTGCGACCGGGATGTCGATTTCAGCGCGAGTCGTTCGACGTGTGAATAGAGAGGCGATTCACGGGCACGTTCGACGACAGGAGATCAAGATGCTACGCAGCGCCGCGCTTTCCGCCACCCGCCCTCGACCGGTTGATCGGCTGATCGAGGAGATCGAGGGTGACGTCCTCCTTCCGACGCACGCCGAGTTCGATCGTGCGCGCCGCGTCTTCAACGGCGCGATCGACCGGATGCCGCACGCGATCGTCCGCGTGCGAAACGAGCGGGACATCGTGAACAGCGTGTCGTATGCGCGGAGCAATGGGCTGCCGCTGACGGTGCGCGGCGGAGGTCATCATTTCGCGGGCGACGCAGTCATCGACGGCGGCATCACGATCGACCTGGCGCTCATGCGCCAGGTTCACGTCGACCCGAAACAGAGGATTGCGCGAGTACAGGGTGGCGCCACGTGGAGTGACGTCGACCGCGCCACTCAGCGGTACCACTTCGCGATTCCCGGCGGCACGGTCTCGAGCGTGGGGGTTGGCGGGTTCACGCTGGGAGGGGGCATCGGCCGGCTCACACGAGCGTACGGGCTCGCCGCCGACAATCTGCTGTCCGCCACGATCGTGACGGCTGACGGGCGCCTCGTTACGGCGAGCGAGGGCGAGAACGACTCGCTGTTTTGGGCGATTCGCGGTGGCGGGGGCGGCTTCGGGGTCGTGACGTCGCTCGATTTTCGGATGCACTATCTCAGCCCAGTCGTGTGGGGCGGCGCGATCGGCTTTCGCCTGGAGGATGCGCCGCGGGTGCTCCGCATCATGCGTGACCTGATGCTGTCACCGTCCCGTGCGCTCAGCGCGTCGGCGGCAATCGTACGCAATGGCGGTCGTCCTCTGCTCGTTATGAATGCGTTCTGGATCGGTGATCCCGCGGCGGGCGACTCGGCTGTTCGGCCACTGCGCGAGGCGGCGACGCCGGTGATGGATCGGTACGCGCCCACGTCATATCTCGCGCTACAGTCGGCGGACGTTCCCGGTGGTCGCCGCGGCTGGGAGACGAGCGCGTTCCTCGACCAGATGTTCGACGACACGATCGACGCCATTGTCGACTATGCGGCCGACGCGACGCTCGCCGCCCCGCGTATCGCGCTCTTGCCACTGGGAGGGGCGGTGAACGACGTCGCGTGCTCGGACTCGGCCTTCGGTGGACGCGGGGCGGAGTGGTT
Organism: Gemmatimonadaceae bacterium; assembly: GCA_025930755.1. Lineage (GTDB taxonomy): Bacteria > Gemmatimonadota > Gemmatimonadetes > Gemmatimonadales > Gemmatimonadaceae > JAICNG01. The sequence goes on from JAICOJ010000010.1 coordinate 21,999, forward strand.
GGTGCAGGCGGGAGCCTCGTGGGATGACGAGGGGCAGGACGCGGAGGCGACGGACTGGATCGATCGCTTGCATACCGTCGTCGCCGACGACGCGACCGGCGTGGGCTACGTCAACATGATTGCCGGCGAGCGCCCGGCGCACTCGGAGTGGACGCGCGCGAGACTGCGGGCGGTTCGGGAGCAGTGGGCCTGATCCAGCTACCTGGGGACCGTTACAGCGGATCTACCGGCCCATGCTCGACCGGCTCGACCGGATGCCGCATGAGCACCCACTCGTACAGCTGCGCCGCGATGATCGCGCCGACGATCGGGCCGACCCAGTAGATCAGGTGACCCTCCCAGATATTCGTCGCGATCGCCGGTCCGAATGAGCGCGCGGGATTCATCGACGCACCCGTAAAGGGCCCGATGGCCAGAATGTCGGCGGCGATCGTGAGGCCGATCGCGAAGCCGCCGACGCGCGGTGCCTTGGGATCGACCGCGGTGCCGAAGATCACGAACACCAGAAAGAACGTCGCGATCGCCTCGAGCAGGAAGGCCTGCCCGGTGGTAATGTCGAGCGACACCGCCTGCCCGCCGCCACGCGCTGCCTCGAACAACATCTCCGGCGTTCCAGCCTTGAGGGCGTACGCGGCCACCATCGCCCCCAACAGCTGCGCGAGCACGTACACCCCGGCCATGAATGACCCGATACGCCGTGTGGTGAGAAACGCGATCGTGACCGCGGGATTGAAGTGGCCCGAGATCCGCATCAGCGCGGTCACCATGACCGCCAGAATGATTCCATGCGCGAGGGCGACCTCTACCAATCCCACGTTCGACCCTGGCATCTTTGAGAGCACGATCGCCCCGCCGCCGATGAAGACGAGCGCGAACGTACCGACGAACTCGGCGACGAAGTGGCGGATCGGGTCTTTCATGCTGATCTTCCTCGGTAGATTGGGTCGGCGGCCAAGCTAGGTCTCACCGTTTCTCTCGGCAAGGCGCGCGCATGGCGGTTCGGGGTCCCGTTCTCCTCATCTCAGACCAGCCCGCACGCTTTCTGGCGTTGCGGCGGAGTGCGCTCGCCGGACGGCGCGTTCACCTGTGGCTCACCAATGGTGCGTCCGCGCCGCGCTGGTGCGTAGGCCTGCGCGGCGACCCCACGGTGCCCGCGACCTACGATGCCGTCCGTGCGCGCGACGTGACGGTCGTCGTCGACCTCGGCGATGAGGAGCAGGCGAAGCGTGTCGCGAGCGCCGTTCATCGCCAGCTTCCCAAAGCGCCGGTGCTCGTCATCGACCGGGTGCGGGGCCGACGCCGCACGGGTGTGCGCGGCGGCATCGCCTGGATCGACGAGGGCGAGCTGCTCGCCGCCGCGGTCGAGAACGTGCTCGAGCGCGTGATCGCGCGTCGGAAGGCCGAGCGGTTTCGGCGCGCGTTGCGCGGCGCTCGGTCGTGCGCATTCCTGCTTCAGCACGATCCCGACCCCGATGCGATCGCGTCGGCGCTCGCTCTGCGCACCGTACTTGGCGCTGGCGCCGCCGAGGCGCCCATCATGACCTGTGGTCGCGTGACGCGGCCCGAGAATCGGCGGCTGATCGATGAGCTGGGCATTCGCATCGAGCACATCTCGGCGCGATCGCTCGAGAAGCACGAAAACCTCATTCTCGTCGATGTGCAGCCGCCGTACTTCGATGGTCACGTCTCGGACGTGGCGGCCGTCATCGACCACCATCCGCCGTCGGGCACCTTTCGAGCGCGCTTCAAGGATGTCCGGCCCTGGTACGGGGCGAGTGCGACGATCGCCGCCGAGTATCTGCTCGCGGACGGCGATGAGCCGCTCACGCGGGAGCTGGCGACGGCGCTGCTCTATGGGATCATCACCGATACGAAGTCGCTCTCCCGAGCCGCGAGCGACGATGACCTCGAGATGTTCGCGTACCTCTTCCCGCGCGCCGACCATTCGCTGCTGCGACGTATTCAGCATCCGTCCTATTCGGCGGCGACCCTGCGACGTTTTGGCCTCGCGCTCCAGCACGCACACGTCGCGCGGGGCCTCGCGCACGTGCACCTGGGCCGCTTGCCGGAGGATCAGGAGCACATCGTCGCGCAGCTCGCCGAGTTCTGTCTCGGGATCGAAGGTGCCAACATCGGCGTCGTCTCCGGCGTCTTTCACGATCGCGTGGTGATGAGTGCTCGGGCGCTCTGGCCGGGCGCGAAGCTGGGCGATCGTCTTCGCGACGCGTTCGACCGCTATGGGAGTGCAGGTGGCCACGCGGTCATGGCCAAGGCGGTCGTTCGGCTGGTCGATTGGCGGCGCACCCACGAGGCGCACGGCGACCGTGGACTGGAGATGAGCATCGCGCGCGCGATTCGTCGCGCGCTTGCGCCCGCATCCCGCGCCCGCCGACCGCGCACGTGACATCGCGCGATCGCCAGTCCCTCGAGGCGGCGAACGACGAGTACGTGAGACGGCACCCTGGCGAACGTCCGGAACGCCAGCCGGTGCAATCGTTCATCGAAGGGGCACAGCACTTCCGCGCTGACACGATCTCATCGATCCAGCGGCGCGCGCTCGACGCGCTGGAGGCTTTTGCTCCGGACGGTGACGCGATCGCGCGCGCCATGATGTTCAGCGGGCGGGAGCGCGCATTTGCCGATGACGTCCACCGCCGCGTCCGACGGAAGCTCGAGACCGAGCCGCTCGAGGACTATCGAATCGACTTCGAGGACGGATTCGGCACGCATCCCGACGCGGTGGAAGACGCCGAGGCTCTGCGATGTGCGGACGCGACCGCCGCGGCGATGAAGGCTGGCGCACTGCCGCCCGCATTCGGAATTCGCGTCAAGCCGCTGACGCGCGAGCTCGCCGGCCGCGCGCTGCAGACCACCGACCTCTTCATCCAGAGGGTTCTGGCTGAGGGTGGAGCGGTGCCCGCGAGCTTCATGGTGACGCTCGCGAAGGTGACCGTCACCGAGCAGGTCGCGTATTTCGCCGCTCATCTCGAGGCGATGGAGCAGCGGATCGGGCTCGATGCGGGAACCCTTCGCATCGAGATCATGGTCGAGACACCGCGGGCGATCATGGACTGGGACGGTCGCTGTCCGCTACCGGGCTACGTCGACGCCGCCCGGGGCCGTCTCGCGGCGGCCTCGCTCGGCACGTACGACTACACGGCGGCGCTCGGCATCACCGCGGCGCAGCAGCGGCAGCGACATCCAGCCTGTGAGCACGCGCGGCTCGTCATGCAGGCGGCGCTCGCCGGCACCGGTGTGCGCGTGAGCGATGGATCCACGGCGATTCTTCCAGTCGAGCCCGTGGGGCGTGTTCACGAAGCCTGGCGCCTTCACCATGGCGACGTGAAGCACGCGTTGAAGCTGGGGATCTACTCCGGGTGGGACCTTCATCCCGCCCAGCTCGTGAGCCGCTATGCCGCGCTGTACGCGTTCTATCTCACCGGGCTCGACGCGGCGTCGCATCGCCTCGCGACGTTTCTCGAGGCGGTCACGGAGGGAGGCGTGCCTCGCGACATCGCGGATGACGTCGCCACCGGTCAGGCGCTGCTCAACTTCCTGCTTCGTGCGATCGCGTGCGGCGCGGGGGATCGAGCGGCGATCGCGGCGCAAACGGGGATGAGCGAGCACCTCCTCGATGGTCGCTCCTTTCGGCGGGTGCTGGAGGCGCTGGAATAGCGCTGCGGGCGCTGGAACAGCGCTGGGGGCGGTGGAACAGCAGCGCCTTTCCAGCGCCCTCATGCAGCGCTACTCCAGCGCCTCCTATCTCCGTACAATCGCCTCGATGAGGCCGTACGGTTCTTCGGTTGCCACGAAGATCTCGTTTGGATTATCCAGTCCGAACGGCGCAAGGTCGACGAGGAGATGGTGCTTGTTCGGCAGCGAGAACGCGATCGCATCGATCTCCGGACAGCGCTCGAGCACTGCCTCACCCATCGCGTAGGCCGTGTGCTGTACGCTGCGACTGTCGTGATCGGCGAACGTCTCGAGCATGATCTCGCGTGCGCGCGTACGGATCTCGCTGTGTGAGATCTCGCTGAGCCCGTACGTCCAGCGCACGCGCATCGCCGTCGCCAGCACCCGGTCCGATGTCTCACGCAGCGTCGTGTAGCGATTTCGAGGGTATCCCTCGAATCCCGAGCCGGTGGTCTTGAGCACTCGGAGCTCGTCGATGCCACTCTCGACGCGCACGTCATCGCCCTCGGCGGTCACCGTCGCGACATCCAGCTCGTCCGACCCGCGCACGAATGCATGTGGATGCGCGCGTCCTCCCACCGGAATGCGATTCCACGCCTGCTCGCGAACGGTCACCCGCGCCCGATTGACCACCGGATTCTCCGGCGGAAAGTGCGTGGCGAGTGCGCGCGCAAAGTCCTCGATCGCATCGATCTCGATCTGGCGAGCGAGCGCGTAGACGGTGTTCTTCATCGTGTCGGTCGGGAGGACGTCGCGATTGTCCCCGCGCACGTGAGCCTCCTCGAAATCGCCCTCGAGCCGGATGGAGACGGTGAGATCGCGCAGCTCGTGGCGTCCCTCGCGCCGGCTCACCTTCACGAGCCGCACCCGCGATTTTCCGTAGCCGTTCTCGCCGAGTTGTGCCATGGTCAGCTCCCGCGGTAGGTGGAGTACCCGAACGGGCTGATCAAAAGGGGAACGTGATGGTGTTGGGCAGGGTCGCGCACCTCGAATTCGACCACGACGCGCGGGTAGAACGCGTCGATTCCCGCGGCGGCGAAGTACGACCCCACCTCGAAGGTGAGGCGATAGGTGCCGGCCTGCAGTGAGGGCGCCGGCGCAAAGGACTTGACGCGCCCATCGGCGTCGGTGCTCGCGCGCGACTCCGCGCTCCGTGGCGGCGCGCTGACCCGTTCCAGCACGACGGCGATGCCCGCTGCCGGCCGACCGCGCGAGACGTCGAGCACGTGTGTGGTGATGGCGCTCATATGTCGAGGAGCTTTCGCAGTCGCAGATGGGTGATGAGCCGTTGTTCCTCCGCCGCGATGCGCAGCTCGGTTTCCGGATCGTTGTCGAGTCGCTCGCGCGCGATGTCCAGAATCTGATCCGCCGTCCTGCCCGTCGCGCAAATCAGGAACACATGCCCGAACCGATCCTCGTACTCGGCGTTGACCTCGGCGAGCTCGGCGAGCGTGGCGGCGCTGCCCGAGCGCGCGCGGGCCTGCTCCCGCTCCGACCAGTGTTCCGACGTATTCCGCGCCGAGGCCGAGCTATCGCCGATACGTGGGTGACGCGAGAACGCCTCGCGCCAATCGTCAGGCGTCAGGTGCCACCAGACGCGGTCCGACGCGGCGAGGAGCTCGTCGAAGGTGTAGTAGGGCCGCGCGGCAGCGACACCGCGCGCCCACGCTCTCGACCCGCAGCAGGCGAGGAGACGCCGCTCCGCCTGCAATTCGTGCAGCAGGTTGAGCTGCTCGAGCGTGAGGCTCATGCGCTGTCCGCCGGGCGACCGAACACGCGCAACCGCGCGACGCCGCCATCGGGATAGATGTCGAGACGAACGTGCGTCGCCCCCTCGGCCGCGCGAAGCTCCCGCTCGAAGCAATGTCGTGCGTGCGGCTCGAGATCGGTTCGTGGCAACAGCTCTCGCCACTCGACGACGGCCGATGCGGCCAGCGCCTCGGCGCTCGCGCCCGGGGCGCGGGACCAGGAGATCGAGCACGCCCCGGGTGCGTTCCCCTTGAAGTGATCGGTATCGATCTCCACGCGGCGAACCGACCCGGCACGTCCGAGCCTGACGACGGTCCAGTCGTTGCCCGGCCCGCGGCGCCGGCGCGTCTCCCATCCATCGCCCATGTGCGTCGACCGCCCGGGAAGGATGAGGTTCTGCCGGTGGCCGAAGAACATGTCGCTGCACACTACCACCCAGCCGCCGTTCTCCATCGCCGCCAGGTCGACATCGCCGCGGCGAATGAGCGCCGGCCAATCGGGCGTGACCTCGCCGTGGACGCGAAGGCGCGCCACCCCGCCATCGGGAAAGATGTTGAGGCGCACGTGCGTGAGTCGCGCGTCGTGTGTCACCTCGATGGGGTTGCGCGTATCGCCCTGGAGCGCCGTCCTGGGAAGGATCTCGCGCCAACATGCATCACGGGCGAGGGCCTCCGCCGGCGGCGTGCCGTCGACGGCGCATCCGTCGAGCGAGCACTGCTCGGGGTAGTTCCCGCGAAAGAAGCTCGTGTCGACGACGACCCCGCGTACGATTCCGGGGAGTCCAAGCCTGATGATGCACCAGTCGTGTCCGGGGGAGCGGCGCCGACGCGTCTCCCACCCATCCATCCATTTCCCGCGCTCGGTGTAGACCCCTTCGCGCCACTCAGCCGGTGACGCGCGAAGCAGATTCTCCTTCGCGGCGAAGAACTCATCGTTCGCGACCACCGCGGCACCGCCTAACCGCTCGGCCGCGAGATCGGGCAGCTCGAGGAAATCGGTCATGTCGCGGTCGCGCTCAGCAGACGACCCCGCGGCTCGTGCACGAAGTGCCCGCGATTGTACACTCGTTCGCCACGCAGCCACGTCTCGTGGACCACCCCGCGAAGGCGCATACCCTCGTACGGAGTCACCTTGTGCCGGTGCTGGAGTGCATGTGCCTCGACCGTGAGCTCGGCATCGGGGTCCCACACCACGAGGTCGGCGTCACGTCCCGGCTCGAGCGCCCCCTTGCGCGTGTCGAGCCCCACGAGGCGCGCGGGGCGCTCGCTCATCCACCGCGCGACGTCGGCGACCGTCGCGCCATGCGCGGGTGCATTCGACCACACCGCGGCCAGCGAGAGCTGTAGCGAGGCGATGCCCCCCCAGGCGCGCAGGCAGTCGCCCTCCGCGGGGAGCTTGAGTGCGGGCGGGCAAGGGGAATGGTCGGATGCGATCATGTCGAGGTCACCGCTGCGAAGCGCGGCCCAGAGCGCCTCCTGGTGCGCTCTCTCGCGGATCGGGGGCGCACACTTGAAGCGCGTCGCTCCATCAGGGATCGATTCGGCACTGAACACGAGATAGTGTGGACATGTCTCGGCCGAAAGCGTAAGCCCCTCTGCCCGGGCCCGTCGGAGAATCGGGATGGCCCCAGCCGCGGCGACGTGAACCACATGGACGTGCGCGCCGGTCTCACGGGCCAGGGCGACGAGGAGGGTGATCGCCTGCTCCTCCGCCTCGGGCGGGCGGGTGCGTAACCAGGTCGCGTGACACCGGGGATCGGCCGACGGATCGAGCGCGGTCACGGCGCGCGAGATCGGGGCGGGAAGCTCCGCGTGCGCCATCAGCACGCGCCCTAACGAGGCCACGATCGGCATGGACTCGCGGAGCTGTGTCTCGTCGACCTGCGCGAACTCCTTCACGCCCGAGTCGATGAGGAAGCACTTGAAGGCCAGCACGCCCGCCTCGGCGAGCGGCGCGATGTCGGACGCGTTTCCGGGAACGACGCCGCCGATGAAGCCGACGTCCACGTGACACCGCGCGCGCGCGATCGCTCGCTTCTGCTCGAGCGCGTCGACGGTGGTGGTTGCGGGAATGCTGTTGAGGGGCATGTCGAGGATGGTCGTCACGCCTCCGGCGGCGGCCGCCCGCGTCGCGGTCTCGAAGCCTTCCCATTCGCCCCGGCCCGGCTCGTTGACGTGGACGTGTGTATCGACGAGGCCGGCCATGACGACATCGGACCCGGCGTCGTGCACCGCGATCCCCGATCCAACATCGGCCGGCTCGCCGATCGCGACGATTCGCCCGTCTCGAATCTGAATCGCGGCCGAGCGAAGCACTCCGTCGATGAGCACCCGCTCGCCGCGCACGACGAGCTCGCTCACCGCCCGGTATCCGCGCCGAACCGACGCAACAGGTTGCCGCAGACGCGTCGCCGGTAGCTCGCCGTGGACCGGATGTCGTCGATGGGCTGCACCTCCGCTTCGAGGATGTGCGACGCTTCATCGAACGTCGCGCCACCGGCAATGGCGGCCTCCGTTTTCGTGCATCGAATGACGGTCGGTCCCACGCTCCCCACCGCAATGCGCGGGCGCTCGCCACCGACGACCGCCATGACCACCTTGGAGATCGCCTGCGCGGCCCGGGTGCCGACCTTTCGAAACCATTGCACATCGACGATCGGCGGAAGCTCGAACGCGACGATCAGCTCGTCAGGCCGACGCACCGTCGTGCGGTACCCTGTGAAAAAGGCGTTGAAGGGCACGCGTCGCTCGCCCGAGGCGCTGCGCAGCACGACGACCGCGTCGGCCACGGCGAGCACCGGCAGCGTGTCCCCCGCCGGTGACCCGTTCGCGACGTTGCCGCCGAGCGTCCCGCGATTCTGGATCTGGATTCCTCCGATCTCGCGGCACGCGGCGGCGAGAATGGGAATCCGACTCGTCACGGCGGCCGATTCCTGAATCATCGCGTGGGTAGCCAGGGCGCCGATCGCGATCGCGCCATTGCGAATCCCGATCTCGCGCAGCTCCTCGAGTGGCCAGAGATCGAGAAATCGCGTACCCGGAAAGGTGCCAGCGTTCAAGCCGACGAAGACGTCGGTGCAGCCCGCGATGGGAACCAGCGAAGGGTCATCCGCCATCGCGCGCAGCGCCTGCTCGACCGACTTCGGTCGCACGAGGTCGAGCGCGGCCGCCGCTGTCCTCATGCGCGCAGGATCGCGCGGTAGATGGCGTGATAGCCCGTGCAGCGACAGATGTTGCCGGCGAGCGCGACGCGGACATCGTCGAGCGAGGGAGACGAAGGCAACGCGAGGGCGGCCATGATCATCCCCGGCGTGCAGATGCCGCACTGCGCGGCGCCGTGCTCGGCGAACGCGCGCTGCAATCGATGGTCGCCGCCGAGCCCTTCGATGGTGGTGACCTCGGCGCCGTCGGCGTGGGCGACGGGCACGAGACAGGAGCACACCGGCTCGCCGTCGACGAGGACGGTGCACGCTCCGCATTCCCCTTCACCACATCCTTCCTTCGTTCCGGGAAGCTCGCATTGGACGCGGAGCACATCGAGCAGACGAGCCATCGGCGGCGCGTCGACCTCCCAATCGCGCCCGTTCACGCGGAGACGCACGCCGCCTCCGCGATGCGCTCGGGTGTCGCCGGAATCTGCCGGATGTCGAGACCGAGATGGCGAATCGCGTTCACGATCGCCGGCGCCGGCCCGTCGATCGGCATCTCACCCACCCCCTTTGCCCCGAAGGGTCCATGATGGCTGGGCGTTTCGACGATGACCACGTCCATCGTCGGGGTGTCGAGCGTGGTGGGCACCAGGTAGTTGGTCATCTGCGCGTTGGCCATCGCGCCTTCACGCATAACGACTTCCTCGATGAGCGCATAGCCGATCCCCTGCGCCGTTCCTCCTTCGATCTGGCCGGCCACCAGCACCGGATGAATCGCCTTCCCGATGTCCTGGACGGCGGTGAAGTGGATGGGACGAATCTCGTAGGTGTCGGGATCCATCTCGACCTCCGCGACGTCGCACGCCCAGGCGTACGTCGCGTAGGCGTCGCCGCGGTAGGTGTCGTCATCCCACGCGATGCCGTGTGGCGGCTCGTATTCTTTCGTCACGACGGTCGCCCCATGCTTCGTGAAATGCTCCCGCGGGTGCATGTCTCCTATCCGCTCGCGGAGGTCGGAGGCGCACCGCTGAAGAATTCCGCCCACGACCATGCACGTCCGCGACGCGACCGTTGGGCCACTGTCCGGGACGTTGGACGTGTCGGGCAGGCCGGTCTCGACATCCTCGTACGGGATGCCCAACGAGTCCGCGACGATCTGCGCGTGCATCGTGCGCGTTCCCTGACCGATTTCGGCGCTTCCCACGAGAATGCGCACGCCCCGCTCGGTTGTGCACAGCGCGGCGCGAGACGCAAGCTTGACTTCACCGCTGCCAGTGAAGCCCGCACCGTGAAAGAAGAGCGAGAGCCCGATGCCGCGATTGGTGCCGGCGTAGCGCTCCCGCTTGCCATGAAAGTCCGACCGCTCGACCGCCTGCTGGAGCACCTGGAGCGCCGAGCAGTCGGCTTCGACGCGCTGACCGGTGGCGGTCGTGTCACCGGGTCGAAGCGCATTCAGCTCGCGAAGCCGGGCCGGGTCCATCGACAGCGCTTCGGCGATCCGCTCCATCTGCACCTCGACCGCGAACTGCGTTTGCGGCGCACCGAATCCGCGAAAGGCGCCGTTCGGCGGGGTGTTCGTACCGACCGCGCGCGCCTCGATCCGTACGTGATCGCAGCGGTAGGGCCCGGCGGCGTGGATGGCGCCGCGTGACAGTACGACGGGACTCAACGTGACGTACGCACCGCCATCCATCAAAACCTCGATGTCCATGGCCACGAGACGCCCGTCCCGCGTGACCCCGGTGCGATGCCTCACGATCGACGGGTGGCGCTTGGTGGTCGCGAGCATGTCCTCGAGCCGGTCGTAGATCAGCTTCACCGGTCGCTTCGCCTTGAGCGCCAGCAGCGCCGCATGGGCCGCGATGACCGAGGGGTATTCTTCCTTGCCGCCGAATCCACCACCGGTCTCGGTCTGTACGACACGAATGCGGTCGTCGGGAAGGCCTAACGCGATGCGCAGCGCCTTGTGTACATAGAAGGGGCACTGCAGCGAGCCATGGACCGTGACGCCGCCATTCTCGGGTACGGCGATCACTCCGTTGGGCTCGATATAGAGCTGCTCCTGGTGTCCCGTTCGATATTCCCCTTCGACCACGACCTCGGCACCGGCGAGGGCTTGCTCGACATCGCCTTTGACGATGCGCAGATCCTTGAGGAGCTGCGTGGAGCGCGTCGGATCGAAGAGGGGCTCCAGGGGCTCGTAGTCGATGTCGACACGCGCGCGCCGGAGCGTGTCGAGGTCCTCGTGAGCAAGCAGCAGGATCGGCTCCGCCACGTGCCGAATCTCGCGCTCGGCGAGCAGTGGCTGGTCGTCCTCGATCAGCGCAACGACGTTGCGGCCGGTGACATCGCGGTGATCGATGATCGTGAATCCCGCGCGATCGAACGAGAGGCGCACGTCACGAATGCGCCCACGCGGGATCGTCGAGCGAATGGTGCGGGCGTGGAGCATCCCGGGGAAGACGAGGTCGTCGACGTACCGGGCGGTGCCGGTGACTTTCTCGGTGGAGTCCTTGCGGGGGACATTCGTACCGACGGCGGGCATCCGGGGAGGATGGAGGCTTGGGAAGGGCGGGGCAAGAAGGTAATCCCCTCAGCTCGCCCTGCGCATGACGAGCGACGCGTTCACCCCTCCAAACCCAAACGAATTACTCAAGATGTGCTCGATCCGCGCCGGTCGTCCCGACGTCGGGATGTAGTCGAGATCGCATCCATCATCCGGCGTGGTGAGGTTCACCGTCGGGGGGAGCCAGTCGTTCGCGAGCGCCATGGAGCAGATCGCGGCCTCGATGGCGCCGGACGCGCCGAGGGCGTGGCCGTAGTAGCCCTTCGTACCGCTCACCTGGAGGCGATAGGCGTGATCGCCGAAGACCTGCTTGATCGCAAGCGTCTCCGTGCTGTCGTTGAGCGGCGTCGAGCTGCCGTGCGCGTTCACGTACTGGATCTCGCCGGCGGTGAGTCCGGCGTCGTCGATCGCGCGGCGCATCGTCCGCGCGGCCTGCGAGCCATCGGGTCGCGGGGCGGTCATGTGGTATGCGTCGTTCGAGAGACCGTACCCGCAGATCTCGCCGTAGATGTGCGCACCGCGCGCGACGGCGCGTCCCCACTCCTCGAGCACGAGGACGGCGGCCCCCTCTCCCATCACGAAACCGTCCCGATCCTTGTCGAACGGTCGTGAGGCGCTCGCGGGGTCGTCGTTGCGGGTCGACATGGCGCGAATGATCGCGAACGCGCCATAACACAACGGCCACAGCGGCGCTTCGGATCCGCCGCACAGCATCACATCGGCATAGCCGTCGCGAATCTGACGGAAGCCCTCGCCGATGGCGATCGTGCCTGACGCGCAGCTCATCGCGTTGGTGTGGTTCGGCCCCTGCACGCCGAACTCGATGGCGATGTTGCAGCTCGCCGCCCCGCCGAACACCGTGAGCGCCAGCGACGCGTCCACGTCCTTGAGCCCGCGCGTCAGATAGATGCCGAGCTGCTCCTCGGCGTTCCCCACACCGCCGAGCGCCGTTCCCATCATCGACCCGATGCGCTCGCGATCCTCGGCGGCCAGATCGATCCCCGAATCGTCGAGGGCCAGGCGAGCGCTGGCGACGGAGAACTGGCCAAAACGGTCGAGCCGCCGCGCGCGTTTGCGCTCGATGAAATCGGTCGGATCGAACGCGTCCACTTCCCCGGCGATGTGGCTGCGGAACGGGCTCGGGTCGAAGCGCGAAATCGTTCGGACGGCCGAGCGCTGCTTCTGAAGCCCCTGCCAGAACCCGGTCGTGCCGGTGCCGATGGGTGTGATGGCTCCGATGCCCGTGACCGCGACGCGCCGCATCTGCTTCACGACGACCTTCCTCCGGAAGATTGAGCTGCTGGTGGATGATGACCGGCGTGCACGCCCGACGCTACCCGTTCGGCGGCCGCGGCGAGACCGGCGAGGGTCCGCGACGCGATGCCGTGAATGAAGATGGGCCCGATGACGGCCGTGGCCGCGACCACGCCGATGAGCGGCCAGCGCGGGCCATCCCAGACGTGCAGCAACCGCACGTGCGTGCCGTCGCGCACTTCCTCGAAGGCCCATTCGACATCCATCGCCGTGGTGACGCCGCCAATGTGACGAAAACGGATCGCGGGCCGGGCCTCGTCCACGCTCATCTCGGACAGCCACCAGGTGGGCCACCGAACGACGCCGAACGGCCGCCACGCGGCCATCTCGACGATGCCGCCGCCATCCGGTGCGCGGTCGCGAAAGCGCACCCAGCGATAGTGCGCCAAATGCGCCGGCCAATGCTCGACGTCGCGCGCGATCGCGAACATGGTCCGCAACGGCGCGCGCACGATGCGCTCGTCGAGCGTTTCCATTGGTCGGCCCCGTGGCATGGGCGGCAGTGACAGCGGTTCTTTCACGGTTAGTCGACCCCGGGCATGAGGCAGCCAGATTCAAGCGAGACGCGGATCGCCGCGGAACATTGCGGATTGTTCCTGGCGCCGATCACCTTCGTCTCGCGACAACAGGAAAAGGCCCTTTTGCGGGTGAGGCAGAAAGCTCAATGCGCTTCGAGCGCTCCGGCCGTTTCCGCGGACCCGCGTAATTCGCCTCTCAACTCTGAACCTGGATGCCAGCCTCAAAGCGTTGAAGACGACCTTTCCGGAGCCCATGAGGCAGCGACCCGAAACCCGCGGTGCCGTCGGACACGTGGAGTGATGCCGACGGCCGCGTGCACGAGCGCCCCGAGCTCCTCGGGAATGAAGCCACGCAGAACCGAGACCACTCCGTCGTGCCGGCTTACTGGGTGAAATCGCAGCGGCCATGAGGCAAGCCAGATTCCGGCGGCGGCGAGCCAGCTGCGGCGAATGTCGCTCACGATCACGCGACGGCGCGCGACGCGATCGAGCTCGCGGAGCAGCGCGATCCCGTCATCGCGTCGGAAGTGGTGGAGCACCTGGGAACAGATCACCACGTCGAACGCGCGATCGGCAATCGGCAGCCGTCGCGCATCGGCGCGGAGCATCGGGAGTCTGGCATCGTGGGCGGCAACGGCCAACGCCTCGCTCGTATCGAGCCCCACGGTGCACACCGTGACGCCTTGCGCCGCGGCTCGCGTACGAACGCGCGCCGGGATGTCGCCTAGCCCGGTTCCCACATCGAGGAGCGAGAACGTGCGGGTGCCCTCGGCACCGGGGCGGAGGAGATCGTCGAGCTCCGCCACCACGGCATGCGCGCCACCGAAGAGAGCGTTCGAGCGCGCGACGTCACCCATCGATCGTGCCGCAACATGCGCTCCGACGGCGGGATCGTCGAGGTATTCGTGGCCGTAGCGACGGCGTGGCGTCAACAGCGCCACGTTACCGTGCCAGATGCGCGTAGCCGCCGCGGTAGTACAGGAGCGGCTCGTCCATCGTCGCCGACGCCGCCAGCACCTCCGCGACGAAGATCGTATGATCCCCGCCCGGGTGGCGGTGAATCACACGTCCCTCGACGACCGCGAGCGCGCCATCGATGAGCGGAGCACCGGTCACGCCGCGCGTGAACCCGACGCCGTCGAAGCGATTGTCGAGCTTCTCCGCGAACCGCCGGGCGATCGCCTCCTGCGAGGCGGTGAGGATGCTCACCGCCATCTCTTCCTGCTCGAGAAGCACCGGGTGCAGCGTGGCATCGTGCGCGATCGACACGAGCACGAGCGGTGGATCGAGGCTCACCGAGCAGAAGGCGCTCGCCGTCATTCCGTGGTCGACCCCGGCCTCATCGCGTGCGGTCACGATGGTGACGCCCGAGACGAAGCGTCCCAGCACGCTTCGGAACGTGGCGCTGTCGATCGACATGTCGGTCAGCTCTCGTGCGCGGGTACGTGGGATCGCTCTGCGCCGGCCGCGGCCAGCGATGGGAAAAGCAACGCCAGGAGGTACGATGGACGCAATACCTCGCGCGCGGGGACGAAGTCGCCGGTCACACCGATGAACAGATCGGCCAGGTCCTTGCGACGCGACAGCGTCGCGGCCGCGCGCTCGATGAGTGCGGGGAAGGCCACCGCCGCCCCGACAAGCCGCTCCACGCGCCATTTGCCGCGAAACTCGGCGCGACGCGTCCGCTCGTACTCCCGCAGCGCGTCGTCACTCGAGGCATGCGCGAGGGTGGCGAGCGCGGCCGCGGCAGCCATCTCTCCACCGCGGAGGGCGGCGTAGATCCCTTCACCCGTGAACGGATCGAAAAAGTCCGCCGCGTCACCGACGAGAAGGGCGCCCGGCGCCCATGCGCGCCGAGCCCGTACGTTGAAGGGGCCGGTCGCAACCACGGGTGACTGCCGCACCGCGCGAGCGAACCGCCTGGCGAGATGAGGGCGGCGGGCCAGCCAGGCCGAGACATATTCTCCTCGATCGGCGCCGATGGCGTGCGCTCGTGAGGCGGGAATGACGATGGCGACATTCACCAGCCCAGCGTCGACTGGCGCCACCCCGACGTAGCCGTCGCGCTCGACGTGCATCTCCCCGTACTCGCCTACGTCCGCGATGCCGCGCCAATGCGATACCAGCGCGATGCGTCGCGGGAATCGCCCGGCGCGAATGAGCCCCAATCGCCGCCCCACGATGCTGCGCAGGCCGTCGGCGCCGACGAGGACGGGCGCGGTGAGCTCACGCGCGCCGGCGTCGTTGGTGACGGCGACGCCGCGAACGCGGCCGCCCGCGTCGCGCAGCACGTCGGTGACACGAGTCTGCTCCATGACTCGCGCGCCCGCCCGCCGTGCCGCGCCGAGCAGTATGTCGTCCAGCACGCGGCGCCGCATCGCGAGCCCCCGATCGCGAAATCCTCGAAAGCCGTGTTGGGCGGCGAAGTCCCCGCGCAGCTGCCGGCCGGACGGCGCCCGCACGATCATCCCCGCGAGATGCGACGGCCCGCGCGATTCCAGCTCGGCGAGGACACCCATGTCATGTAACACGCGCGACGCCTGCGGGCTCAGATACTCCGCGCACGGCTTGTCGCGCGGAAACCGCTCGCGATCGACGACGACCACCTTCACGCCGGCAGTGGCGAGGGCGAAGGCGGTGGATGCGCCCGCTGGCCCTCCACCGACGACGAGGACGTCGGCGTCGTTCACGCGGGAACGCGCTCGGACCGCCAGATGCGCCCGCTGGCGCGTGCGAGGCGCTGAAAGGTTCCCATGTAGCGCCAATGGGGCCCGGGCAGGCGCAGGAGTGACGCGAGGCGCGTCAGGTAGGGCAGGAGCGAGGAGCGCGAATCCGCCGAAAACATGAAGCGAGGATGCGCGCGTGCGAAATCGCGAAGGCGCGCGACGGCGGCATCGCGATCGAGCGCGGGCGAGAAGTAGAACGCGGGCGCGAGCAGCGGATCGCCTCCTTCGATCACGCCTTCATCGGCCGCAATCCGTTGCAGTGTCGTCCCCGGATAGATGCGCACGCCCACGGTGAGGTAGACCGCGTCCCCCCGCGACAGTCGCCAGTCGGCGAAGCGCAGCGTTTCGTCGAGCGTTTCCGGCGTCTCGCCCGGTCCACCAACGAGGAAGATCCAGAGGACCTTCATGCCCGCGCGTTCCACGCGCTCCGCGACGCTGCGCACCTGGTGTGCGTCGAACCCCTTCTCGAGGCGTGCGAGCACCTCATCGCTCGCGCTCTCGGCGGTGATGCCGAGCCATCGAAAGCCGGCGGGGCCCATCGCAGCCAGCAGCTCCGGCGTCGCCGAGGCGGGCGTGAAGTTCGTCGTATCGAGGTGGACGCGGAGGCCTCGGCGGACGATGGCCTCGCACACTGCGGTCGCATGTCGAGGCGGCGAGTTGAACGTCGAATCGACGAACTCGAAACGCCGCACCCCTCGCTCGCGCGCCAGGGAGGCGATCTCGTCGGCGACGGAGTCGGGGTCGCGAAGCCGATAGCCCCACCCTTCGACGTTCAGGTACGTACAGTAGACGCACTTGAAGACGCACCCACGCTTGGTTTGAATCGGCACGGTCGCGCCGTGTCGCTGGTACGCGCGAAGGTCGATCCAGTCCTGCACGCGCATCTCGGGGAGCGTATCGAGACCGGCTTCGCCGCCGGGGGGGACCAGTCGCGTGCCGTCCGCATCGCGCCTGACGAGTCCCGGCACCATGCCGGGGTCCCGGTCCGCGGCGAGCGCGTCGATGAGCGCGACCGTGGCCCGCTCGCCGTCGCCCGCGACCGCCCAGTCGACGCCCAGGGTGTCAGTGAGTGCCGCGGGCGCGACACCAAAGGCCGCCCCGCCGGCGATGACGCTCGCCCGGGGGGCAGCCGCGCGAAGCGCCTGCGTGACCGCTGCCGCCTCGGGCGTGTAATGGCGAAGTGCGATGAGATCACTGTTGTCGATGTTCCGGACGGAGACCCCGATGACGTCCGGCTCGAAGCCGCGCGCGGTCTCGCGGGCGGTCCGGATGGGATCGACCGCGAAGCACAGGTCGAGCACGCGCACGTCGTGACCCGCATGCCTGAGCGCCGAAGCGACGCAGGCCACGCCGTTAGGCACGACAGGCTGTGGCGCATGTTCGCGATTCGTGCTCACGAGCAGCACCCGCGGCTTCGTCGATACCGGCATCAGGCGACGCGCACGAAGTCGCGCCCGTCGAGGCTGAGCACGCTCCCGAAGACCGAGACGCCGAAGCGGGACGTCCCCGGATCGGGCGAGCGAAAGGTGATCAGGGTGTCGGGGAGGACGACCACCCCCGTCCACATGCCGACGAGGGAGTCGTGGTACGAGCCGGAGCCGGTCCCGGTCCCGACCTGTATGCCGGGGCCGATCCGCATGTCGACGTTCTTACACGCCGTCGCGGCCGCGGCCCGCGCCACGGCCACCGCCATCACCCCTGCTGGAGCGCGCGTGCGACGACGAGAGCCGACGCTGCGCCGGCGACGCCGCACAGGAAGTTCACCACATCGTTGGTCATCCATGATGCACCCCCCGCATGGACCGTGTGTGCTCCGCATGAATGAATCGCGCGTTCCGTGAAGGCGTCGCACGAAGCACACCGCCGTCGCGCCTGCACCATCGCCCCGAGGAGCGAGTCTGCGAGCGCTCCGGCAACACCGCCGACGAACGCCGCAACGACAACGTGTCGGGGCCACACGGCGGCGACCATCCCCACTGTCAGAAACGCACTTCCCAGCAGCATCCCGATCGTGCCGGGCAGCGACACCGCGCCCGAGGTGCCGGCAGGCGACGGGCGCCACGTCGTGATGAGGCGAGGGACACCCCTGGCCAACGTTCCGATCTCGGTGGCCCACGTGTCGGCCGTCGCCGCCGCGAGTGCGCCGCCACCCGCCGCCATCCACGCATCCCCGGGCAGGGCGGCATGTCCCAGCGCCGCGGCGGCGAACACGCCGCCGTTGGCGAGCACCTGCACCGCGTCACGCGCGCCCCCCTTCTCCAGGATGCCGGCCGTGCGCTGACGCTTGATGTCTATGCCGATGCGCGAGAGCGCGCTAGACGACAGGAAGAACGCGAGGAGCAGAGCGCCCCACGACCAGCCAGCGGCGATGCTCGCCGCGCCGACGATCGTCGCGGCGATCGCACCGTCGGTCGTGAGCGTGCGTCCCGCTCGCGCCGCCATCGCGATGACCGCGGCGAGCGCGATCCCCGCGGCGGCACGCTCGATCACGGCTCGTCGCGGTCGATCTCGTCGTCGAGAAGCTTCTGGAAGATGCGGCGGCGAAGGGAGGGCGGTGCCTTCTCGATCTGCGCGCGTTGCTCCAGAAAGCGGAGGAACACCTCTTCATGCCGAAAGTGCGGATAGCACGTTCGGCACTTGCCGAGGTGGTCGCGGATCTTCGCGTCCACCTCGCTCGTCAGCTCGCCATCCAGGAACTCATAGATGCGCTCGATGACAGCGTCGCACGGCAGTTCGTCGCCGTAGTTCGGGCCACTCATGGCTCGGCTCTTACGCTCACGATCATAGAAGATGCGAAACAGCGTCCGGGTTCCCGCCACGTCGGCTTGAAGCAGGAATCGGGCGAGGCTAGCTTCCCTGACCCTCCCTTCACCTCGCCGCACGTGCCTACGGTCGACCCGCTGCTGCCACTGAGTCTGCTCCACGCGGTCCGGAACGTCGATACCCCCGATGATCTCGAAGCCGAGCTGGTCCACGAGCTCCGCAACAAGCGGCTCGGGCTGAGCGAGACCGTCTACACGCAAATCCGGCGATACACCGATGCGGCGAAGCGGAACCAGCGCCCCGATCAGGAGGAGGCGGTGGGCCTCGCGCGCCTCATCGGTCGCCGCACCGACGCCGAGGCGGTGTTCCGGGCGGCCGGCCAGTATCTGGCTCGTGAGGCCTACCTCACGATTCCGGGGATGACGCGAAAGCTGGCGCGCGGCCTCCCCTCGTTCCTCGCGCGGCCGATCGTCCTCCGCCGCGTCCGCAAGATCGCCGATCGTTACCTGAACGCCGACGTCCGCCGCGTCGGCGGCTTCATCCGCCTCGAGGTCAGCGACTCGGTGACACTGAAGACGGCACCGAACAGCGTCGGGTGCGCATTCTACGAAGCGTCGTTGCGCGAGCTGCTCCGGCTCCTGGTCGGGACCGTCGGGGGAATCGAGCACGTGCAGTGTAAAGCCAGGGGGGAAGGGACATGCGAGTGGCGGGCGGAGTGGCGGTGAACGAACGGCAAAGACGTCAGATGTCAGAATACAGAATTCAGAATTCAGACAAATCAAACGGGGAGCCGAAGCTTGGGCTCCCCGTGGCCGTTCTTGAATTCTGAATTCTGACATCCGACGTCTCTGCCCTCCTTCAACGAGCACTCCAGATAAGTCGAACGGCCAGAACCACGATTGCTAGTACAAGCAGTCTTATGATCTTCGCTCCTTTCATGCGGTGCGATACCCGAGCTCCGACCTGCGCGCCGACGATCACGCCCGCCCCGATCCCAGCAGCGAGCGGCCAGACGACATGGCCCCCGGACGCGTACTTCGCCACTCCCGCCGCCGCGGTGAACGCAAGCACGAATTGCGACGTCGCCGTCGCCACGTGCACCGGGAAGCCCATCAGGTGGATCAGCGCCGGCACGTGCACGATGCCGCCGCCGATCCCGAGCATGCTCGACAGGATCCCGACCGCGAACGACAGCACCAGGGCGAGCACGACGTCGAACTCGTAGTCCACGGCCGCCCCGGAGCTGTCGCGGAAGCTTCGCCGAATTCGCCACAGCCCTTTGCGCGGCGGGACCCCGGGGGCAGCCGCCGGCCGCTCGGGTCGAAAGAAGAGCAGCGCCGCCATCACGAGCAGAAAGAGGCCGAATCCGATCTTGAAGGCGCGCTCCGGAATCCGCTCCGCCAGCTCGGGGCCGATGAAATACGCTCCCGGTACGGTGGCAGCCGCGAGCAACAGGCCGGTGCGAATGTCGACGCGCCCGCGCCGCACGTACGTCACCGATCCGCTCGCCGAGTTGAGCAACACCACCACCAGTGAGGTTGCGGCGGCGGCCGCCGGGGGCAACTTATAGATGATCAACAACAGCGGCACGACGAGAAAGCCGCCACCGACACCTACGAGCGTACCGTAGGTCCCGACGACGACGCCGAGCAGCGCGAGGAGGACGATTTCGAGCGCGGAGATGGCGTCTCCGGAGTTACTTTGGACACGACCACCGGTCGGCGAGACCGGGCGAGGCCGCCAAGGTACCACTTTCCCGAACTCGATGCTCACCCCGGCCACCTTACCCACCGTACAGCGCACGCTCACCGATGCAGGGCTCGACGGCTGGCTGCTCTTCGATTTCCGCGGGACCAACCCTATCGCCTCGACCATCATCGGGCTCAAGGGAATGGTGTCGCGACGCGTGTTCGCGTGGATCCCGCGTGAGGGTACACCCATCGGCGTGAGTCACGCCATTGAGCAGGGTCCCTGGCGCGACTGGCCCTCGGCGTGGGGACGAGAAGTGTACGCATCGTGGCGCACCCTCGAGGCGACGATCGCGCGGCTCGTCGGAGGCAAGCGCATCGCCATGGAGTATTCGCCCGGCGACGCCGTTCCGTATCTCGACCGGGTGCCGGCGGGCGTGCTCGATCTCGTCCGGGCCGCGGGGGCGACCGTCGTTCCGTCCGGCGAGCTCGTCACGCGCTTTTACGCAGTGTGGAGCGATGAGCAGCTCGCGTCACACCTGCGCGCGGCGGAGATCGTTGCACAGGTGGCTCGCGACGCGATGGACGAGGCGAAGGCGGCCCACGCCCGCGGTGCGGTCCTTCACGAGCACGAGCTGCGCGACTGGATCGTCGCGCGATTCGAGCGCGCCGGGCTCGAGACGCATGACCCACCGATCGTCGCGGCGGGAGCGAACGCGGCCAACCCGCATTACGAGCCGTCGCCCAAACGCCCGCGCGCGATTCAGGAAGGAGAGCTCCTCCTCATCGATCTGTGGGCGCGCGAGCGCAACGGCGTCTGGGCCGATCAAACCTGGATGGGGAGCGTCGGCACGCCATCCCCGCGCGCCGTCGAAGTGTGGGAAGCGGTGCGCGATGCCCGAGACGCGGCGATTGCGCTCCTGCGCGAGCGTGGCACGAACGGCGGGCTGCGCGGCGGCGATCTCGACATCGCCGCACGGCGCGTGATCACCGATCGGGGGCTTGGCGACTACTTCGTCCACCGCACGGGGCATTCGATCGACCCGCGCGATCTCCACGGATCGGGACCGCACATCGACGATTTCGAGACGCGGGAGGAGCGGCTGCTTCTCCCGGGCGTCGGCTTCTCCATCGAGCCGGGCGTCTACCTGCCCGGCGAGCTCGGCGTGCGAAGCGAAGTGAACGCCTTCGTTGGCGAGCGTGGTGTGACCATCACACCGGAGAAGTATCAACGCGAGCTCCTCGTTCTGTGACGCAAGGACGGCTCGCGATCGTTTTCCTCGTCACCACTCTCGGGGCGTGCGGGCGCGGGGAGAATGGTAATGCGGCGCGCGACGCGAGCGCCGACACCATCGCGGAAGCGGCGTTCACATCGCGCCCGGGACTCTCACCCTATCGAGAGATCGAGCTCCGCGAGAGCGGCCGCCTCGAGGGCGACGTCCGCCTCGAGAGCTCGGCACGCGATACGCTCGTCGTCGTCACTCGGAACGCCGATCTCTGTGGCGACCGCATTCCCGAGGGCGCGATCGTCGCCCCACAGGGCGGGCTCATGAACGTCGTCGTGTGGCTGAGCGATGCGCGGGAAGGGAAGAGGCTCCCCGACAGCCGTCGCTTCGAGGTGACGAACTCGCGTTGCCGCCTCGATCCCCGCGTCCAGGGCGTGATCGTCGGGGGTACCCTCAACGTGAAGAGCGCCGATCCCGTCGTGCACGAGACCGTCATTCGCGTGAGCGGTGTGACCGAGGTGCTGGAGACGGTCACCCAGAACGGCGACGGGCAGGTCGTCCCGCTGGAGCAGGTGCTCGCGCGTCCGCTCC
The DNA here is from genome assembly GCA_025930755.1 of Gemmatimonadaceae bacterium. GTDB lineage: Bacteria > Gemmatimonadota > Gemmatimonadetes > Gemmatimonadales > Gemmatimonadaceae > JAICNG01. The sequence goes on from JAICOJ010000010.1 coordinate 43,981, forward strand.
GCCTGGAGCTGAGCTGCCGGACGCACCCCTGGACCCAGGGCTGGATCCACGTCTTCGATCATCCCTACTTCGTCGTGTCCGCGCCTAACGGCCGATTCGTGCTCGATTCGATTCCGCCCGGCGAGTACACGATGCGAACCTGGCATGAGAGGCTGGGGGGAACGACGCGCGAGATACGGGTCGAGAGTGGGGGGATTACGCGAGTCGAGGTGAAGTACTGACTGGGGGTCAGGAGTCAGGAGTCAGGGATCAGGGGGTGTCAGGGAGTAGGTGTCGGGAGGGAACGGCCTCACCTCTCCCGGTCCTTTCTCCCTGACACCCCCTGACTCCTGACTCCTGATCCCTGGTTTCATACCATTTCGAAATACTGGCCCTTGTACAGCTTCGCGTACACTCCGCCCTCCGCGAGCAGATCCGCGTGCCGGCCCTCCTCCACGACCCGCCCGTGGTCGAGCACCACCACTCGGTCCGCGCGGCGCACCGTGCTCAGCCGGTGCGCGATGATCAGGGTCGAGCGGCCACGCAGGAGCTCCTCCATCGCCTCGCCGACGAGGCGCTCGCTCTCGCTGTCCAGGCTCGATGTCGCCTCATCGAGGATCACGATCGCGGGGTCCTTCAGAAAGACGCGAGCGATCGCGAGACGCTGCCGCTGCCCCCCGGAGAGCTTCACGCCACGCTCGCCGACGCGCGTATCGAGGCCCTGCGGAAGTCGCTCGATGAACTCCATGGCATGGGCGGCGCGGGCGGCCGCGGCGATCTCGGTCTCCGTTGCGTCGGGCCGAGCGTAGGCGATGTTCTCGCGGACGGTGCCGCTGAACAAGGTCGGTTCCTGCGGGACGATGCCGATGGCGCCGCGGAGCTCCTCGAGCGCGAGATCGCGCACGTCGATCCCCTCGACGAGGATGCGCCCCGCATTCACATCCCAGAAGCGAGGCAGCAGCGCGGCGACCGTCGTCTTGCCGGCACCCGAGGGACCGACGAGCGCCACGGTCTCGCCTGGTGCGATGCGGAAGGAGACGTCGTGCAGCGCCTCGGGGTGCTCGGGCGCGTACCGGAAAGTGACGCGCTCGATGCGCACGTCCGCCCCGGACGCGCGCCGGGCCGGTGCTCGGGGCAAGCGCTTCGGATGCTCGGGCTCCGCCACCGTCGGCCGCTCGCCGAGCAGCTCGAAGACGCGCTTTGCAGCGCCCACGGCGTCCTGATAGCTGCCGAACAGTGATGCGAGCGCGCCGACGGCGGCGGCGACGGTGATCGCGTAGAGCAGAAAGGACACGAGGGCGCCGGGGGTGAGCGCACCACCGAGCACCAGGCGGCCGCCCTGCCAGAGCACGGCGACGATTCCCCCGAACGAGAAGAAGGTGATGACCCCGAAGAACGCGCCGCGGATGCGCGCGCGACGGATCGCCGCCGTCACGACATCGACGAGGTGCGCGCGGTAGCGATCGCTCTCGAGGCCTTCCCGCGTGAAGCCCTGCACCGTGCGAATCTGCGAGAACGCCTCTTCGGCGCTGGCCGTCGCCTCGGCCACCCGATCCTGAACGCCGGTGCTCGCCTTTCGCAGCTGTCGGCCGAAGACCCACGCCGCACCCACCACGATCGGGACGACGGCCAGCGTCGTCGCGGTGAGACGCGGATGCGTCAGCATCAGCATCGCGATGCCGCCGACGAGAAACAGCGATTGCCGCGCGAACTCGCTCACCTGATGACTCATCACCGACTGAAGCATTGCCACGTCGGCGCTCAACCGACTGATGAGCTCCCCCGTGCGCCGCTCGGTGAAGAAGCCCGGCGACAGCCTGACGAGGTGCGCAAACAGATCCTGGCGAAGGGTGGCAACGACGCGCTCGCCGGTCGCGCTCAGCAGATACACCTGGGCGGCATTGAGGACGCCCTGGATCGCGAAGAGGACGAGCAGGCCGATGGCGATGCGATCGAGCCCGCGCGCGTTGCCCGAGATGAATGCGGCATCGAGCAGGTACTGCACGATGCGCGGAAAGGCGAGCCCCACCGCGGCACTGAGCACGAGACACACGGCGGCGAGTGACAGCGCACGCGCATGCGGCCGAAGGCGCGGCAGCAGCGGACCGAAGATCTTCGGCGATGGAAGACGCCGCGTGCGATCCTTCGTCTCGATGGCGGGAACCGCCGGAGGCGTGGGACGGGGAGCGGGAAGCGTCACGGGCGACCCTCGAGCCACGCGCGGATGCGCAGACTGTCCTCGCTCACCTGCCGGCCTTCCTTGCGCGCACGATCGAATCGCTCGAGCAGCTCCTCGCACGACGGCTCGCTCTCGCGCGCGGGGAGCGTCCACTCTCCGTCTCGCCATTCACGCGCACGAACGCGGCCTCCTCGAGGTCGCTCGAGCTCGACGATCGACGGCGGCTTCCCCTCCGGTCCCGCGATCTGCACGACGAGCGTGTCGCGCCACTCGGACGCCGTCATCAGGGCGCGATGCGCCGGTCCACGACCATCGCCACAAAAAGCAGCGCGAGGTAGAGGAGTGAAAAGCGGTACGACCACCAGGCCGGCTGCGTCCATGCGCTCGCGCGCACGGTACGCACGATGCTCCACAGCATGACGAGGCCGAGCACCGCGGCCGACCCGAGATAGATCATCCCGAAGGCGCCGAAGGTCACCGGCAAAAGCGTGAGCGGGATGAGAATCGCCATGTACCAGAGCATCTGATGCATGGTCTCGCGCTCCCCCCACACGAGCGGCGCCATTGGGACGCCCGCGCGACCGTAATCCGTCTGCTTGAGGAGCGCGAGCGCCCAGAAGTGCGGCGGCGTCCAGTAAAAGACGATGAGAAAGAGGTACAGGGCCGTGAGGTCGAGCGACCCGGTGACTGCGGCCCACCCCACGAGGGGAGGGAAGGCGCCCGCGGCACCGCCGATGACGATGTTCTGCGGCGTGCTCCGCTTGAGCCACCGCGAGTAGACGAACACGTAGAAATAGAACCCGGCCACGGCGAGCGCCGCCGACAGGAGATTCACGAACATGGCCAGCAGCGCTGTCGCCGCCGTCGCCAGGGCGACGCCGAACGCGAGCACTGCCACCGCGTCCATCCGCCCACTGGGGATGGGACGCAGTCGCGTGCGCGCCATGCGATCGTCGATGTCGCGGTCGATGTACATGTTGACCGCGTTCGCGCCGCCCGCCATGAGATACCCCCCGATCGCCACCGCGAGGACCAGCGCCAGGCTCGGCGTTCCCGCCACGAACATCGGAGCGATCGTCGTGACGAGCAGCAGCGAGATGATTCGCGGCTTCGTCAGCATGACGAGATCGCGGAGGAGCGTCGAGCTCCCGCCGGCTACGGCAGCGCCGCTGCTCATGAGGTCGACGAGGGTGTCGCGGTGGTCCAGGGTGTCGAGATCGAGGATGTCGAGGTGCGAGGGCGCTCGCCTCGATCCCCTGGACCTCGATTCCCTCGACGAGCGATGCCGGCAACCACGACCGCACTCAGCCAAACGACCGTTCCCACCGCCTGATGCAGCGACTGCAGCGCGGGCGGCAGGTGCGTCGACACGAGCACCGCGGCGATCACGATCTGGAGGGCGATCACACCGAGGAGCACTGTCGCCGCCCGGCGCATGACGCGGCTTTCGCGCTTCCACGCCGCCGCCGTCATCCCGACGGCGTGAAGCGTGAGAAGAAAAGCCAGCACGCGGTGCGTCCAGTGAATCGTCTGCGCGGTACCCTCCGTGACGACCGCACCGTTGCACAACGGAAATCCCTGGCACGCCGGCGCCGCGCCGGGAATGTTGGCGGTGAAGCCGCCGAGGATGACCACGACGAACGCGAGCGTCGCGGCGGCGAACGCGGCGCGCATCGCCCGGGGGGCCACGCCCTCCCGTTCGGCCGCCGACGCGCCGAATCCGCCGGCGCGCATCACGGTCACCGCCAACACCGCGAGCAGCGCCATCGCGAGCGCGAGATGCACGACAACGACCAGCGGCGGGAGCTCGAGCCACACGGTGATGGCGCCGAGGATCGCCGGGGCGAGCCACAGTCCCGCCGCGAGCGAGGCCGCGCGCAACACCCCCCCGCGACCACCGATGCGCGGCTGATCGCGGTGCAGATACGCCGTCGCAGCGAGCGCCAACGTCGCAACCAGCAGCGCCGCCGCGATCCACCGGTGCGTGATCTCGATGATCAGCTCGGTGTTGTCGAGCGGGGGAAACCACAGACCGTTGCACTTCGGCCAGTGGTCGCCGCACCCCATCCCCGAATCGGTGATGCGCACGACCGCGCCGAACACGATCTGCGCGTAGGCGAGGAAGAGGGCGAGGTACGCCAGGCGGCGGGTCACCGTCATCGGCTGCTCATGAAGCGTGAGCTCCATGCCCGTGGTGCTCGTGGAGCTCCGGAGGAGGAGGCGCCTCGGCGCGAGCCTCCTGCCAGGTCATCCACAAAACGAACACGAGGGCGACCGCCGGCAGCACCGCCCACGCCACCTCGGTGGCTCGGCGCGGACTCGGCAGATGCCTACCCGCACGCGCGACGACCGCGGTCCCGAGCGCCGAACGGAGAATGAACAGCTGCGCGACAACGATGGACGCGACGCAGCCGACGAGCAGAATCGTAGAGAGCACGCGCGTAATCTAACGCGACTTGCATCGCCTGCGGGGGATGATCGTCCCTCATGAGACCCGTTTCACCCCTGGCTCTAGACCCCCGCCCGGTCTCTCACGTACTATCAGCCCCCATGCGCAACGAACTTCCGCGCCGACTCGGCCTCTTCAGCGCCATCGCGGTGCTCGTCGGCTCGACCATTGGCTCGGGCATTTTCCGGTCGCCCGCGGTCATCGCCGACCGACTCCCTGGTCCGTTGCCGATGCTCTCGGTGTGGGTTGCCGGGGGGCTCCTCGCGCTGTGCGGCGCGCTCACCCTCGCCGAAGTCGCGGGCGCCTATCCGCGCACCGGCGGACTCTTCGTCTTCATCAGGGAAGGGTGGGGCCGTCTGCCGGCCTTTCTGTTCGGCTGGGCGGAGCTGGTGCTCATCCGCGCCGCGTCGTTAGGCGCGATCTCGACCACGTTCGCCGAGTATTTCTTTCGGGCGATTGGGCGCGAGCCCAGTGTGGCGCCGTACGACGATTACGTGCACTACCTGGCGGCGGTCGCCATCATCGTCACCGCGGCCTTCAACTACGTCGGAGTGCGATGGGGCGCGCTGGTGCAGAATCTCACGACGCTGGCGAAGTACGGCGGCCTGCTGTTCATCGTGCTGTTCGCGCTGGCCGTCGGGCTTCCAGAGGGTGCGGCGAACTTTACGCCCGCCGTCCCGCCGGGAAGCTTCACCATCTCGGCGTTCGGGTTGGCGCTGGTATCGGTCCTCTGGGCGTTCGATGGCTGGGCCGATCTCAGCTTCGTCGCCGGCGAGGTGAAAGATCCTCGACGGAACGTGCCGCGCGCGCTCATCCTCGGCGTCACGTCGGTCATCGTGATCTACCTGCTCGCGAACGTCGCGTATCTGGCGATCTTCCCGATCGATCAGCTCCGGCAGTCGCCGCGCATCGCGGCCGACGTCGCGATGCAGCTCATCGGCACGGCGGGTGTGGTCTTCGTCGGCGTGACGGTAATGCTGTCGACGTTCGGTACGCTGAACGGTACGCTGCTGACGTCCCCCCGCATCTTCTTCGCGATGGCGGACGACGGACTGTTTTTCCGCAAAGTCGCGGCGGTGCACCCACGCTATGAGACGCCATACGTCGCGATCGCGATGACGGCCGCCCTTGGGGTCATCTTTGTGCTCTTCCGTACCTTCGAGCAGCTCGCCGACACGTTCGTGACGGCGATCGTCCCCTTCTACGCACTCGCGGTGGCGTCCGTCTTCACCCTGCGGAAGCGAGCCGACTGGGATCCGCCGTTCCGCACGCCGCTGTATCCCATCGTCCCGCTCCTGTTCGTGCTGGCGACGATCTTCATTCTGGTGAACGCGATCGCCGATCCGACCAGCCGCTGGCCGACGGTGGCGGTGCTTGGGATCATTCTGGTTGGCGTGCCCGTGTATTACTTCACGGTCGGAAAGCGCGCGGCCGGGAACACCCCAGAAGATCTGGGACGGGTTTAAGGCCTGGAGTAACGCGCCGGTCACCCGTGCCGCGTTCCCCCTGGCCTTGGCTCGACCCCGCAAACATCTTGGGGACTCCTCATCCCCAACGCATGGCGATTTTCTCCTCCCGGCAGGTCGTAGCTCGCAGTTCGCGGTTCGCAACCCTCGCCCTGATCATCGCGCTCTCGAGTTGCGACGAAGCCGCCGCCCCTGTAGGCAATCCAGGCGATCTCACCGTCGCCGCGTACATCGACAACGACGCGTCCGGAACCCTGACCGCGGGCGACACGCCGATCCCCGGGCTCGAGGTCGCCGTGCTCGATGGCACGCGCGAGGTGACGTCGGGCCAAACGGGCGCCGACGGCCGCGTCACGTTCGCCGACCTGCCCCCCGGCAGCTATCGCCTCGAAGCCAGTGGAACGCCGCCCGCGGGCGCGATGCTCACGTCGAACCCCTCGCCCTCGGCGGTCATCGATTTTCGCGGCCGCTCGGTCTCGGTCGATTTCCGCTACGCGATGTTCCCCGGTGTCATCACCGGGCGTGTGTTTCGCGACGAGAATGCCAACGGCACCTTCGAGCCGGCGACGGACATCCCGGGGCCAGGTCTCTGGGTTTTCCTCCGTGCAGACACCGGCGCGATGGGCGCAAAGCTCGATTCCGTGCGCACCGACTCGCTTGGCGCGTACCGGTTCGGTCTCGTCGCGCCGGGAAGCTACTTCCTCGAGTTCGAGCAGTTAGGCGCGATCAACTACGGCGCGAGCGGTGCGACGCGTCAGGTCACCGTCGTCGGTGCGGCGACCTCGACACAGAACGTCCTGTTCACCGGATCGATCTTTGTCACCATCGCGCAGGCGCGCGCCACGCCGGTCGATACGACGGTGGCGGTCGTCGGAGACATCACCGTGCCCGCCGGTGTCTTCAACGGGACCAACCCGGGAGCGAACTCCGAGATCTGGGTTCAGGATTCCACCGGCGGGATCGCGGTGTTCTCCGTGCCCACGGCGGATTCGGCGGTCTACCGGCTGGGGACCCGCGTCGAGGTGGTCGGCTCGATCGGGCTGTTCAACGGTCAGAAGCAGATCAGTCGCACGAGCATTCGTGTGCGGCCGGGCGGTTCGGTCGTCGCGCCGAAGGCCAATACGGTTCCCGTGGCGCGCGCGCTCACCGACGAGGGTGAGCTCATTGTCGTATCAGGACTGCGGATCGTCACCGTCGGTGGCGGAACGAGCAACGCCTTCAACGTGACGGCCGTCTCGAGCGCAAACGACACGCTGACGGTGCGCGTCAACGGAGCGGCGACCGGCCTGACGAGAGCGAGCTTCATCGTCGGCGAGCGGTACAACATCACGGGCATTCTGACGCAGTTCAACGGCGCGGCTCAGCTGAAGCCCCGATTCCCCAGCGATGTCCAGCAGATCGTCGCGACGCCAGTGGCTCGCATCATCATCAACGAGTTCATCGCCAATCCCAACGCGGTCTTCGACTCGAGAGGGGAGTACATCGAGCTGCACAACTGGGGCACGGCACCGGCGAACATCCAGAACTGGACGATCGAGGATGCCGCGGCCAACAAGGATACGATCAACATCTCGCTGGTCGTGCCGGCGGGGGGCTACGTCCTCCTCGCGATCAACGACAGCACGTCCGTGAACGGACTGCCGGTGGACTGGGCGTGGGAGCGGTTCTCTCTCAACAACACGGGAACACCGGCGGACCGCATCGTTCTGAAAGATGCGTCCGGCGCGACCGTCGACTCTGTCTCGTACGCGGTCGGCCAGGCGCAGGCAGGCGTTGCCGTCGGAGTGCGGGATCCCTCGGCGGAGAACGCCGATGCGACGGGGAGCAATTGGGTAGCGCAGACCTCGACCTACGGGCCGGGCGCCACGCCCGATCGCGGCACGCCACGCGCCCAGAACGATGGGTACATCGCACCAACACCGCCGACGCCGCTCGTTCGCGGTGGAAACTCCATGGCGCCACTCACCAAGAAGCAATGATGAGAGCTCAATTCTTCCCGACGCTCGCGCTCGGCGCGATCCTCGCGGGTGCGTGCGCCGACGATCCCGAGCCGCCGTTCGCGGTCGAGGGAACGGGCCGCGTCACCGGCCAGCTGTTCTTCGACGCCGACAACAACGGGCTCTTCACGCCGTTAGGCGGGGATACGCTGTTGCGCAACGTCGCGGTGGAGCTTCGCGAGCGCGGCTCGTCGGTGGCGATCGACGAAACGACCACCGACGCGGCCGGGGCATTCGCGTTCGACGGAATCCCGCCAGGGACGCACGACGTCTTTCTGGTGCAGGACACGGCCGTCATCAAGAATCTCGTGTTCTGCGTGAATCCGCTGCGTGCGTCCGTGTACCGCGACGAAACGGCGTTCATCACGGCACCGGCCAAGCGCGGGTGCGTCGTGCGGATCAACGTGGCCGAGGCGCTTCCGCTGGGGGCGCCGGTCACCATTGCCGGTATTGTCACTGCCCGCCAGGGCACCTATCGCAATGACAATACGTACATCCAGGATCCCACCGGCGGTATGCAGATCTTCGGGTTGCCGGGGCTGAACCTCCAGATCGGAGACAGCATCGAGGTGTCCGGCGTGATTGGGCAGTTCGGTGGCGAGCTGCAGGTGATCAGCCCGATCGTGGCCCCGAATCGGACCGCGACGACGGCGCCGGCGCCGCTCGAGAGGACGACCGGCGCTGTTGCGACAGCCGTTGCTGCCCTCGGCGCCCGGGAGCCCGACGTAGGACGGCTGCTGGTCGTCAGGCGTGCCACCGTCGGAACGTTTGCGTCCGGTAACGCCATCCTCAATGATGGGTCGGGCGCGATCCAGATCCGGCTCGACAACAACGCTTCCAGCGCGATCCCGACCAGTACCTTCGTGGCCGGGCGGTGCTATGACATCGTCGGCATTCTCGGATTCTTCAATGGCACTCCCCAAATCAAACCGCGCATGCTCGCTGACGTGACGGAGGTCTCGTGTCCGTGATCCGCCACGCCCGCATCGCGACGCTCGCCTGCGCACTCCTCGCGGGCTCCGTGTCACTGGCCGCCGCGCAGGCCTCGACCACGACCGGTAATATCCGCGGCCGTGTCATCGATGAGGCAGGGAATCCACTCCCCGCCGCCACCGTGGTCGCGACGAACGAAGAGACCGGCTTCCAGCGCGGAACGCAGACGGACGACGACGGCGTTTACGTCGTTCGCTTCCTGCCGCCGGGGAGCTATCGCGTCGCCGCGCGCCGTATCGGGCAACAACAGGCGGAGCTGCCCGGCATTCGCGTCACCGTCGGCAGCACCGCCCCCGCGAACTTCACCCTGCGCACGGCGGCGGTTCAGCTCACCGGCGTCGAGGTGACCGCGAACGCGCGTGAGATCGACGTCGCGGACGCCGGCGTGAAGCAGACGGTGTCCCAGGAGGAGATCGCGGAGCTGCCGTCGTTAGGGCGCGACTTCACCGACTTCATTGCGCTGTCGGGTCTGGTCAGCCCAGCCCCCGAGGTTACCACCGGGGGCCAGTTCGCCATCGCCGGCCAGCGTCCGTCGCAGACGAGCATTCAGATCGACGGCGTCGACGCCAACAATGCGTTCTTCGGCGAGAACCGCGGGGGGAGCCGCATTCCCTTCGCCTTCTCGCTCGAGTCGATCCGTGAGTTCCAGATCATCACCAACGGCTTCGACGTCGAGTTCGGCAACTACTCCGGCGGCGTCATCAACATCGTGACCCAGGGCGGAACCAACGACTTCCGCGCCTCACTCTACGGCAACTACCGCGACAAGTCGCTGACCCGCGAAGACTTCGACGGAAATCCGCCGAACAACTTCTCGGTCCAGCAGTACGCGGGCAAGCTGTCTGGCCCGATCGTTCGCGATCAGCTGCACTATCTCGTCTCGGTCGACGGTCAGCGGAGGCGGGAGCCGTTCCGCTCGATCACGCCCGCCTTCCTGCGCGCCAGTGGCGACGCCGCCGATGCGGCGAGCGCCGACAGCCTCGAGCGGTTCTTCGATGTCCTCGAGAGCGAGTACGGTGTCGCGGGTGCTGCCTCGCAGTACGGCGAGTGGGAGATCTCGAACGACGTCCTCACGATCTTCGGTCGCGTCGACTGGACGCTCAACGACCGTCACCGCCTGTCGGTGCGCAACAACTTCTCCGATCACAAGAACCTCGACGAGGCGGGCAGCTTTGCGTTCCCCGCCGGCCGCTCGCAGGCCGAGTCCTTCAAGGATCGCGCGAACTCCCTGGTGGGGGAGCTCACCAGCGTCATCACGCCCAGCATCTTCAACGTGCTCCGCGTCCAGTATGCGACCGAGGAGCGCCCGCGCATCGGGAACAACCTGAAGCCGGAGCTGCGCGTTCGTCTCGACGCGAACGAGACGGTGGAGTACGGCGGAGCCTTCATCTCGTTCCGCAACTTCCTCGACGAGACGAAGTTCCAGGTGGTCGACAACGTCACGCTCGCGCTCGGCAACCACTCGATCAAGCTCGGCACCAACAACACCTTCACGTCGATCGAGAACATTTTCTGGCTCAACGGCTCGGGTGGCTTCGAGTTCAACTCCCTCGCCGACTTCGAGGCGTTCCGCCCATCGCGCTTCAACCGGAACGTGCGGGCGGATTCCGTCACGCCGAACGCCACCTTCGACGTGCAGGAATATTCCCTCTACGCGCAGGACGAATGGCGCATCACGCCGAAGCTGCTTGGCGTCTTCGGCGTTCGGTACGACGTCCAGCGCTATGGTGATCGGCCGGGACGCGTCGTGGACGCTGAGCGCGCGTTCGGCCTCGAGACGGGGATCGCGCCCATCGACGACAACAATATCTCGCCGCGCGTCTCGTTCACCTACGACCTGAAGGGTGACGCGACGCAGCTCATCCGCCTGGGTGCCGGACTCTTCTACGGACGGGTGCCCTTTGTCATGGGCAGCAACGTCGCGAGCACCGACACGCCCCTTCTCGTGGTGGAGTGTCGCGGCTCACTCGCGGAAGTGCCGACGCCGCCCGACGTGCCGCCCGACGTGAGCAGCTATCCGGATTGGGCCGCGAGTGGAGAGGACAATCCATTCGGCTGCGGCGGCGCCGGCGGAGTCGGCGGCGTCCCGGAGTACGCCTTCTGGAACAGCGGCTTCGAGATTCCTGAAACCCTCAAGGCGAACATCGGCTACGAGCGGCAGCTGCGCCCGGGAACGCTCGCGTCGATCGACCTGCTCTTCTCCGAGTCGAGCAAGCTGTACACCGTGCGCAACATCAACCTGCGCGATCCGCAGTTCCAGCTCGCCGGCGAGGGGGGCCGCCGGGTCTTCGTTCCGGCCGGGCGCTTTTCGCCCAGTAGTGCGGCGGGGACCGACCGGTTCCGCAACGCGGACTTCGCGAGCGTGTACGTCAACTACAACGACGGCATCGCCCGCTCCTTCGCCGCTTCGCTGAACATCGATCACCGGCTCGGCGACTCCGCGGCGGTGCGCGCGTCGTACACGTACACGCGTGCCTACGACAACTCGACGTACTCGTGCTGCACGGCCAACGAGGGCTTCACCGGCCAGCGCTACGGCGCGCTCGGGCCGAACGTGATCGGAGGCATTGGCGACGAGTCCACCGGATGGGGCCCGAGCAACTTCAACCGTGAGCACACGATCGTGCTCTCGGGCACGTTCCGCCTGCCCTACGGAATTCGCGTCAGCCCGAAGTGGAGCATCCGGAGCGGAACGCCGTGGGGACCGGAAGTCAGCGGGGACATCAACGCCGACGGCGTGAACTTCAACGACCGTCCGTACATCTTCCGTCCCGAAGAGCTGCCCGTGTTCGTGCCGCCGTCGGCAAGCAATCGGGACTCCGTCGTCGCCGCCGCCCGCGCTCGCTACTCGGATTTTCTCGGGAAGCACGACTGCGTGGGCGATTACGTCGGCCAGATCATTCCGCGCAATACCTGTCGCCAGCCGTGGTTCAATCAGCTCGACATGACCATCCGCAAGCGCTTCGAGACGGCGGGTGACCAGGCCGCCGAAGTGCACATCGATCTGTTCAACGTGTTGAATGGGCTGAACAGCGACTGGGGCCGGAACGTCTCGGTCACCGCGGCGCGCCGCAACCTGCTGCTCGCCCAGGACTACGATGCCGCGAACGGCCAGGTGCGCTACACGGTCCCCGCGCGCTTCGCCGACCGCACGCAGGTCGGATCGAACCTGCTGCTACAGTTCTCGGCGCAGATCGGGGTGCGGTACTACTTCTAGGGTCCTCTGGGTCCTCGGGGTCCTCAGGGTTCTCAGGGTGCGAGGTGCTCAGGGTTTCGCACCCCGAGGACCCCGAGGACCCTGAGGACCCTGAGGACCCCGAGGACCCTCAGTTATTCGGCCAATCCCCAACCGCTGCCACGAACTCCGGCCGGTCCACGAACGGATTTCGGTTCCCCTGCGCTCGGAACGCCAGTGAGTTTCGCTGCCGCTCGAAGGCATCCGGCGGATCGGCGTTGTGCCACTCGATGAGAGTCGCCTCCTCATCGTTGAAGTTGGTGAGCGAGAAGTTGTCGGTGGGACGCAGGTTGTAGCGCGTGTAGAAGTAGAAGATGGCGCGCGCGATGTCGCCCTTCTTCGCGTTGCGCGGCTCGAACACCGGGTCGCCGGCCGCGTTGAGACCCTGCTTGCTCACATCCCCATCGTTGTCGGGGTCGGGGCTGGTCCACGTCGGCGTGCCGACCACGACGCCAAACGGAAGGTTCGAGCGACGCGAGTTCGCCGTCTCGTCCGACGGGAAGAGGTGGTGGATGTCGCTCATCGCCGGATCGTCTTCCGCGCCGCGGCTCTGCGGCCACGAGTGCTCGGTGTTGAAGTTCGCCGTCACCGCCGTCGCGCGAGAATTCACGGTCGCGACACGGCCGACGTAGATGTCGGCGAGCAGGTCGTCGTCGTCTGGATCCTCGACGAACGAGTACATCGAGTCGCGCGCATTGTCGTAGCCGAGCACCCGCGCCCGACAGACGATGCGGTCGAGGGCGGCGAGGAGCGCCGCTCCGGTCTTCCCCTCGGCGGCGCTGTAATAGCCCGCGGGCAGCGCGGTGTCGGCGCTGAAGGCGGGCGGTGCACATGCCACCGGTTCCACTGGGGTGCACTGCACCAGCGCGGTGCTCCAGCATCCGCCATACGGACCAGCTCCGCTCACGGCGCGAATCTCGGCGCGATAGGTCTGGCCCGCGATCGCATCGAAGGTGACGCGCTCGCAATGGTCCGGGGTCGCAGACGACTGCCCGGCCACCGTAAGGTCGAAGTTGAAGCCTTCCTCGGCGCAAATGGCCACCGTGGTCGGTCCTGAGCGCCCCGGAACGAAGCTCAGTGTGTCGACTTCATTGGCGACCAGCGTGTCGCTGAAGACACCGGTGAGTGGAAAGCGCGGGTCGACAGGGGAAGTGAAGTCGTCTTCGCAGGCGGCGACCGCGACGAGAATCAAGACAAGTGAAAGCGCACGACGCATGGGGAAACTCGTGTTGATTAAAGGCGACAACCAGGAGTCAGGAGTCAGGAGTCAGGAGTCAGGGGTCAGGGGTCAGGGGTCAGGGGTCGTCAGGTGTTAGGTCGTGGGGTTCCCTCGCTCCTCGAACCCCCTGATCCCTGATCCCTGATCCCTGACTCCTGGTCACTCAGACGCCCGACTCCTAGAAGATCTCGAGGTTTATATACTTCCGCGGGTTCTTCTTGAAATCGGCCGTCAACGAATCTACTCGCTGCACCAGCGCGCGCACGTCGTTGTAGAGACCTGGGTCGTTCAGCAGCTTTCCGGCGCTGCCCTCGCCGCTCTCGAGCTTCGTGAGCAGCGCGCTCATGCGCTCACGCGTGTCCTGAAAGTCGGCCGACAGCTGCGCAAGGTTGGCCGTGGTCGCCCTGATGTTGCGCATGGTCGAGTCCACCACCGAGGAGTCGATCGCGGTGACGGTGCGGTTGAGGTTTCGCGTGAGGCGGGACAGCTCGCGGGACTGCTCGTCGGCGATCTGGCTGATCTGCCTCACGAGACGGTTCGTCGATGAGATCGTTCCCTTGAGGTCCTCGATCCCGCCTTCGCGCACCATCTGGATCTCGAAGGCCTGCGCGACGTCGGAGACGCCGCGGCTCACCGAGTCGAGCCGCGAGAGCAGCGCATCCATCGTCGGTGGGGGCGGCGCGGCGGGAATCGTGTCGCCGGGTCGCACGCTCGACCGGAAGTTGAGCGGCGGCTCGAGATTGATCGCCATGTCGCCGAAGAACGAGGCGGTCTTCAGCTGCGCGATCACCCCCTCCGGGACCGGATACTTCTCTTCGACCGCCATCCACACATCGAGCCATCCGTCAGGGCGCAGCTCGACCCGGTCCACCGTACCGACCGCGAATCCCGCCAGCCAGACCTCCTGCCCCTGCTTGAGGTTCGCGCCCCACCGGAACCGCGTATACAGCGGGTACGTGTCGGAAAGCAGGCCGCTCCGTGACAGCCAGAGCGTTCCGAGAATCCCGACGATCAGCGCAACGGTCACGAACACACCAACCAACACTTCGTTGCGTCGCTTCATGACTGGAGGTATTGAGCGAGATACACGGCGGTGAGCGCGTCCAGCAGGAGAATCATCACCGAGGAGATGACGACGGTGCGGGCCGTCGAGCGGCCCACCCCCTCCGCGCCGGCCTCGGTAATGTAGCCCTCGTACGTGCCGATCAGCGAGATCGCCGCGCCGAACAAGGTCGCCTTGATGAGGCCGTAGACCACCTGAAACCGGTCGAACGTGAGGCGGAGGCCGCTCACGAAGTCGTTGTGGGTGACGTCAGTCGCCGCGATCGAGATCAGGTATCCGGCCGCGATCCCGGTGGCGTTGGCGATGATCGTCAGCAACGGCAGCATCAGCATCGCCGCCACGAACCGCGGCACGACCAGGTAGGCCACCGGATCGTACGCGAGCGTCTCCAGCGCATCGATCTGCTCCGTCACGCGCATCGTACCGATCTCGGCGGTCATCCGCGCGCCCACGCGACCGGCCAGCACGAGCGCGGTCAGCAACGGGCCGAGCTCCAGCACGATGCTCTGACGGGTGATCCACGCGACCGCCGAGAGCTGCGCACCGGGGAAGAGCTGATAGAAGGTCTGGAATGCGGTCACCGCACCGATGAACGCCGAGACCGTGAACACCAGCGGCAGCGAATCGACGCCAATGTTCCGGGCCTGGTGCAGCGTGAGCGGGAGCCAGGTCTGCCACTCGCGAAAGGCCCGGATCATGTCGCGCGTGAAGAAGGTGCGCGACCCGATGCTGCGAAAGAATCCGCGAGTCGATCGGGAGACCTGCCGGAAGACGATGATCCCCGCCCGTTGCGGGATGGGAAACGTCGCCGTGCGCCGTACGCCCGGGCCGGTGTCGGCGTCCGTTCCCTGCGGGAACGTCACGTGCGCGTACGTGCGAGCAGAAAGGCCCCGGTGAGGCCGAAGACGGTATTGGGCATCCATGCCGCCACGTTCGGGGGCAGGAGGCCGCCACCGCCGATCGCTTTCGTCAGCTGAATCAGCATGAGGAAGATGACCGTCACTCCGAGCGACACGCCGATACCGTACGCGGCGCCGCCGCGCTGCGTCGTCGTCGCCAGCGGAGCACCAAAGATCGCAATGATCAAACAGGTCACGGGAATCGCGATGCGCAACGCCTTCTCCACCTTGAAGCGATTCACTTCACTCGACCCGGACCGCTCGAGCGCCGTGATGAAGCGGCTCAGCTCCTGGTACCGCATCTCCTGCGACGTTTTGGGAGCGGCCATGAGCTCGCGTGGTGCTTCGACGAAGTGATGGTCGGCGAGGCTGTCGAACTGGATCGCCATGCTCGTGCTGTCGGTCGGCACAATATGCATCTGGCCGTCGCGAAGCAGCCAGTGGCGAGCGGTGTCGCTCCACCGCGCTCCGCGTGCGGTGACGATGGTCGTCGGATATGCCGGCCCGTTCCCCTTTCGCTCCATCTCGAGGAAGTCGATCGCGCCGTTTCCCACGTTGAGCGCCTGAATCTTGTAGACGCGACCCTCCTCGCCCGCGTAGGTGAAGTTGAAGCGATCGTTGCTGCCGCTGAACTTCTTCTCCTCGAGAATCGTGTTGCGCTTCTCGTTCGCCACCGGCACGATCTCGCCGAGCACGCCGGCGAGGACCGCGACGGTGGCGGCCCCGAGAAAAATGGGCAGCGTCAGGCGGTGGAAGCTGATGCCGGAGGCCTTGGCCGCGGTGATCTCGGAATGGCGCGTCAGCGCGCCGATGGAGAACACGGTGGCGAACAGCACCGCCGCCGGAAGCGCCAGGAACATCGACTCGGGAATCCAGTACAGGTAGCTCAACAGGATCTGTCCGCGCGCCAGGTTGCGGTTGAGGTACGTGTCGAGCTTCTCGGTGAGGTCGATGATGATGACCAGCAGCGGGAACCCCACCGCGGTGGCGGCGAAGATCTTCCAGAACTCCCTGAGCACGTAGCGGTCGAGCGGGACGAAGAGTCTCACTTCGTGCGTCTCCGCTCGAGCGGAATCCCCACGCGGCGCGCCTGCCGCGCGAACCAGGCGCGCAGCGCGTCCCACGCTTCGGACATGTCGCCCCCGCGAGCCGTCGCGCCTTCCTTCCCCATCCGCGACAGGAGCAGCGCCGCGATGCCGAGAAAGAGAATGTTGGTGAGCCACATGGCCAGGAACGGCTCCATGATCAGCCGGTCGGCGAGCGCCTCGCCGCCCACGAGGCCAATGTAGTAGAGCGCAAAGATCCCGACGCTCGCGC
Organism: Gemmatimonadaceae bacterium; assembly: GCA_025930755.1. GTDB lineage: Bacteria > Gemmatimonadota > Gemmatimonadetes > Gemmatimonadales > Gemmatimonadaceae > JAICNG01. The sequence continues at coordinate 60,777 of JAICOJ010000010.1, forward strand.
CGATGACCAGCCCCACACCGCCGCGGGGGAATCGCAGCGCGATCGGCGCCCCGATCATCACGAACACGATGCACGCGAAGGCAAGCGCGAATTTCTTCTGAATCTCGACGTCGTACCGGTTCATCACCTGCCGCGAATCCCGCATCCGGGCCGACATGAGCTCGAGCTGCCCGATGAAGGGATCGAGCGACTCGCCCGCACCGAGGTGCAGGGTCGATGCGCTGTAGGTGCCCGCCGACGGGGGATACCCGGCGGATGGCGCGATGCCTAACGACCGCTGGCGCGCGCGCCGGCGGTCCGTGACTCCCGCCGTCTCGACGACGACCGAATCCGGTTGCCGGCGCGCCGTCTGCTGCGCCGGTCGTCGCGAGCCGGGCGTGCGGACCACGGAGTCGAGCTGCGGCATCTGCTGGGTCGCCGCCAGCGCGCTATCGGGCTGGATCAGCCGCGTGACCGCCGCGACCGCATCGCAGTAGAGCCGGCCGAGTCCGAACGGCTCGTGGGTTTCCAGCCCCTCCGGAACGGCCGTCGGACCGGGAGGCTCTCCCGTGGCCGCCCGCCGCGCCGAGGCGGCCAGCGCCTCCTCGAAATGAAAGCGCGCGTTCTCGAACTCATGGGCCGCCTGCGAGACCTGCTCCTGCATCTCGCACACGGACATCTCGCGGTCGCTCTTGTACGCATCCTCTTCCGTTCGCTGGAGCGTATCGGCGACGCCCCGCACGCGAATGAAATCCACGTTGAAGAACAGCCGCTGCAGCTTCCCGGGCTCCTCCTTGGGGATCTCCTGGGAGTATCCGTCGTAAAGCGTCAGCTCCAGGTCGCTCATGTTCGTGCTCATTCCCATGCGCCCGCTGTCGGCGTGAATCGTGCGCCTGCGAAGCGGGTCGCTCAGGTCGATGATCATGACGTCGCGCATCAAGTCATCCGATCCATCGATCTTCATCGTGCGCAGAAACAGCTTCCCCGGAGAGACTTCATTGATGACCTGCTCGCGCAGCGCGAACGTCGGCTTCTTGCGCGCGATGTCCGTCTGCAGCTTGCGCAGCCGGTGATTCGTTCGCGGCAGCACCTGGTCGTTGAAGGCGACCATGAGCATGGCGAAGAAGGCGCCAGCGAAGATCACCGGCAGGAGGATGCGTGTCATCCCGACGCCGCTGGCGCGGAGCGCGGTGATCTCGTTTTCGGCGGCGAGGCGGCTGAAGGCGTAGAGCGTCGCGATGAGCACCGCCATGGGCGTCGTCATCGCGATGATGAATGGGATGGAGAGCGCGAAGAACTCGCCGATGATGGCACCGCCCAGCCCCTTGCCCACGAGGTCGCCGAAGTGGCGCGCGACCTGGTTGAGGAGAAAGAGCGAAGTGAGCGTCGCGAGCGCGAAGAAGAAGGGGCCCGCGTGCTCCCGCAGTACGTAGTGACGGAGGATCTTCACGCCGGGTATCTCAAGCGAGACCGTGTGTCACGCGTCAACAGCTCCTGCCAGCTCGCGGAGGAACAAGGAATGAGGCGTGAGGAAGTCGATTTCCTCGCCGCTCATTCCTCTTTTCTCATCCAGTTGGGATATTATCGTGGTGGGACACGTCAATTTACGTTCCCGGCGCCCCGCGGGCGAACGGGAGCGTGCATGGCTCCCCGCTGCCGGTGATCGGGTGCGCCTTCTCCGTCTCTTATTCCCCGCCGCCCTCTCGATCGTTCCCGCACTCGGCGCACAGGAGCCGGCCCGGCCTCCGGCCGCCGATTCCGCGGTACGTCCGGGCATCGGGGTCCGCCTGCGGTTTCCCAACGATTCGCTCGTGCTCGAGCGCCCACCGGCCCTGGGGCCGTTCGGGCGGCTCGCACCCGCGCGCGACAGCGGCACGACGATCGCCGATCGTCAGGTGGCGGCCCTGGTACAGATGACCGAGGTCGCCCGCGCCGCCCGGTGGGGCGAGGCGGTTGTGGCGCTATTCACCGATTCCGCTCGGGCACCCGCCGCAGACCTCGGGGATTCCCTCGCAGTTCGCCCTGCCCAAGGGGCGCAGTCCGCAGCCGACACAACGCGTCGCCAGGGGATCTTCGGCGAATATGCCGACCTCGGCCTCCATCTCACGTCGCGCATCGAAACCAAGATCGAGCGCGACCGCAACGAGCGATGCCGCTCGAGCGATCTGCTCACGCCGTTCGCCAACTGCGTGGGCACGCTGCAGCCGCAGATGGACTTTCAGTTCAACGTGCAGACGGGTGGGGTCGTCGCCGATCGGATCCATGTCAACGTCGACTACGACTCGGAGCGCGAGTTCGACGCCTCGAACAACATCTCGGTCTACTATCAAGGCAAGCCTGACGAGCTGCTGCACCGCCTCGAGGTCGGCAACGTCTCGTTCGCGGCGCCGCAGTCCCGCTTCATGACCGCCGGCATCCCCAGTGGCAACTACGGGCTTCAGGCGGTCGGCCAGATCGGGCCCATGCAGTTCCGCTCGATCATGGCGCAGCAGAAGGGAAACATGGTCCGCGACAAGGTCTTCACGATGGGCGATCGCTCGGTGCAGACGATCGAGCGCGACATCGAAGACTTCCTGGTCGAGCGCGGACGCTTCTTCTGGGTGATCGATCCGCGCCGCGCATTCGCCGGCCGCTTTCCCAACGTCGACATTCTCGGCCGCGACCTGGAGGCGCTCGCCGCCGCGATCCCGCTCGGGGAACGGCCCCGCCGCGTGCTGGTCTATCGCTACCGCCCGCCCACGCCCGGCGGCTCCGTCTCGCGCGACATCAACGGCCCCTACGCCGTCACTCGTTATGCCCGGAACACCAACGAGATCGGGCCGTTCGACGTGCTCCAGGAGGGCATCGACTACTACATCGATCCGACGAATCTCTGGATCACGCTGGTGAATCCCGTGCAGCGCGGCGAGCGGCTCGCGGTCTCGTACACCGTGAGCAGCCCCACGGGCGATGAGATCGTTCTCGGGAGCGTGGGGGGCACCTTTCCGACGTCGCGCGGTCCCGCCGGGCGTGACACGATCAACCTCCTCTGGGATGCCGAGGTGCTGCCCGGCGACGTCGTCTTCGACCAGGAGATCCGCTCGGTGTATCGACTGGGCGGTGAGGATCTCCGGCGCGAGACGGTGCAGCTCAAGATCGTCGTCGGCGCCGGAGGCGATCAGGAGCGCCCCGTCGGCACCCCGTTCGAGACCTTCCTGCAGATGTTCGGCATGTCGCAGCCGGTGAACCCCTCGGCGTTCGACATCGAAAACCGGCTCTGGCCGCGACCGAGCGATCCGAATCTCGCGCGCAACGCGGGGCAGGGAGGCGCGAAGCTCATCCGCGACTACTTCGTCATCTTCCCGTCGCTCCGCCCCTTTGCCGATTCGGGCCTCGCCGATCCGCCGAATCCAGTGAACGATTCCCTCTACCGCACGCCGTTCGAGGACCTCTTCACGCAGCGGCGACCGCCCACGCAGTACCGCTTGCGGGCTCGTTATGCGGCGGAGGGCGGCGGTGATGCCGGGACGCTCGCCCTCGGGGGGGTGCAGATCCGGCAGGGCTCGGAGCGGCTCACGCTCGACGGCGTGCCGCTCGTGCGCGACGTGGACTACCGTGTGGACTACGAGCTCGGTCGCGTGTCGTTCAGCCGGCCCGACACGCTGTTCGCGCGACCGCGCCGTGTCACCGTCCAATACGAGGAGAATCCGATCTTCGCCGCGCAGCCGACGTCGATCTTCGGGCTCGCGGCGGAGTTCCCCACGGACGCGGGACGCCTCTCGTTCACGGCGCTCTCCCAGCGCCAAAAGACGACGTTCAACCGGCCGCCGCTCGGCTTCGAGCCCGCGTCGGCGCTCATCGCCGGCGTCACCGGGCAATTCAGCTTCACCAGCGATGCGCTCACGCGCGTGCTCGATCGGCTGCCATTCGTCGACGCGACGCAGCAGTCGCGCATCGACGTGCAGGGCGAGTTCGCCACCACGCGCCCGCAGCCGAATTCGGCTGGCGTCGCCTACGTCGAGACGTTCGAAGGCGAGGGCGGTATCACCATCAATCTCACCGAGGGTGCGTGGCGCCTGGGAAGTCGTCCCTACGCGCCCGGCGGCTTGCCCATCGGAAGCCGGCCGTACGGGTTCGAGCTCGACTCCGCCGCTGCGCTCGCCTGGCAGAATCTCGTGCGCATCGGGGGTGCCGCCTTGCAGTTCTTCCCGGAGCAGGTGGACAGCGCCTTCAGGTTCGTGGGCGGTCAGGCGTTCCGCGCGCCCGAGCTGATCCTCTGGAACACGCTCTATCCCACGGGCATCGAAGGGTTCCTGTCGCCTCGGGGCGCCGCGCCTCCCGAGTTTCTCTGGCAAACGCCGCCGCGAGCCGGACGTCGGTGGCGATCGCTCATGCAGCCGCTGTCGCAATCGGGCATCGACCTCACGCGCGTCGAGCAGATCGAGTTCTGGACGATGATCGAGACCGACCCGGCGCGCCGCGATCGCAACCCGACCCTCGTCCTCGACCTGGGCGACATCTCGGAGAACGCCGTGGCCTTTCGGCCGGAGACGCTCTTCGTCACCGGGACCGACTCCGCGTTTACCGGTCGAGCACTCACGGGCTACGACGTGATGAACTCGGAGCGAGATGAGATCACCCGCTCGTTCGACGCCGCGAGCGACGACGTCGGTCTGCCAAGCGATCTTGCCGACACGCTCGTCCGCGTCACGGACGGAGCCGCCGAGCGACTGATCCCCGAGGAGCTCTGTCGGGGCGGCTCGGTGATCGCCGAGCTGGGCGACACGCGACACAACTGCTCGGTGGGGAACCGGCGTCTCGACGAAGAGGACCTCGATCTCGATGGCGTGCTCAACATGAGCGGACCGGAGAACTCGAACGAGCGCCTCATGCGCCACGTCATCGACCTCGCCGATCCGCAGAGCATCACTAAGATGGGCCTCTGTCAT
>JAICOJ010000175.1 GCA_025930755.1 Gemmatimonadaceae bacterium
CCTCCAGCGCCTCCAGCGCCTCCAGCGCCTTCAGCGCCTCCAGCGCCTTCAGCGCCTCCAGCGCCTTCAGCGCCTTCAGCGCCTTCAGCGCCTTCAGCGCCTCCAGCGCCTTCAGCGCCTTCAGCGCCTTCAGCGCCTCCAGCGCTTCGCTATCTTTCCTCCATGTCGAAGGTCCCACGTATCCGCTCCACGACCATCCTCGCCGTGCGTCGCGATGGTCGCGTCGCGCTCGGCGGCGACGGGCAGGTCAGTATCGGCGAGACGGTGATGAAATCGAACGCCCTCAAGGTGCGAACCCTCAAGGGCGGAAAGGTGCTGGCAGGCTTCGCCGGCTCGACGGCCGACGCGTTTACGCTCTTCGAGCGCTTCGAGGAGAAGCTGGAGCGCTTTCCCGAGAATCTGCCGCGCGCCGCGGTCGAGCTCGCCAAGGATTGGCGAAGCGATCGCATGCTGCGCCGCCTCGAGGCACTGCTGGCCGTCGTCGACCGGCAGCACAGCTTCGTCCTCTCCGGCACCGGTGACGTGATCGAGCCCGATGACGGCATTCTCGCCATCGGCTCGGGCGGTCCCTTCGCGCTCGCCGCCGCGCGCGCGCTGAAGGACCATTCCGCCCTCCCCGCGCCCGACATCGTGCGGAAGGCGCTGGAGATCGCGGGCGAGATCTGTATTTACACCAATTCCAAGATCACGGTCTTGGAACTATGACTATGACACTGCGAGCTGCGAACTGCGAACTGCGAGCTGCGAACTGCGAACTGCGCGCTGCGAACTGCGAACTACGAACCGCGAAATGCGAGCACAACCTGACACGTCCTGCTCGCAGCCCGCAGCTCGCAGTTCGCAGTTCGCAGTTCGCAGCTCGCAGTTCGCAGCGCGCAGTCCGCAGCTGCCTCTAGAATGCTCTCCAAGCGCACCCAGGCCGCGGTCGCCCGCCTCGCCGACCTCACACCGAAGCAGATCGTCGCCGAGCTCGACCGCTATATCGTCGGGCAGGGCGACGCGAAGAAATCGGTCGCCATCGCGCTGCGCAATCGGTGGCGCCGGCAGCAGGCGCCCGATGCGATTCGCGACGAGATCTCGCCCAACAACATCATCCTCATCGGGCCCACCGGAGTCGGGAAGACCGAGATCGCACGCAGGCTCGCGAAGTTCGCGGGGGCGCCCTTCATCAAGGTCGAAGCGTCGAAGTTCACCGAGGTCGGCTACGTGGGACGCGACGTCGAGTCGATGGTGCGGGACCTCGTCGACAGCGCGATCGACATGGTGCGGACCGAGCGCGAGACGGAGGTCGAGGATCTCGCCCACGAGAAAGTCGAGGAGCGGCTGCTCGATCTGCTGCTGCCCGTGCCGCAGGAGGCCAAGCCGCCGGCCGCGAAGCCCGAGCCGGCCGCCGCCGCGGGCGGATCGCCGACGCTGTACGTCGTATCCGCTGCCGGCGAAGTGCAAACGGAGCAGGACGACGGCGCCAGGGAGCGCTACCGTCGCACGCGCGAGAAGCTGAAGCAGCTTCTCCTCGACGGGCAGCTCGAGGGGCGCGAGGTCGAGATCGAGGTGACGCAGTCCGCCGGCCCGATGTTCGACATGATGGTCCCGCAGGGCGCGGCCGAGGGCATGGAGAATTTCAGCGACATGATCCAGGACATGTTGCCGAAGCGCAAGAAGAAGCGCACGGTGAAGGTGTCCGAGGCGCGTCGCATTCTGCTGGAGCAGGAATTCGACAAGCTGATCGATCAGGAAGACGTCACATCCGACGCGCTGGAGCGCGTGGAGAAGCTGGGCATCATCTTCCTCGATGAGATCGACAAGATCGCCGGCGAGCGCGGTCAGTCACACGGACCCGACGTCTCGCGCGAGGGGGTGCAGCGCGACCTGCTGCCGATCGTCGAAGGCTCGAACGTGCAGACGAAGTACGGGATGGTGAAAACCGATCACGTGCTCTTCGTCGCCGCCGGCGCCTTTCACGTCTCGAAGCCGAGCGATCTGATCCCGGAGCTGCAGGGCCGCTTCCCCATTCGCGTCGAGCTCAAGCCGCTCACCGAGGCCGATTTCGTCCGGATTCTCACCGAGCCGGAGAACGCCCTCATCAAGCAGTACGTGGCGCTCGTCGAAGCGGAGGGCGCGACGCTCGAGTTCAAGGAGGACGGCATTCGCGAGGTCGCACGCATCGCCGCCACCGTCAACGAGCGCATGGAGAACATCGGCGCTCGGCGCCTGCATACCGTGATGACGACGCTGCTCGAGGACGTGCTCTACGAGCTGCCGGATCGGCCCTCGAAGGCCATCGTCGTCGACGCCGCTACGGTGCGAGAGCGGTTGAAGGCGATCGTCGAGGACGAGGATCTGCGGAAGTACATCCTATAGGGGTCAGGAGTCAGGGGTCAGGGATCAGGGGGGATGAGGGAGTGGGTTGTAGGAGAGAACGGCAACACCGCGACTCTCCTGTAACCCACCCCTGATCCCCCCTGATCCCTGACCCCTGACTCCTGACCCCTAGAAACGGATTCCCAGCGACAGCGGCACCCGATCGCCGAACCCGGCGCTGTGAAGACGCGACTCGACGAACATCTCACGGCCGAACGCCGTGAAATTGAGCCCGAGACCGAGGTTGGCACCGAGGGTCGCGTCGGTGAACGTGCGCACCTCCTGGGTCGTGCCGAAGTCGTGGGTCCGCACCTCGCTCGAGTATTGATACACCCCCAGGCCGGCGATGGCGTACAGCCGGCTGCTCCGCCCCAGCAGACGATAGGTGCTGTTGATCGTTAGGCTCAACGTTCGCTGTTGTGCCATACTGATCCTGCCATCCAGCCCGCTCGACCCGCTCGTGTTGTAGTCGAACATCGCCTCGACACGAAGCCCGAATCGTGAGCCCGGCTGCTGACTGGTCAGGCTGAGCGCCGCGTGGCCGCCGTCTGGCCACCACCACTCGTCGTCGCCGAACGCGCTGCCCAGCGCGACGCCGAACCGCAGCGGGGCGATCGACTGTGCCGCGGCACTGGTGGTGAGACATACCAGTGCGACACTACCGAGTACCAACCATCTACGGAGCATGGGTCCTCCTCGTGGACACGCCTTCACCATAGCATTGGCGCGGCCACCGGCAAGGATGGGGGCTGTGCGCGAAAGCGCTCGGACGAGCGTCGAGACGGCGATCCACACACGCGTTGTCTTCTGGACCCACTCCCCCGGCACCCCTGACCCCTGACTTCTGACTCCCAGCTCCTCGTCGCGGACGCACATCAGTTCCGCGTGGAGCTCAACACAGCGCCGCCACATGTGGCGCCGAGCGAACAGCGTAAGTGCTTGTCGATTCACGATCGGTTTTCGAGTGTTGCATGGAACGCAGAATGCGTGCGGCGCGCGCGTCCTTCACCGCAAGAGGCCACGATGCGCCAAGCACGACGCCGTGCGTTCGCCGCCGCGACCAGTGTGCTCCTCGTCGGAGCGCTCGCGTGCGCCGAATCCGGAGCACCCACCGAGCCGTCGCTGGAACCTGCCGGACCCGCTTTCATGGGAGATGGATCCTGTCCCACCCAGTCGTTCGCCCGCACCGGGAGCCGCCTGGGTGTGACGCTCGCCAATGGCGAGGAGCCGCCGCCGGAGGAGTGCAGCTTCATCGATGGACGGATGACGGGAGGTGGGGGGCAGATCATCATTGGCGATGTGTTCGTGTCTCGAGGCCTGACGATTCACTGCGACATCGTCCTGTCGAACAACCTCGAGATCAACTGGCCGGGAAACAAATGGCACATCGAGAAGCCGCTGGATGCCGCGACCTGCATCGATGACCCACTGTACAATCCCGTTCCGCCGGCCGCTCCGTTCGACACGTTCATCGGTGTCGGCACGGGATCGCTCAACGGGGTCGAGGGCTCCGTCGTGATGTTCACCTTCATCGACAACGGCGAGCCCGGCCGCACCGACATGGCCAGCATCCAGATCTTCGATGCCGGCGGCGCGATGGTCCTCAACGTCCCGCTCAGCAACCTGGACAGGGGCAACCTCCAGGCGCACTACGATCAGCCGCACGGGAGCAACGGGAACTAGGAGTTAAGAGTCAGGGGTCAGCGGTCAGCGGGGGTCAGGGAGAAAGAGATGGGGAGCGCCACAAGCTGTTAGCTCCTGCAACCCACTCCCTGACCCCTGACCCCTGATTCCTATGCAGTGCGGAATCTCGTCAGCATCGCCTGTAGCTGCTGCGCCGCTCCCGCCATCTCGCTCGCCGTCGCCGCCAGCTGCTCTGCCGCGGCGGCGTTCCGCTGCGTCGTCGAGTCCACGTCGTTCATCGTCCCCGTGACCTGATCGATCTCGGTGCCCTGACGCGTCGACGCTGCGGCCACTCGCTGCACGAGCGACGTGGACTGCTGCATCGAGGGCGCCAGCGTCGACAGGAGCGCATCCGAGCGCTGGGCGATCTGCTCGCTCGATTCGGCCAGCTTTCCAATCTCGCGCGCGGCGTGCTCGCTGCGCTCAGCCAGCTCGCGAACCTCCTGCGCGATGACGGCGAAGCCGCGCCCATGGTCGGCCGCGCGCGCCGCCTCGATCGACGCGTTGAGCGACAGCAGGCTGGTCTCGGATGCGAGCTCGGCGACGATCGCGGTGCGTCGGATGATCGTCTGCAGCGCCGCCGCCATCTCCCGCACCGCCGAGCCGACCTCGACTGCCTCACGAGCGGCGCGCAGCGTCACCTGCTCCATCGCGACGCTGTCCTCGGCGCTCCGGGCCGCCGAGGCTCGCACGTCACCCAGCGTCGAGACGGTGCGCTCCACGTGCTCGGCGTCTCGTGCCGTGCTCGCGGAGAGATCGCGCGAGGATGACGCGACCTCCGTCGACGCGGTCGCGATCGCCTCCGCGCCTTCGCGAACGGCGTGCATCGCCTCCGATAAACGATCCACCATCGACACGAAGGCGCGGCCGAACGCGTCGCGCTCCGTCCGCGGCTGCACACGCACCGTGAGGTCGCCATCGGCAATCCGGTCGGCCACCCGCGACATGTCGCCGAGGTATTGAACCATTTGCTGGAACGCGATCCCGAAGGCGTCGTGGGCCGCACGCGGCGTCACCTCCACCGTCACGTCGCCCTGGGCGAGCGACGCCGCGTGCGCGGCCATCTCCTCGAGGTAGATGACCATCCGCTGCATCGATCGCAGGAGCGCGCCGATCTCGTCCTGCGAGGTGGCCTCGATACGAACGGTGACGTCGCCTTCGGCGAGTCGTGCCGCGACCCGCGCCGCCTCCTGCACCGGCTCGGTGATCGAGACCGAGACGAGTCGAGAGAGGTGACCGAGCAGCAGGATGCAGACGCCGATCACCACCGCGCTGCCCACCCAGGCGGCCCGGCGAATCCAGCGTGTGGTGCGGAATGCGCTCGCGATCGCCACCTCGTTCTGCTCGCGGGTGGTCTCCAGTCCGGTCCGGATTGCGGCGTACCGCTCGGTGAGATCGGGAAAGGAGCGAAGCTCTGCGTCGCGTTTGCCGTTGCGGATCATGTATGCGCTCACCGACCGCGCGCGCGCGTAGTACATCGCCATCGCGCTGTCCACGGGGAGCGCGCGCGCAGCGCGGGCAGTGCGGCCGAAGACCGTGCGAAGGGAATCCGCGGTGGCGAGCGCGCCGCTGTCACCGGTGGTGACGGCATCCTGCAGCGCGCGCTGCACGCTGCGAAGCTCCGCTTGGAGATCGCGCGAGGCACTCACCGCCGGGTAGTAGTCGTTCTCGATCGCGTGCTGTCGCAGGTCGGTGAGAAGCCCGGTGCCGACGTTCAGCAGCAGGATCGCGGTCAATGCGACCGCCGCGACCGAAGGGATCAGCCCGAGCTTTTCCCGGAATCCGAGCTGCTCGATGCGGTTCCGCCAGAGCGCGATGGCGCTCATCGTCCGGCGCTCGCCGGCGAGATCCTGCGCATGGCTGGTGGCCCGCTGAGTTGGAAGGAGGTCGTGAGGTGAGGAATTCCTCATCTACGACGACCGAGGGGGGACGTGCGTCTCCGGGCCGGTCAGCTCCGTGCGGCGCGGCCAACCGCTCCACCACAGAGGCACAGAGGCACAGAGAAGGGGGGACGGCGACTGAAGCAGGTAGCCCGTCGCGTTGGCGCTGTGCCGCCGGGGGGGATGGGGTGGGGCCCGCAAAAACCAAGACCCCGCGCGAGTGGTGAACA
>JAICOJ010000224.1 GCA_025930755.1 Gemmatimonadaceae bacterium
AAGAACCACGCGAGTCTATGATGGCGCCCGGGCTCGGTGGCGTATGTGGAAGGGTTTGGATTTTACCGAGCACTTACTGGGGGGAGGGGTCAGGCGTCAGGGGTCAGGGGTCAGGGATGGAAAGGCGCGGCAGCTTTGCTGCCGCGCTCATCGGATGAGGGCCGCAGGCGCGAAGCGCCGCGGCCCCTTACCACCCCTGACCCCTGACTCCTGACACCAGACTCCAGACCCCGCTTTCCCTACATTGATCCCCGAATGTCCGTCATCCAGGCCTCCATTCCCCTGTTCTTCCTCCTCATCGGCGTCGAGCTGCTCGTGGCTCGCGCTCGGGGGAGTCGCGCGTACCGACTCAACGATTCCGTCGCCGATCTGAGCCTGGGCATTCTCAGCCAGATCGCCGACATCGGGATCAAGCTCGCGACGCTCGGCATCTACGCGTGGGTCGCGGCGCATTGGTCGACGCAGCGGCTCGGCGCGCCAGGGTGGATCGACCGCTCGCCGTTGACCGACGGCGGCCCGGTAGGCATCGGACTCGACGCGGCCGCCCTCGCGAGCTGGACGGCCGTCTTCATCCTCGTCGACTTTCTCTACTACTGGACGCACCGGCTCTCGCACCGGGTGAACATCCTCTGGGCGGGTCATGTCGTGCACCACTCGAGTGAGGAGTACAACCTCACCGTGGCGCTGCGCCAGAGCGCGCTTCATGGCCTCTTCACATGGGTTTTCTATCTACCACTGGCGCTCGTCGGCGTCCCCCCGCGGATGTTCGTCACCGCGTACGCGCTCAACCTCATCTATCAATTCTGGATTCATACGCGAGAGATCGGGACATTGAGCGCGCCGATCGAGCTGGTGATGAATACGCCATCCCATCACCGGGTGCACCATGGCGTGAATCCGAAGTACCAGGATAAGAACTACGCCGGTGTGTTCATCGTGTGGGACCGGTTATTCGGCTCCTTCCAGCCGGAGGAAGAGGAGCCGGTCTACGGCATCACCAAGCCCCTTGGGAGCTGGAGTCCGCTGTGGGCGAACGTGCACGTCTTCGCCGACATCGCGCACGGCGTTCGCCGCGCCACACGCTGGACGGACCGGCTGCGGATCGTCTTCGGCCATCCGGGCTGGCGGCCGGCCGAGCTCGGGGGGCCGATCACTCCACCGGAAGTGACGGCGGCCACACGCCCAAAGTTCGACCCGCCGGTCGCTTCCACGGTGCGTCGTTATGCACTCGTCCAGTTCGTGGTCGTGCTGCTCGCGACGGTGAAAGTGCTCGAACTCGCGGCCGTGCTACCCACGCACCAGACCGCGGCGCTGGCCTTTTACGTCGTGCTCAGCATTACGAACATCGGCGGCTTGCTGGAAGGACGGGGATGGGCATACGCCATGGAGCTCGCGCGCCAGGTCACGTTGGCGATGACGATGGTCGCGCTCGCAGGGCTCGACCTCGTACCAGCCTTGTGGGCGGCGGTGGCTTTCGGGTTCTTCGGCGCGTCGGCCGGGTGGGTGATGAGGCTACGGGGCGCCGGCGCTGACCGCAGTGGGGAAGATGCGCCCGCCACCAGCCCTAACAGCTTTTGACATACCGAGGGCGCTGAGAGCGGCCACAAAGGACACAGAGAGCGTCACCACAGAAGGCCTTCAATAGGCTCTGCGCTGGTTGTCCTCGTGGCCTCTGTGCGCATGCGGTCAGGACTCGTGGCGCACCACCGCGCTACGCCAGCGTAGTTCGCTCCGCCGCCCGCGCTACCGGAAAGAACGCCGATGTGGACGGCACTGCCTCGAGACGCGTCGCGTGCAGGCATGAATCCTCGAGCTGGCGCACCGAAAGTTGTCGCCAGTCATCAGGATAAGGAGCGAGCCGTCGCTTCTCCCCGGAGGACTCGAACAGGAGCCAGCCACGCGCGAACTCCGGGTCGGTCAGCAGGTACGGAGGAATCATCGCGAGGTTCGGGTCCTTCACCTCGCGCACGGTCCAATCACGTCCCTTGCTGTCTATGAATCTCGTAATCACGGTCCACCTCCGCAGCGACGTCGCACCATGAAAATGCAATTGTCGTGCGCTCGCGGTGACGCTCATCACGAGTGTACGTGCGCGTACAGAGTTGTGCATTCGCGTCGCTCGCGCAAGTCGTCCGGAGGGGCAAAGATGACAGAATGCAGAATACACAGTCAGAAGGTCGCACCTCGGGAGTCTGGCATCCCATGATGCGAGACTCCCGAATGCCAGCCGCACAAATGAAACGGGGAGCCGCGAACCGGCTCCCCGTTGGCTTCATCTGAACTCTGAATTCCGTTTTCTGGATTCCGTCCTTTTTCCCGTTCGATCGATCAATCCGACCACGGCGGCACAACGCCATTCACTCGCGCATAAGCGATCAGCTGTCCGAGATGCTCCCCGAGATGGCGCGCCATGAAAAACGAGAAGCTGCGCCCCGTCATGTCCATCCCGAACACCTTCATCGCCTTGTCGGCATCCGCGTCCTTCATCGAGCTCGCCGCCGCCTGGACGTGCGCGAACGACTTCTTCAGCTCGGCGATGATCTTCGCCTTGTCGGTCGTCGACGCCTCGTAGCCCTGACCCGAGAATCCCGACGGCGGCTGAACGCCTGCCATCCGCGGAAGGCCCTGGTTCGCCGCGGCGACGTGCAGCAGAACTTCGGCCACCGATCGCACGCCCGCTGCCGGGCGCCACGTATACTTGTCCGCCGGAATCGCTTCGGCGAGCTGCATGAAGCGGCCCTCGAAGTACTTCATCTCGCTCAGAAACTCGGCGCGATACCCGGATGTGGGCGCGGCTGCCGTCGCCGAGGCCGGTGCTGCTTGTGCCCCCGCCGCGGACACGGCACCCGCGAGCGCCGCGGCGATGAGCGTGAACCGAATTGTGCGCATTGCTGATCTCCAGTGAGAGTGATCAAAATCGGTAGCCTGGTGGGCCGTCCCGCAAGCCTGGCATCGTCAGAAAATCATGGGGAAGACATCCGTGACTCAGCTCACGCTCCCGGCCCGCACCGTCAGGCGCCACGCCACACGGCGTGCCTCGTCAGGATTGCCCCACACCTCACGCAGCCGTGCCTCGAAGTCGACCATTGGGTCTTCGTTTACTGCCTTACGATAAGCGCTCGTCGCCGACCACGTGCCGACGTACCCCGCGAGCTGCTCGACCGTCCACCACTCCGCCATTTCGAAGTCCGGGACCTCGATCTCGTCCAGCGGCATCCGGATGGACCGGTAACCCTCATCGACAAGGCGACGCTCGGGCGGCCAGTAGGGCCCGACGGCTCTGGCGAAGTGTCGGAGGACCTCGTTGGCCTCCGGATCATCGAGGCTGCCCCCGCCATAGCTCCAGACCGCGACCAGGCCTCGCGGTCGCGAGACGCGAGCCGCCTCGCGAAAGAATGCGTCAATGTCGAGCCAGTGCAGCGCCTGTGCGACGGTCACCAGATCGCACGTTCCGGCTGGAAGCCCACTTCGCTCGGCCGGCGCGACCCGCCACTCGATGCGCGGGTGTGCCGGTGCCTGCGCGATCTGGGCCGCACTCGCGTCGGTGGCGATCACTCGATCGAATCGGTCCGCCAGATCCAGCGTCGCCTGCCCATTTCCGCATGCGCAGTCCCACACCACTCCGCGCGCCGGAGCACGCTCGGCAAGAAAATCGAACAGCGCATCCGGATAGCGCGGTCGATAGCTCGCGTAGTCGCGCGCAATCTCGGAAAAGTGATCGCGAGACGTGGTCACCCCAAGGGAAGGAGGCCCTTCTCGATCTCGGCGCGGCGTCCTTCCAGGAACGGCGGCAATGACAGGCGCT
>JAICOJ010000216.1 GCA_025930755.1 Gemmatimonadaceae bacterium
CTCCGCGCGTGCGGCCCTCATCGGATGAGCGCGGCAGCTTCGCTGCCGCGCCGTTCCTTCCCTGCCCCCTGACTCCTGACTCCTGACCCCTTCTTCACAAAGCCCCAGGCAGCCCCCAACTTCGCCCCCATGCACAAGCCTCGTCTGAGCTTCTGGCAGATGTTCAACATGAGCTTTGGCTTCCTCGGCATCCAATTCGGCTGGGGGCTGCAGCTCGCCAACATGTCCGCGGTGTACGAGCGCCTGGGCGCGAGCCCCGATGAAGTGCCGTTGCTTTGGCTCGCGGCGCCGGTAACCGGGCTCCTCGTGCAGCCCATCGTCGGCGCCCTCAGCGACCGCACGTGGGGGGCCCTCGGGCGGCGGCGCCCGTACTTCCTCACCGGGGCGATCCTCGCGTCCATCGCGCTCTTCATCATGCCGACGTCCACCACCCTGTGGATGGCCGCGTCGCTCCTCTGGATCCTCGATGCCTCCATCAACATCTCGATGGAGCCCTTCCGCGCGTTCGTCGCCGACAAGCTCAACGCGAGTCAGCGGACGGCGGGTTTCGTCATGCAGTCGTTCTTCATTGGCGTCGGCGCGAGCCTCGCGAATGCGCTTCCGCTCCTCTTCAGCTGGCTCGGCGTGGAAGGAAATACGGCCAGCGGCATTCCCCTCTCCGTGAAGTACTCGTTCCAGGTCGGCGCGGCGGTGTTCCTCTTCGCCGTGCTCTGGACGGTCTTCACGACGACCGAATTTCCTCCGGAGGATCCCGCGGCGTTCGATCGCGCGCGGCGCGACCGGCGCGGGCTCGGCAACCTCGTCGCCGAGATCGCCGAGTCGATTCGCGGCATGCCGCCGACGATGCGGCAGCTCGCCGTCGTGCAGTTCTTCACCTGGATGGGCCTCTTCTGCATGTGGCTCTTCTTCGTGCCGGCCACGGCGCGGCACGTGTTCGGCGCGACCGACACGCAGTCAGCGCTCTACACACAGGGCATCGAGTGGGGCGGGTTCGTGTTCGCGTTCTACTCGATCACCTGCTTCGTCGTCGCGCTCGCCCTTCCGAAGCTTGCCGCGGTCACCAGCCGCAAGACCGTCCACGCATTCGCGCTCGTCTGCGGTGCGGTGGGACTCCTCTCCGTGTACGTGATTCACGATCGGTATCTCCTCATCCTCAGCATGATCGGCGTCGGTATCGCGTGGGCGTCCATCCTGTCCATGCCGTACGCGATCCTCTCCACCGCGCTGCCGGCGAGCCGCATGGGCGTCTACATGGGCGTATTCAACTTCTTCATCGTCATCCCCGAGATCATCGCCGCGTTAGGCTTCGGTCCGCTGATTCGCACCGTCTTCGGCGAGAACAACGCGCAGGCGCCACTGTACATCGTCATGCTGGGCGGCGTCTTTCTGCTGACGGCCGCCGCCTGCGTGTCGTTCGTACGTGACGTCGGTGACCGGGACGTGCCGGAGGGCGACGTGATCAGAGCGGACGCGCGGGAGCATTTGCTGGCGCAGCCGGGGGTACAACCGGTACCGAGCAGCGGGCTCGTGGACGAGTCCCGATGATGCTTCGCCGTCTCGCACACGGTGTTGCCTTCGGCTTCGCTGTCGCATCGACACTTCCCGCGCAATCGACCGGCTCGCTCGCTGGGCACGTTCGCGACGATGACGGGGCTCCCGTGTCCGGCGCCGTGGTCACGGCGACGCGGTCCGACGGCTCCATCGTGAGGCGGGACGTCTCGGGCATTGATGGACGCTATCGCCTCGGCCTGCTCCCCGCCGGCGATTACACCCTCGGGGCCCGCCGCCTCGGCTTCCGTCCCACGTCGCGGGAAGGAATCGCCGTCGCCTCGGGCGCGTCGGTCGAAGTGGATATCGTGATGCGAGACGCGCCAACCGCCCTCGATCCCGTCGTGGTCGGGGCAGCGCCGAATGCGATCGACACCGAGGACACGCGCTTCGGCACGCGCATCGATGAGGCGGAGCTCTCGGCCCTGCCGCTCGGCTACGACTTCACGTCGATCATTGCGTTCACGCCTGGAGCGCGCCCCGACCAGGTGTGGGGCGGTGCGACTCAGCAAGCGAACAGCTACGTCGTCGATGGCGTCGCGCTCAATCACCCGGGCGTGGGGGGGGCGCTCATCCCACTCAACCCGAGCTGGCTCGAAGAGCTCGAGGTCACCGGGCTCGCCGCTGGCGCCGAGTATGGCAACTTCCAGGGCGGTCTCATTCGGGCGGTGACGAAGTCGGGGTCCAACACGCGAACCGGCTTGGTACGCGTGAATGGCGAGACGGATCGCATCAACAGCACCAACATCGGCTCCACGGAGATCAGCGCCGAGGTCGCTGGACGTCGCGAAGTGGAGGGGGAGCTTCGCGGGCCACTCGTGCGCGACCGGCTCTTCTACTATCTCGCCGGCCAGCTGGTGCAGCGCGAGCTTCGAGTGCTCGATCATCTGGGCAACACGAGCGTGGCCGGACGGTTTCTTCCCACACTCGGGACGCATGACGAGCGCAAGCTCTTCGGCAAGCTCACCTGGCAGGCGAGCCCGCGCGATGTCGTCGATGCATCCGTGGGACTCGTCGACCTGCAGGCCGAGCATTACGCGCAGACGGGGTTCGAGACGGCCGAGGCCGGGACGAGGCTGAGTGCACCGACGCTGTTCGGGCTGCTGTCATGGCGCCGGTCGTGGGGGGCGCGGGCGCTCCTCGACATTCGCGTCGCGCGTCTCGATGGCGACGAGCGGCGCGACCCCTATGGGGCCGCGACCGTGGCCGGCATGCGAACCTGGGAGCTCGGTGGGGACCGGTCGTATCACAACGCGACCTTTCGCGAGCGCTTTGCGCCGGCGACGACCGCCATCTCGGCGGACGCGAACATCTTCTCGTCCGGGGGCGGCACGATCCGGCATTACTGGAAAGCGGGGATCGAGCTCTCGAAATCGCGGTATGTCCATCAGCATCTGCGGAACGGCGGGATGACCTGGCGGCCGGCCGCGCCCGACCGTCCGACGTTCAACGCATTGCTGCCGGCGACCTGGCCCGAGAGCGGCATTATCCCGGTGAGCACGGGCGGGGAAGTGCGCCTCGACGCGGACGTCGAGAATGGCGCCATCTATCTCCAGGATCGCCTCGAGCTCGGGCGGCGTGTGAGCCTGTTGTTAGGCGCGCGACATGGGTGGTGGTACGGGGCGCTCCGGCCTCAGGGCGACCGGCAGGACCGGCTCGAGGCGGTGCGCGACTTCGCGACCGAGCCGCGGGTGGGTGCGATCGTCGATCTGGCGGGTAACGGCCGTTTCGTCGCCAAGGTGCACTGGGGCCGCTACCACCAGCATCTCTTCGCGCAGTTCTTCGACCGGGTCGAAGGCGGCGGCGTCTTCACCAACGATCAGTTCTGGTACTACACCGGTTCGACGCCGACCAATCCCCGGACGACCTTCACCGAGGCCCAGCGCGACTCTCTGGTCGAGGCTGGCCAGCTGACGCTGGTGGACGAAATCCAGCTGAACGAGGAGGGCGCCGTCTTCAATTACCGGCAGCCGTACATCGATCAGCTCGTCGTCGGTCTCGAGCGTTCCCTCGGCTCGCGCTGGAAGGCGGAGGCCGTCTACGTTGGTCGCCGGAACCGTCGGCTGGTCGCGCTGGTCGACCGCAACCTCGCGTCGAACTACACCGCGTTCACCAACCTTCGCGTCACCAACCGCTTTGGCGGCACGATTCGCGATCACAACGGGGATCCGCTGGTGCTCCCCGTGGTCTATCTCCCGAACGATGCGCTCGTGCGCCGGATCCTGGAGGTCGTGCGACCGGGCGCCCCGGCACTGCCGAACTATCGCGCGTCCGATATTCCCGACCTCACGTGGGATCCGGTCTACCAGATCACGACCGCCCCCGGCGCGCGACGGGTGTTCAACCAGGGCCAGCTGATCGTCTCCGGGCGCTTTCCCCTCTGGTCAGTGACGGGCTCGCTGGCGCTGACGAAGCTCGAGGGCAACCTGTTCAGTGTCACCGGCTACGACGACCCCGCGGGCAGCGGCGCCGGGCCGTTCGTGCGCCCGAACGAGGCGATTCTGGGATTCGGCCGATTGCCGAACTCCAGCGAGTTCGAGGCCAAGCTGCGCGTGACTGGCGCACTCCCATTCGGCTTCCGCGGCGGCGCCTTCGTCACGGCGATGCGCGGCGATGCGTTCGCGCCGACGTTCAC
>JAICOJ010000229.1 GCA_025930755.1 Gemmatimonadaceae bacterium
GCACGCGCGACCGACCCGGCGACGGAGCGCTTACCGCATGAGCAGGGCGGTAATGAGGGAGCCCACGATCGCGCCGACGGCGGTGCCCACGCCGATGAGCGTCGCGTACGCGCGCTGGCGAGGCGTGCGTACGTTGGTCTGCCGCTGCGGCTCCAGCCACACATCCTCCGCTCGACAGGTCGTAGTCGATCCCCAGCGATCGCTCAGCACGAGGAATTGCGTGGGCGCGTGGTACGAGATGACCTCGCAGTTCCACGGACCCCACCAGGGCCAGTGGTACATCACGCGTTGACCGGGGACAAACGAGCAGGGTTTGATCTCATCGGCCGTCACGACCTGCTCGCCTCCGCGCAGAAAGCTGACGCGGATATCGTCCCCCGAGATCGCAACGACGTCCGCGATGTGAAACTTACCGTCGGCGGATTTCGCGAAGACGCGGTCGCCGACGACGGGCGGTGGAGCGAGCTCGAACCGCTCGCGAAGGGCGCGCTCGATGGCGGGGCGAGTGAGCCCGATGCCTTCACCGGCCTCGATCACGGCATTCATCTCGCCGCGCAACGCTTCGCCCCGCCGCGTCGTGCGTTGAATCTCCTCGGCGCGCTCGAGCACGTCGCGGAGCTCGTCGTCGGTCAGTCGCATGGTGTCGGTGGCGTCCGCCGCGTCAGGGATGGTTACGACACCAATCTGCGCAACGACACCCGTGCAGTCGAGGTATCACGCGGAGCTCGGGCTTCGTCAGCTTCCGTGGAATTCGAACCGCGTGCTCGAGGGCTTTTTACCGCAGAGGACGCCGAGGGCGCAGAGGGCTGCAACTGCAAAACGCTTTTTCCAAAGGCTCCTGCGGTTGAAGTTCCTCCGCGTCCTCTGCGGCCTCTGCGGTAAAAGGAACCTGGCGAGGCTTGCGCCGAGCTGGTCAACGCCAGATCGAGGTTCCCGCCAGCGCGGCGCGCTCCCTCCACTTCACGTCATCAACGCCGCGGATGAAGAGCCATCCCGTCGTCGCGATCACTCCGATGATGGCGAACAACGCGACCGCAGTGAAAACCCGAGAGCCGAGTGGCGGCCAGAGGTAGGTGAGCCAGCCAATTCCGCCGATGGTGGAGATGACGCCGAGGAATCGCGGGAGGAATCCCGACTTGAACACGAGCCAGCCGCGCAGGACCGTCTCGAAGCCGAAGAAGATGAGCGCGATGGCTGCACCCTGGCTGTTGATCCTGAGGAAGAGGAACGACAGCGCCTCCAGCTGGGCAGGCTCCATGACCGAGAGATAGGGTGCTCCGCTGAGCACGATGAGCGGCGCGTAGAAGAAGAGCCGCGCCATGGTCTTGATGCCGCTGGCGGTGAGTCCGAAGATCGCGGCGAGACGCGCGACGCTCCGGTTGACCGGTTTGAGCAGGTCGTAAAAGAGCATGCTCACCGCCATTTGCGCGGCCATCTCGAGCATGAAGATGGTGAAGGCGAGCCGGTAGAGCGACTTGTTGGCGAGGATGTTGGCGGCGGTCGCGGCGGCGTCGTTACGGACGACCAGGCTGTCGGCGATGAACAGCTGGGCGATGATGCCGCCAGCGATGACGGCGAGATAGAGCGCAGCGAGGATGCGTCCTCGTGTGCTGGGCGAGGTTTCCGCGATGAGGTTTGTCATATGGGTTTCCCATACGGTGCCCCCGTCATCGCGGTTTCACCAAGGCCCTCGGCGCTAGTCGGCCCTCAGCGCCACCATCGCATCGACCTTCGTCGCCCTGCGTGCAGGGACGTAGACCGCTACCATCCCGATGGTCGCCATCAGGAGCGCGGTCGCGAGATACACGAACGGGTCGAGCGGGCTCACGCCGAACATCATGGACGCAAAGAGCTGCGTGGCCATGGCGCCGAGCACGACGCCCACGACGACGCCGATCGCAATGAGGCGCCCACCCTGGCCGAGCACGAGGCCGAGCACGCTATCTGAGGGAGCGCCCAGCGCGATGCGCACGCCGATCTCGCGGGTTCGCTGGGCCACGAGGAACGACAGCACGCCGTACAGCCCGACCGCGGCCAGCACGAGCCCGAGCGCCCCAAAGAGCGTAAAGATCATCGTGCCGACACGCCACGGCTGGAGCTGCGGCATGATCAGATTCGTCAGCGGCCGCACCTCCGCGAATCGAATGGACGGATCCAGTCCCTCCAGCTCGCGGCGGAGCGCTCCGGCGAGCGCGGTGGGATCGTCCGTGGTGCGAACGTACATGACCGTCATCGGCGGTGCCTGACGAGGGCGCTGCGCCAGCGGACGGTACAGGAACGGCCCAGGGTCCGCGGTGATGTCGGCGTATCTCGCGTCGGCGACGACGCCTACCACCTCCGAGCACGGCGCATCGGGCGCCATCAGCTCCGCGCGCACGCACTTTCCGACCGGCGACTGCCCGCCCCAGATGCGTCGTGCCATGGTCTCGTTCACGATCGCCACCGGCGCGCCGCCGGCTCGGTCATCCTCGCTGAACGCGCGGCCCTGCCTAACCGGGATCCCGAGCGTAGTGAAATAGCCGACGCCGGCGTAATCGAGCTGCGCGCCGCGCGGCCGCCCATCGGGGCTCGGGAAACCTGGCGTCTCCACCAGGATCATGATGTTCATCTCGAACGGCGGCGCCATTCCCACTGCGGCCGAGCGCACGCCCGGAATCGCGCGGGCGCGATCGAGCGCGCGTCGCCAGAACTCCTCCATTTGCTCACGCGTCATGCGGTCGCGCGTATCGACCGACGCGAGGAGCAACCGGTCGGTGTCGAATCCGACGTCGATCGCCTTGACGTTGCGAAGACTCCGGATGAACAGGCCAGCGCCGATGAGGAGGACGAGCGAAGCCGCCAGCTGCACGACGACCAGCGCGCGCCGCCCCAGAGATCGCCCGGCTCCGACCACGCCGCTCCCACCTAACGATGACCGGAGATTGGGTCGGGTCGCGCGAAGCGCTGGCGCGAGACCGAAGATCATGGTCGTGCCGAGTGTCAGCACCCCGGTGAAGGCGAGCACCCGCGCGTCCAGAAAGGGCGGAAGGGGCGGGAGGGGCACGATTCGCGGAAGGAGGTCGACGGCGAAGACCGCCAGCCAGAGGCCGGCTGCGCCGCCAAGCAAGGCGATGAGCAGGCCTTCTGTTAGAAGCTGGCGCGTGACGCGCCAGCGACTGGCACCCAGCGAGAGCCGGACTCCGATCTCATGGGCGCGATTCGTCGTGCGCGCGAGCATGAGGTTGGCGATGTTCGCGCAGGCGATGAGCAGCACCGCGCCGGTGACGGCGAGAAACCAGAGCGAGATCGGCATCGATCGCCCGCGAAGGAACGGCTGCTCGATGGAGGCGGTGCGTGACCCCGCCAGTCCGGACAACCGGACCGTCGGCGGCGGAGGACGTTGCGCGCGGTCGCCGCCGGGACCGGGCGGCCCTCCGATCTGGACGCGCACTTCGCCAGCCATCGGACCACCGAGGGCGCCCGGCGTCGGCAGCTCCCCACCATCGTCTCGCGCCGCGAGCACAGCAGCCTGTGCCGCCGACCGCGCCTGATCCCGCGTGATCCCCGGCGCCAGTCGACCGAAGACGGACAACCATGCCACGAAGCGGGAGCGAGTCATTCGCGCATCGTAGCCGAAGAGAGGAGCGGTCCC
>JAICOJ010000263.1 GCA_025930755.1 Gemmatimonadaceae bacterium
GCAGTTGGCCGGTCGAATGCAGGTAGCCCGGCCCGTAGCCAAGCGTCGTCGCGATGCGCTGATGGTCGCGAAGCCACCCGCGCAGCGCGATGAGGGATTCCTCACACGCCGGGTTCTGGTGGATGTACGGAAGGAGCGCCAGGTAGTCGCCAGGCGCCGCGGAGGCGAGAAACTGCTGCAGCACAGCGTCCGACGAAGCGGCCGGTCGGTGAGAGCACCAGGGCTGACCCGGATCGCAGTACACGGTCATCTGGTCGTCGGCCGCGGCGGCGCTCGTCTCAGAAAAGGACCCGCGCTGGTGCCATTCCTTCAATAGCTCGCCCGTGTTCCGCTTGCTTTCGGCGACGTTCGGCTCGTCGAAGGGATTGACGCCGAGAATCGATCCGGCGCCGGCGGTGGCCAGCTCCCACCGGAAGAACTCGGCGCCGAGATCCAGCGGATCGCTGAGCGTCAGACGCACGACCGGATGCCCCTCCGCCGCGCGTGCGTCCAGGAACCCTTCCGCCTCGCCATCGTCGCCTTCGGCCTGGCGTATGCCGACGAACAGACGGTCGTCGCCGTAGGCGTCCGATCGGCCGAGCGGCTCGCCATGAACAGGGATGAGACCGCGGTCGTCCTTGCCCGTGCTCTCCGCCAGCAACTGTTCCGCCCAGGCGCCGAAGGCGGCAAGCGAACGCGACGGGACGAACGTCACCTTGTTCCGGCCCGCGCGCGCCGCGAGCCCGAGGAGCGCGCCGAGGTGCAGCCCCGGATTGGAGGCCGCGGGAATGAACGGACCACAGCTCCGGTGCATCAGGAGCGCCCGGTCCAGCAGCCGCGCGAGATCGAGGCCCAGCAACGCCATCGGCACGAGTCCGAAGTAGGAGAGCGCCGAGTAGCGGCCGCCGATGTCAGCGGGGTTCGCGAAACACCGGCGGAATCCACGCGTGTCAGCGTCTTTCGCGAGCGGCGTATCGGGATCGGTGATCGCGATGAAGCGGTGGCCCGGCGCCGTGCCGAGCGCCTCGCGCGCCTTCTGCCAGAAGTGACGATAGAAGCTCAGTGTTTCGATCGTGGTGCCCGACTTCGTCGCCACGATGAACAGGGTGTTCTCGAGGTCGATCCGGCGCTCGACGTCCCGGATGGCCAAGGGGTCCGTGCTCGAGAGCACCAGGAACTCCGGCCAGTCGTGCGACCGTCCGAAGATGTCGCGAGACACTTCGGCCGAGAGACTGCTGCCTCCCATGCCCAGCAGCACGACGTGTGTGACGCCCTCCGCGCGCACGGCATCCGCAAATGCGGTGATCTCGGCGACACGCTGCCGAAACGCGTCCACGCTGTCGAGCCACCCCAGTCGGTTCTGCACCGAGGCCTGCGTCTCGGAATCTGCAGCCCAGAGCGACGCGTCCTTCGCGAAAAGCCGCCGCCCCACCTGACGCGCATCGAGCGCCTCGAGCCCCGCGTCGACAGCACTGGCAAGCGATCCGGCTTCGACGGTCTGATGGGGAATCTCCCGCTCGAGGATCGCTCGACGCCGCTCCGCCAGGGCGGCCATCAGCGCATCGAACGGGTCGATGAACTTCTGAACCGCCTCGTCCTCGAGCTGACTCGTCACACGATCGATATCGATGCCGACGGCGGCGAGCTGCTCCATGATCCGCCGCGCCTCGTCCAGATCGCGCTCCACCGTCGCAGCAACCGTTCCGTGGTCGGCGAAGGCGCGACTCGTATCGGCTGGCATCGTGTTGACCGTATGCGGACCGATCAGCGGCTCGACGTATCGGACATCGTCGTACAGCGGGTCCTTGGTGCTCGTGCTGGCCCACAGCAATCGCTGGACTCGCGCGCCGCGCGCTTCGAGCGCCTTCCAGCGGTCACTCCTCAGGGTGCGCGTCAGGCATTGATAAGC
>JAICOJ010000222.1 GCA_025930755.1 Gemmatimonadaceae bacterium
CGACGCCGCGCCTCCATTACCGACTGGATCCCGCGCCCCTCGCCGAGCGGCGGGCATACTTCGCGTCTCTCATGAGGGGTCAGCGCCGCGTCGCGCTGCACGCCTTCGCAGGCAGCCGCGCGCGGTGCGTGGCCACGCCGGCATGGCGCGCCGTCGGTGACGCGCTTCTCAAGCGCGATGTCGACGTGGTGTGGATCGGCTCGGCGGCCGAGCTCGCCGAGATCCGCGCGAGCGACGCGTCCCCACGCTGGCATTTCGCCGACGCGATCGGCAACGGATCGCTCTTCGATTCCGCGGCCCTCATATCGTTGTGCGACGCGTTCGTCGGCCACGACTCTGGTCCGCTGCACGTCGCGGCGGGGCTCGGCGTTCCGGTGCTCGGGATCTTCACCCCCGGCGAGCCACAGCGGACCTTTCCGCAGGGACCAGGGACGTCGCGCATCATTGCGCGTCCCTCGCCGGCCGGAGTTACCGCGGAGGTGATGCTGGCGGAGCTCGATCTCCTGACGCCGCTTGGACCACCGGCACCAGCGCATCGATGACGGGCTGAGCCTCGAGCGACGCCAGCGTCGGGCCCGGGCTATACACGAACCGCCCCGGCGTCTCATACGGCTCGAAGATCGCCGAGCCTCCGATCATCATCACCACCGAGGGCTTCGTGAACGCCGACGCAGCGTGCGCGATACTGGTGTCCGGCGTGAATACGACGTCGGCTGTGGCCACGAGCGCGAGAGCGTCCCGCAATCCGGGCGCGATGGCGTGCGCACCGGCGTCGCGCGCAATTCGGCCGGCCTCCTCGAGCTCGTCAGGCGGTGCCATCACCAGCACGACACTGCCGGGGGAGACGTGACGCGCGGCGCGTATGGCGGCGACGACTCGATTGGAGGGCCAGCGCCGCCGCGCCTCGCCCGCGGCGATGTTCGCGAGGACGCGCGGACGGCCAGCGCCAGCCGCACGCCAGGCCTCCTCAGCCCGTGCGCGCTCACCGGCGTCGATGAACAGCTCGGGGCGCCAGTCCGTTCGCCGCACATCGACCCCGAAGGGGGTCGCGGTCGCGGCGGACTGCAGAATCTGGTGCGCCTCCGCTGGCGCGGCGCGAACGGGAAGCGTGTAGATGAAGTCGTTCGCCCGACCGCCGACGCCAATGCGGTAGCGGGCACCCGTCGCCAGCATCAGCATGAGCATCGTCACCGATGGCTGAAGCACCATGCCATCGATGACCGCGTCGTACCGTTCGCGTCGCAGCGCGCGCGCCGTTCGCACGAACGAGGCGAGACGCTTGCGATCGAAGATCATCACTCGCCGCACGTGAGGATTGCCCGACAGCACCACCGCGTTGGATCGCGACGCCAGGACATCGAGGTGGAGTGTCGGGTGGGCGCGCGCGATCGCCCGGATGAGCGGCGTCGCCATGATCATGTCGCCGATGCGGTCGTAGCGCAGGTACAGGACGCGGTGCGGGCGGTCGTCCCACGCCGGAGGCTGCGTGGCGCGACGCCCGGGAAGCAGAGCCCCGAGCGCACGGAATACGACGCGCTTCCACATGCGCTCGAGCTGCTTCAGCACGCGCTTCACGCCCGGCGGTGTCACCGTGATGGCGAGGCCGCGGAGCGTGGCGTCACTCGCGTCAGCATCTCGAGCACCGCGCGCTCAACCCGCTCGGCGGGAATCGATCGGATTTGCCCGCCCTCGCCGAACAAATGAATGCCGTCGACACCCGCCGGGACGAGCGGCTCGTGGCCCGTCGGGAGCATGACGACGACGGGCGTCCCGAGTGCGGCGGCGGCGTGTCCCATGCTCGTGTCGGGCGTGAGCAGGACGTTCGCCTGCGCGACCGTCGCGAACGCGACACGGAGTGGTGGAACCATCGCGATCGCGCCGACACTGCGTGCCAGCGCCGTTGCTCGCACGTCATCGCCCGGTCCACCGATGATGCCAATGCGCACGTCGGGGCGCTGTCGCCGGACCGCGCGCAGCGCCGTCGCGTACGCGCCGTCATCCCACCGTCGGCACTCGTTGAGTGACGAGATGTTCACGAGCAGCCGGGGAGCGTCGCCGCCCGCGGCGGCCCACGCGCGCTCACCCTCGTCCAGCTCTTCGGCCGTCAGCGCGATCGCGGGTTGGGGATCCATCGTCGAAGGGTCGACCCCGAAGGGCAGCCCGAGCGATCCCGTGTAGCGACTGTGGTGGGCGCGCGCGTTCGATGCACGAACGGGAATGGTGTACACGAAATCATTCTCCCGTCCCGCCATGCCGATGCGGTGCCGCGCACGCGATGCGAGCAGCAGGAGCACCATCGCCGCCTTCACGCGGCCGCCAAACTCCTTTCCGTCGACGAAGCGGCGCACCGTCCCATCGATAATGGCATCGTACCGTTCGCGCCGAATCCGAGCGATGATCTCGCGGGGATACGTCAGACGCCGCCCAGGAGAGAACGCGTGCACCTCCCGCAGGAAGGGGAGACCGCGCAGCGCCTCCGCAGGCCCGGGAAAGGTCAGCACGTCGATCGCGATGTTGGGTCGAGCCCGCGCGACCGCGCGCAGTAGCGGCGTCGACATCAGCACATCGCCAATCCCATCGTGGCGGATGAACAGGACGCGAGGTGTGCCGGCGGACCAGTCGGGCGCGGCACGCCGTCG
Source organism: Gemmatimonadaceae bacterium (assembly GCA_025930755.1). Lineage (GTDB taxonomy): Bacteria > Gemmatimonadota > Gemmatimonadetes > Gemmatimonadales > Gemmatimonadaceae > JAICNG01. Next base: position 2,640 of record JAICOJ010000222.1, read on the forward strand.
CATGCCGCCGAGCACGAGACCGAGCAGCCGGAGCAGGACACCCTTTGTCGTGCGCTCGAGCTCCTTGAGCGCGCGCGGGGTGCTCACTGGAGCCGCACGCCCCGGAAGTCGTACGTCACACCGTGCTGCGCGAGCAGCGTCACGAGCCGCACGAGGGAGAGTCCCATCACCGCGAAGAAGTCGCCATCAATGCGCTCGACGATCGTCGCTCCGTACCCCTGGATGCCGTATGCGCCGGCTTTGTCCATCGGCTCGCGTGTCCCGATGTACGCGGTGATCTCCTCGTCCCGCAGCGCGCGGAACGTGACCGACACCACCTCGACGCCCGAGTCGATTCGCGGTCCGCGCGCGACCGCGACGGCGGTGAACACCTCGTGCGTGCGTCCACTCAGCTGGCACAGCATGGTCGCGGCATGCGCGGCGTCACGCGGCTTCCCGAGCACTTGATCATCGATGACGACGATCGTGTCGGCTCCGATGACGACCGCCTCGGGCGCCACCCGCGCGATCGTGTCCGCCTTCGCGCGCGCGAGCCGCTCGGCGTGTGCGAGCGGCGCTTCGCCCGGCAGATAGGCTTCATCGATATCCGCCGGAACGACCTCGTGCGCGATGCCGATCATGGTCAGCAGCTCGCGCCGTCTCGGCGACGACGAGGCGAGCAGGACGCGAGGGGTTACCGCTCGAGCCACAACGTCACCGGTCCATCGTTGACCAGCTCGACATCCATCATCGCGCCGAATTCGCCCCGCTCGACGCGGGCGCCGCGGTCGGTGAGCATACCCATGAATCGCTCGTACAGGCGCTCCGCGGCCTCGGGACGTGCCGCTCCGATGAAGCTGGGGCGACGTCCTTTCTCCGCGTCCCCGTAGAGCGTGAACTGTGAGACGACGAGCAGCGCACCGCCGACCTCACTGAGGGCGAGGTTCATCTTCCCGTCCTGGTCGCCGAAGACGCGCAAGCCGATGACCTTGTCCGCCATCCACGAGAGCCGCGCGTCGTCGTCGTCGTGCGTGAAGCCCACCAGGAGGAGGAAGCCGGTCGCGATGCGCCCCGTCGTGCGCGGGTCGCGCCCCGCCTCGCGCACGCGCACCTCGGCGCGTGATACTCGTTGAACCAGAGCGCGCATGGGTTAATAAAGGCGCTGGAGGCGCTGGAGGCGCAAGAGGCGCGGGGGGGTCAACCCACAGCGCCCCCCGCGCCACCAGCCCCACCACCGCCACCACCGCCGTTATTACACCCACACCCACATAG
>JAICOJ010000115.1 GCA_025930755.1 Gemmatimonadaceae bacterium
AGGAGGTGAGCGCCGAGTCGCATACGGGCACCCGGCCGTAACTTAGACGATCGAAGACCGAAACGAGATAGCGAGATGTCGGAGGAGCTGAAGGCGCTGAAGGCGCTGAAGGCGCTGGAGGCGCTGAAGGCGCTGGAGGCGCTGAAGGCGCTGAGGGCGCTGGAGGCGCTGAAGGCGCTGAAGGCGCTGGAGGCGCTGAAGGCGCTGAGGGCGCTGAAGGCGCGGCCGTCCTCCAGCGCCTCCAGCGCCTCTAGCACCTCCAGCGCCTCCGCCCTTCACATCACCCGCCACAGCTCGGGCGTCACATCCACGCTGAAGGTCCACCTGCCATCGCGCAGACCCCGGCCCACGTCGAGCCGCAGGGCGTCGAAGAACAGGAGCGCGCCGGTGCCGAGGCTGGGGTACCACCCAGCCGGGCGCTCGCTGCTGGTGCGCGCGAGGAAAACGACGTGCGCAAAGGGCGCCAGCGTCATTCGCGGCGGCGCCTCCCCGAATCGGCCCAGAGGAATCGCGACGAAGGGTGCTGGTAACCGCCACTCGAGGTGCTGGCTTCCACCGATCTCGCCCACGAGCTCGTGATAGCGGTATCCCGGCCCACTCACCGGGCCGCCCAGATACACCAAATCCTGCGGCGGAGCCGCGCCCGTCATCGCCTCCACGGCGGCGAACGTCGTGCGCGAGATGAGGCGATGGCTTCCCACCGGGCGCTCGATCGCGCCATCGACGAAGAGCCGAACCGTTGCCGGCTGGTCAAGTGACAGCGCGCGGGGCTGGAACCACACCGCGCGGAGCTCCCCGTGCAGACGGAGCTCGGTGCCCCCGATGAACAGCGAAGTCGGTCGAGCGAAGGCGAGCCCAACCCGAGCGGCGTGGCCGTCGAGCGCATTGATGACCGGCTCGTAGGTCCCACGAGACGGGCTCGCGACGACTTCAACGGCCCCGTGCCGCTCGTACGCGCCGGTGACGCGCCATCCCAGGCCTAACGCGCTCCCCAGGTCGGCGGCGAGGCCCACGCTCCGCGTGTCGAACGGCTCCGTGGCGTCGCTGCCGAACTCCTGGGCCGCGATGGAGTTCACGAGTCCCGACCGCTCCACGATGTCGCCGGCGTCACGATACTCCCGTTCGGCGAACAGGTGCAGCCCGACGCCGCTCGCGCGCATCCACGAGACTCCCACTCGCGCCTTGAGCTGCTCGTCGTCCAGCCCGTACCGCGCCTGAAGGGTGGTGCGCACGCCGCCGCCGAGGGCGCGGGAGATCCCGGCGCCGAGGGCGAGGCCTTCCGCGCGGCGAACGCGGGCAACATCGGAGATCCCGCGCGCCGCCACCGTCGCGTGGCGACTCCGGGCGAGCGCCTGCGCACGGACCAATCGCCGCGCCTCCTCCTGGATGATCCGCACCTCGGGATCGGTGGGCGCACGCACGTCAGGTGGCAGCGAATCCAGAATCGCTCCCCCCCAGCGATGCGCGTCCATCACGCGTTGCGGCGCCTGCACGATCTCGGGCCCGTTGAACAGCGCGAGGTCCAGCCCGGTGTTCACGTCATGACAGCAGATCTCCCACCGCCCGCGAATGATCCCCCGAACCGGGAAGTCCATCCACGTTCCCGCGCGCCGGATCTCGATCTCCTGACGCCGGGGGAGCCAGAACGTGCCCGACACGAGCGCGTTGTCGAGCACGATCGCGAGATCCTCGAGCTGCCGATCCACAAACGCCGCGCGCGTGAAGTTGAATGCCATTCGCACGAGCTGGGCGCTCTCGCGCTCGATGAACAGCGCCCCAACGACGCGCGGCTGCGTGTCGTCGGTCGGACGGACGCGCACGATCGCCACCGCAATGGTGCGATCGGGCAGGCGCATCTCGATCGAGTCGCCGATGGCGAATTCGTACACGGCCAGCCCGCGAGGACTGAGTGGATGCGGCACGTCGCGGACCTCGTCGCCATCCCCGAGGCGAATGACCTCGGGGAAGTTGTTCTGGACGATGCCGAGGTGGTCGCGATGGTACGCAATGTCCGTCGGGAGCAGGAGGGTGTCGCGTCGCCCGATGATGCGCTGCTTGCTCAGCCCCGGCGAGCGCCAGTACACTTCCAGGGCGAGCTCGTCCGCCTTGATGACCTTCGGCGGCTCGGTGAAACCCTCACCGAGTTGAGCGAGAAAGGTGACATAGCCGCGCGCGATGGCGCGCCAGTCGTGCAGCGCCGTGTCGGCGAGCTGGCGCTCGCGGAGCTCGGTCGCGCGATGCACGAGCGCCATCGTTCGCGCATCATTCCACTCTGATTGCGCCCTCGCGGGCGTGACGAGCGGCCCCAGGAGACAGCACGCGGCTGCCATCGCCGCGAAAATGCGGAGCATGACGAGCGAATATCGCGGTGCGTGCATCGCGCGGCAAGCGCGCGATCAGTGACGTCGGAGCGATTTCTCGCGCTCGCGCGCAGCGCGGAGCGCGAACGCACGCTCATCCCGGTTTGGCGCGACGTGCTGCTCGACACCGACACGCCCGTCTCGGCGTTCGCGAAGCTCCGCCGCGGACCGTTCGCGTTTCTCCTCGAGTCCGCGCCTGCCGGCGGCGAGACGTGGGCGCGCTATACGTTCCTCGGCACGGAGCCCGCGGGGGCATGGCGGCTTCGCGATGGCGTGGTCGACGAATGGCACCCTCAGCGCGGATGGCACGGAGAGCGCCGTCCGGCGGATCCCATCGCGGACCTCGGAGCGAGGCTTCGCGAATACCAGCCCGCGACGGTTGCCGAGCTCGGCGCCTTCTGGGGCGGCGCGGTCGGCTATTTCGGCTATGACGTCGTGCGACTCATCGAGCGGCTCCCACACCCCCCGCGCCGAGCGCTGGACGTACCCGATGCCCTGATGGTCCTGACGCGCGCGGTCGTCATCATCGACAACCTGCGCTCGCGCGCGCGCATCGTGATCGGCGTTCCGGTGGAGTCCGCTCTCGACGATCGCGCGCTGCGCGCGCGGTACGACGAAGCGGAACAGGAGATCGACGCACTCGCCGCGCGACTGCGAGAGCCGGTCGATCTCCCCACGCTCGAGGTCGACGGCCCCGGAGGCATGCCCCCGGCACGAAGCTCGATCAGCCGCGCGGACTTCGAGGCCGGCGTGCGGCGCATCAAGGAGTACATCCTTGCCGGCGATGCCTTTCAGGTGCTGCTGGCGCGGCGCCTCGAGATGCCCCTCGACTTCGAGCCCGCGACGCTGTACCGGGCGCTGCGTGCGCTCAATCCGTCGCCGTACATGTTTCACCTGGTGCTCGACGGTCTGGAGCTGGTGGGATCGAGCCCCGAGCTGCTGGTGCGCGTGGCGAATGGACGTCTCACGGTGCGGCCGATCGCCGGCACCCGTCCCCGGGGGCTGACGCCTGACGACGATGCGGCGCTGGCGGCGGAGCTGCTCGCCGATGAGAAGGAGCGCGCCGAGCATATCATGCTGGTCGATCTGGGTCGCAACGACGTCGGCCGGGTCGCGCGATTCGGGTCGGTCGAAGTCAGCGAGCTGTTCGGCGTGGAGCGCTACAGCCACGTGCTGCATCTCGTCAGCCAGGTGGATGGGGCGCTCCGGACGGAGCACGACGCGCTCGATGCGTTGCGGGCGACCTTCCCGGCCGGCACCATGACCGGCGCACCCAAAGTGCGCGCGATGGAGATCATCGACGAGCTCGAGCCGGAGCGGCGCGGTCCCTACGCCGGAGCGGTCGGCTACATCGCCGCCGGCGCGACGCGCATGGATCTCGCGATTACCATCCGCACCTGCATGATCGCGGGGGGAGTTGCCTCTGTCTCGGCTGGCGCCGGCATCGTTGCGGACTCCATCCCCGAGCGTGAGTGGGAGGAGACGGAGAACAAGGCGCGCGCGCTGCTTCTGGCCATCAGCATGGCTCGGCGCGCGCTAGAAGCGACCACGACCGCACGCCATATTTGACCCTTCAATGCGTCTGAAGCTCGTCGGCACCGATGGCGCGCAGTCGTTCGAGCTGCGTGAGGGCCCGCCACTCGTCGTGGGGCGCGCGCCAAACAGCGACATCCCGATCTTCGACCCCACGATCTCGCGGCGACATGCAGAGGTCGAATGCGGCGACGATGGGTTCGCGATTCGCGACCTCGGATCGAGCAACGGGACGTACGTGAATGGCGAGCGTGTGACGCACCGCGCGCTCGCGCCCGGCGACGTGCTGACGTTCGGGAAGGTGTCCTTCCGGGTGACGGAAGCGCCCGACCTCCCTCCCCCACCACCGCGCACGTCGCCGGCGCATGCGACGCCCGACACCGGTCCTCGCCCGAGCGGGACCATTCGCCGACAGCTGTCGGCCTCCGGCACGCGCGGGCTGCTGTCGAGCCGGCTCCGGGGCCCCGACATCACGGCCTCGCCAACCGACGACGCCAGCCAGGATGAGCGGCGACTCGCACTCCTCGTCGAGATCGCCAAAGGGCTCTCCGGCGCCGTCGACATCAACAGCCTGCTCGACAAGATCGCCACCTATGTCTTCCAGATCTTCGACGCCGACCGCGTCGCCATCAATCTGTTGGGCGACACCGGTGAGATGGTGCCGAAGATCTCGCGCGATCGCCGCGGAACGGAGGCGGGACGGACGGTGCCGCAGTCGATCGCACGCAAGGTGATTCAGGAGAAGGTCGCGGTGCTCACCGACAACGCGCCCGAGGACGAGCGGTTCGGCGGCCAGTCCATCCTGCTGCAAAGCGTGCGATCGGCGATGTGCGCGCCGCTGCTCGGCACCGATCACGAGGTGCAGGGGGTGCTCTACGTCGACAATCAGGCGGCGACGCACCAGTTCGGCGATGAGGATCTCGACTTTCTCGTTGCATTCTCGGGCATCGGCGGCGTCGCGATCGAGAACAGCAAGTTCGGCGAGCGCATTCGGAAGGAAGCGCTCGTGCGCAGCAACTTCGAGCGGTACTTCGCGCCCTCGCTCGCGGCGCGGATCGCGAGCTCCCCCGACGCGGTACGCCTGGGTGGTGACAAGCGCGCGATCGCCGTGCTGTTCAGCGACATCCGCGGCTTTACCGCCCTGTCGGAGTCGATGAATCCCGACGACATGGCGACGCTGCTCAGCGAGTATTTCACTGAGATGGTCGATTGCGTGTTTCGCCATGGGGGAACTCTCGACAAGTTCATGGGCGATGCCGTCATGGCGCAGTGGGGCGCGCCGATTGCCGCCGAAGACGACGCGGATCGCGCGATGACGGCGGCCCTCGACATGATGCACGGGCTGGATGAGCTGAACAAGAAATGGCGCGCCGCCGGCAAGCCGGCGCTCCAGATCGGTATCGGCCTCAACTACGGCGAGGCGTTCGCCGGGAACATCGGCTCGGAGAGGCGCCTCGAGTTCACCGTCATCGGCGATGCCGTCAACACGGCCAGCCGCCTTTGCTCCGCCGCCGATGGCGGGGAGATCCTTCTCACCGATGAGATGCGGCGCGCACTGCGTCATCCCCCCAAACTGAAAGAGAGAGCCCCGATGGAGCTCAAGGGAAAAGCCCAGCCGGTGCCCGTGTACTCCGTCGTTCGCAAATGACGGCGCCGCCGGGGTACGAGCGGCTCGTCCGGCCAGGGGTGGAGACCGTCGCTCGCGCGACGCTCGCCGGCCCGGTGGATGCGGCGCTCGCTGCCGGATCGCTGTACGACTACGCCGCCCATCATCCCGAGGCGCGGCCGTTGCACGGGCGTGGCGTGGCGTACGCGGTCCCGCTGCCGGATGGCGAGACTCGCGTGGTCGTGCGACGGTCGAGGCATGGCGGGTGGCTCGCACCGCTCACGGGAGAGATCTTTCTCCGCCCTACGCGCGCGCCGCACGAGCTCGAGGTATCGCTGCGTCTCACTCGCGAGGGGATCCCGACCCCGGAAGTGGTCGCGTACAGCACGTACGAGGTGGCGCCGCTGCTGCGCCGCGCCGATGTCGCCACGCGCGAGGTGCCCGACGCGCTCGATCTCGCCGCGACACTCGATCGTGACCGCGATCCGGGCGCAATACGCGGCGCCGTGCGGGTCGTGGCGAAGCTCCTGGCGCGGATGGCCGTAGTGGGCGTCCGGCACCCCGACCTCAACGTGCGAAACGTGCTGATCGCGCGCGACGACAACGGCAACCGTGAAGCGTGGTTGCTGGACGTCGACCGGGTGTGGTTCGACGCGCCACGACATCCGCGGGTGCGGGAGGCGAACCTGAGCCGATTCGCGCGGTCGGCGCGCAAGCTCCGGGAGCGTGAGGGACTTCCCGTGGGGGATGGCGAGATGGCGCTGCTCGCGGCGCTCGCCCGCGAGGAGGAGGAGGCGCTGCCCTGATCGTCACCCCGCTCGAGCGCGTCTGCATCGTGATGATGAGCGCGGTCGGTGATGCGGTGCATGTGCTGCCGCTCATTACCGCGCTCAAGCGTCATCGCCCCCGCGCGCGGATCACGTGGATTCTCCAGCCCGGCCCTGCCTCGCTCGTTCGCGGCCATCCGGACGTGGACGAGATCATTCTCTTCGAGCGCAGGAAGGGGTGGGGGGCGTTCGCCGACGTTCGACGTGCCTTGCGAGCGCGCACCTTCGACGTAGTACTGTCACTGCAGGTGTACTTCAAGGCGGGGGTGATCACCGGATTCACGCGAGCGCCGGTCAAGCTGGGGTTCGATCGCGCCCGCGCCCGCGATCTCAATTGGCTCTTCACGACGCATCGCATTCCGGCGCGTCCCAATCGCCACGTGCAGGATCAGTATTTCGAGTTTCTCGAGGCGCTCGGCGTGCCGCACGAGCCCGTGACGTGGAACCTGGGCCCGTGGCCTCACGAGGCCGAGGCGCGGCGCGCGTTCGTCGCGACGCTGCCTCGGCCGACCGTGACGCTGGTGCTGGCGACGAGCAACCCGCACAAGGACTGGATCCCCGAGCGGTGGGCCGAGCTCGTCGATGCGCTCCACGAGGATTTCGGCCTTCGCCCCGTGCTCGCCGGTGGACGCAGCGCCCGCGAGCTCGCGGTGCAGGAGACGATCATGCGTCGGGCGCGGCACACCCCCCACACGACGTTAGGCGTGCCGCTCCGCGAGCTGGTCTGGCTCATCGACGCCTCGGAGCTGGTGATCTCTCCGGACACCGGCCCGCTGCACATGGCCGTCGCGCTCGACACGCCGGTGGTCAGTCTCATGGGCTACAACAACCCGAAGCGCATCGGACCCTACCGGAAATTCCGCGACCTCATGCTCGATGCGTACGGCGATCCGGGGGAGAACTATCCGATCTCGCCGGAGCACCGGGAGGGGCGGATGGCGCGGATTCAGGTGGCGGACGTCGTGGATCGAGTGAAACTGTGGCGGGCCAGGTACAGGCCGTAAAGGACGGCGAAGCCCACAGAGCCCGGAATTCGGATGCCCGAGCTCAGAAACGATCACGGGGAGGCAAGTAGCTGGCTCCCGGCGCTTTCTCTGAGTTCTGAATCCTGCATTCCGAATTCTGTCACCGTTGCCGTCACTCGAGAACAGAGCGGTACACCTCGATGGTCCGCTCCACCATTTTATCGACCGAGAATTCCTCCACCCGCATGCGCGCGCGCGCGGCGAGCGACGCGGCCATGTCCTGATCCGTGAGCAGCCGCACGATGTTGTCGGCCAACGCCTGGGCGTCGCCGGGCGGCGACAGCAGCCCTGTGTCCGCGTGATCGACGATCTCGGGGATCCCACCCGCCCGCGTCGCGGCGATCGGCACACCGAACGCCATTGCGTCGAGCAACACACTGCCCATTCCCTCCTCTACCGAGCTCAGAGTCGCCACGTCCGCCGCGGCCAACAGTTCATCGGCGTCGTGTCGAAATCCGGTGAGCGAAAGCGTCCGGTCGAGGTCCAGCCGCGTGACTTCGGCCTGTACGACGGCGCGCAGCGGACCTTCGCCGACGAGCAGACCACGCACCCGCGGGATGCGCGCGCGCACCGAGGCCATGGCGCGGACAAAGGTCACCGGATCCTTGTGCGCGACGAGCGCCGCCACCTGAGCCACCAGCGGCTCGCCGCCAGGAATACCTAACGACCTGAGCGTGTCGTCGTCCGCCGCCTGGACGCTGCGCGAAAGATCGATGCCATCCGGCACGACGCGGATACGCTCACGCGCAATGCCGGCCTCCGCCGCGACGGCGGCGACAGCGTTCGACACGGCGATCACCGCGTCGGCCCGCCCGTACTTGAGCCGGGTGCCGAGGTTGCGGCGCAGCGGGAAGTCCACGCGTCGCGCGATGACGATCTTCGCCGGAGTTCCGAGGGTCGCCAGCGCCGCGATCGCGGCGGCGTGTGCGGTGTGCGCGTGCACGACCTCGGCACGATTCCGCACGATGAGGCGGCGGAGATGGCGCGCGGCGAAGAGATCGAGCTCACCGCGTGGCGCGGCTTCGATGACCTCGAGCGTCGCGGCGCCGGCGCGGCGAGCCAGCTCGTCGCCCGGTCGCGCGACGACGATCGCGCGATGCCCGCGCTCCCTCATTCCCGCCGCGAGCCAGAGCACCTGCCGCTCTCCGCCGCGCCACCCACGCTCGGTATCGACGTGAAGCACCGTCAACACCAGAGCGCCCTCGCCGTCATTTCGTCTGCCGGTACTGCGGGTCGTTGTACATCTTGAACTGGCGGTAGACCTTCGGCACGACTCGACCCGCGGCGACATCGGACAGCAGCTGCGTCAGCTCCGCCGCCAGGTCGTCGCGCTGCATCCGGAGAACCTCGAGCCGACCCTCACAGCGCTCGCGGAAGTCCGGCGCGACGTCGGTCCGGTCGGCCTGCTCCTGCATGTGATAGATCTTGAGCTCGACGATGCTCAGCTTGTCGGCGAGCCAGCCAACCGTCTCAGCCACGACGGGCACCCGCCTCGCGCTGCGCTTCGCGCGCCGCCTGCATCACCGCCTCGTCGATGCGCTCGATGAGGTCGTTCCGGCGCTGATTCAGCTTGTCGACGTTCCGCTTCGCGGCAGCGACCTGATGATCGTCCTCGACGCGCGCCTTGTCCTCCTCATGCCACAGCTCGATGTTCGTTTGCGCGAGCCGCGCGATCAGCATGCCGATGGTCTCGTCCATCCTCACCTCGCCCGTCCGGGATGCGCCGTCATTTCGCCGCCTCGAAACGCAGAGACGCGTCGCCAGGAATCTACCCCGATCGCGAGGCGCTCGCACCGTCCTCGAAGCCCGGACGCCGTGCGAGAAGCGTGCGCACGGCCTCGAAAACCTGCGCCGGCGTCACCTGCGACGTGAGTGTCGCAGCCCGCGAATCGCTCTTCGCGACGATGCCGAGCTCGCGCGCGGCCTCGGCGCGCAGCGCAATGACGGATGGATCGCCCGGAGGGGCCCATGCCGCGGGCGGCTCGGGTCCGAAGATCGTGACACGCGGCACGCGCAGCGCCGTCGCTACGTGCGCGGGGCCCGTGTCTGCCGACACCAGGACATCGCACGCCGCAAGCGCACCCATGAAGTCGCGCAAGCCGGGTACGGGAATGCGCACGAACACACCGGATGCCTGGGCCGCGAGTGACACCTTCGCGTGGTCACCCGGCATCTCGAACATCACGACCTGGATCCCGGCCCAGCCCAGCCCATCCGCGAGCGTGCCGAAGTGCGTTGGTGACCATTCCTTCGCCGACTCGCCTGCCGACAGAACGAGGGCGACCACAGGAGCATCGGCGCGGATGCCACGCGAGGCGAGGAGCGCATGACCCGCGAGGCGTTCCTGCGCACTGAGCGCGAGAGTCGTTCGGACCGGGCCCACTTCGACGCCAAGCAGCTCGAGCAGACGCTGCCGCTCGCGCGCAACGTATTCGACGGCGCGGCCCGAGCGCGGCAGGCGGTGCGTGTACACCCATCCCCACCCTCGCACCGCGAAGCCTGCGCGGACCGGCGACCCCGCGACGAGCGCCACGGGCGCGGTCCTCGGTGATGATTGCGGGTCGATGATCCAGTCGTATCGTCGCCGGCGTACCGCGCGCCAGGTTCGCGCTGGATGCTCGCGATCATACACGAGCCGCTCGCGAATGAGCGGATGATGCTCGAGGAGGGGAGCGGCGCGATCGCCGACGAGAAAATCCACCGGCGTGTGCGGAAACGCGCGCCGCAAATCCTCGAGGAGCGCGGTCGTGAGCACGACGTCGCCGAGGCGCCGCAGCTGCACGAGCAGAACCTGACGCGGATGCGGGATGCGCGGCGGCTTCACTCCGGCTCGCGCCACAACTTCGCGTACTGCACGAAGGCGTAAAAGGCCGCCATGGCCGCGTGGATCACGCCCGCACGCCCATCGAGGATGCCGAGACGAAGGATCAGCCGCGAGAACATTTCCCACGGGATCCGAAGCACGTGCGTCATCGCGAAGTGGCGTCCGGCATCGCGCTTGCGCCCAGCGGCGAGCTCCGTATACCGGTTGATCGTCTCGACGTGCTCACGAAGGGAGCGATACTTGATGTGATCGAGGGCGCCGGACAATCGCTCCGTACGCCCGTCGACGATCAGATGCTCGTGCACCGGGAGCGGGGCGAAGCGTGCACGCTCTCGGCGAGCGAGCCGGAGGATCCACTCGGAGCCCGCGCCTCCGAAACGGAGCCGTCGTCCGAGGTACACCATCGTCCGTCTCAACCAGTAGCCATCCGCGGCATGCGCACCGCGAGTGACCTCGGCGATCTCGCGGGCCAGCGCCGGTGTGACGCGCTCGTCGGCGTCGATCGAGAGAATCCACGCTCCCGTCGCCATCTCGAGCGCCGCCTGCTTTTGCCGGCCGAAGTCGTCGAAAGGCCGCATCGCGACGCGCGCGCCGCTCTGCTTCGCGATCGACACCGTTGCGTCCGTGGAGCCATCGTCGAGCACGATGATCTCATCGGCGATCTCTCGAATGCTCGCGAGACATGCGGAGAGGTGCGCTTCCTCATTGTGCACGATCAGAACGGCGGAGAGATGGGGGGGCACGTCTCGGGAAGCGGGATTAGACTAGGAGCGGCATTGCCAGCACAGCGGCTCGGCAGGCAGAATCGTACCCGTCTCGCGATCGAGACGCCATATGACCGACCCCTCGCGCATCCTGCTGGTCAGTCTCGACAACGTCGGCGATCTCGTGTTCGCGTCGGCGCTGGCGCCGGCGCTGCGCGAGCGCTTTCCCGCCGCGCCGCTCGACCTCTGGTGCAAGGCGTATGCGGCCGATGTCGGCAGACTCATCCCCGGTGTGACGCGCGTGATCGCGTCCGATCCGTTCTGGGACCGCGCGCCGGGTGCGTCCAAGGGAAAGCTCGCGCCCTTTCTCCGCGCCATGCGTGAGATTCGCCGCGGGCGCTACGAGCTTGCCGTGCTGGCGTCGTCACAGTGGCGCGTGGCCGCGGCGCTGTCGCTCGTCGGCGTCCCGGCTCGCATCGCGCGGCAACGGAAGCGCAATCAGCGGTGGCTCACGCACGTGCTTCCCGCGGAGGACCGTTCGCGCCCCGTCGTGGCCGAGCTCGGGCGCATCGCGCACGCCCTTGGCACGACGCCGCGCCTCCATTACCGACTGGATCCCGCGCCCCTCGCCGAGCGGCGGGCATACTTCGCGTCTCTCATGAGGGGTCAGCGCCGCGTCGCGCTGCACGCCTTCGCAGGCAGCCGCGCGCGGTGCGTGGCCACGCCGG
>JAICOJ010000137.1 GCA_025930755.1 Gemmatimonadaceae bacterium
ATCCCTCGCGCTCTCGCGTCTGCTCGAGTGTGAACAGGTGCCGGGATGGCACGTTCGGATCGGCGTTCGGGAGCGCACCGGCCGGTTCGAGGCCCACGCCTGGGTCGAGCTCGACGCAGAGATCCTCGCCGATTCCTCGACACACGTCGCCTCGTTCGAGCGCCTCGCCGATGTGCGCCTGGTGAGGGCGCGATGACCGCCATCGTCGCGGTCATTAACGGTGCGCGCGCCGCACGACGGGAAGAGCTTGCCACGCGAGCGCTCGCCGCGATGCGCCAACGCGGGGCGGAAATCTCGCGGGTCGCCTCCTGCGGCGACGCAACGGTGGGCATTGCATCGGACGCATGGGAGTCTGCCACCGGGCGAGAGAGCTCGGTCGCGATCGCGATCGAAGCGGGGATCATCGTCGTCGCCGATGCCGCCCTGTACTATCGGACTGATCTCCTGCGGGCGCTTCGAGTGAGCGACGCGCGTCCCTCCGGCACGACCGCGGCGCATGCGATTCTCGCGGCCTATCGCGCGTGGGGCGCGCAGTGCGCCGGTCGCCTCGAGGGGGATTTCGCGTTCATCGTCTGGGATTCCGTTGCGCGCCGCCTGGTGGCGGCGCGCGACGTCGGCGCCACTCGGCCGCTCTTCTACACCGAGACACGCGATGGGCTCTTGCTGGCGTCCGCCGTTGCCGGCCTGGCCGCCGCCGGTGCCGAGCCCGCACTCAATCTCGCGCATCTCGGTGAAGTCGCCGCTGGTCTGGCGCTGGACGAGACCAGCACCTGCCTCGCGTCGATCGACCGCATTCCGGCGGCGCACACGCTCTCCTTCGTCGGGGAGGCACGTCCCGCCCTCATCGCGCACTGGACTCCGCCGACGTTCGAGACGGGTCGCCGCCTAACGCTCGAGGACGGCGCGGTGGTGCTTCGCGAGCTTCTGACACGCGCGGTGCAGGAGCGGCTCGACGCCCGGGGTCCGTCGAGCGTGTGGCTCAGTGGCGGCTGGGACTCGCCCGCGGTCTTCGGCGCCGGAATGCTCGCGACGGGAGGCGACGTCGATCGCGTCCGCGCCGTCTCGATCACCTATCCCGTGGGTGATCCCGGACGGGAGGATGAGCTCATTCATTCCATCGCGCGGCGCTGGGGCGCCACCCCACACTGGATAGACAGCACCGGGATCTCGCTTCTCGCCGACCTGCGCCAACGAGCCGCTCATCGCGATGAGCCGTTCGCCCACGCGTTCGAGCAGTGGAACCGCGCGCTCGCGCAAGGAAGCCGCGCCGTCGACGCCCATGTGGCGCTGCATGGCAACGGAGGCGACCAGCTCTTCCAGGTCTCATTGGTCTACCTCGCCGATCTGGCCCGGCGTGGACGGTTATTGGCGGTGGCTCGCGAATGCCGCGCGCGTGGCGTGCGCGACGCGCGCACGCTCTTCCGCTGGGCCATTCAGCCGCTTCTCCCCGAGGCCGGTCTTCGCGCGGCAACCGCGCTTCGCGGGGGGCGTCCGCTTCGCGCGTATCTCGAGCGCGACGTGCCGGCGTGGATCAATGCCGACTTCGCGCGACGGAACGCGCTCCACGAGCGCGCGCGGACCACGCCCGGCCGGCGGCACGGAGAGAGTCTGGCGGCCGTCGAGAGCCGATACTACCTGAGCGCGCCGTACTTCCCTCGCGTCTACGCCTGCGTGAGCAGCCTCGCGCGCGAGGAGGGCGTGGAGGTTCGCTCGCCGTTGCTCGATCCGCGCGTCATCGCGTTCGCGGCGGAACGTCCCCGAGAGGAGCGCGCCTGGAGGCGCGAAACCAAGCGGGCCCTGCGGGCGGCCATGCGGGGCGTCATTCCCGATGATGTGCTCGCGCCGCGCGCGATGCGCACGGGTACGACGGGGCGCCTCTTCGGCCGTGCCATGCGGCGCGACGGCGCCGATCTCGTCGCTGAAGCCACGCGTCACAGCCGTCTGGCCGAGCTCGGCATTGTCGATCCCGACGCCTTGCAGCGGGGGTGGGAGACCTGGCAGGCGAACGGCGACGGCAACCTCGGCGTGGCGCTGTTTCTCACGCTACAAGCGGAATTCTGGACGCGAGCGCACGACGGCGCCCGGGCGCTGCCTAACGGGCCCCCGGCGAGCACGGCGATGGCGCTCGCGGGCGCACTCTCGTGAGCGTCGACGCGATGACTCGACAGTTGGGCCACGGCGGCCCACTCCCGGCCGGGGGGCGAACCCGGTGACCGTGCATCAAGGAGGGCACATGTACGAGAAGCCCAGGGTGGAACGCTTCGGCACGTTCCGCGAGCTCACCCGGGCGGGCTGGGACCGCGACAACGATGGGCTCGTCGTCTGGGGTATTGGCGGCGACAACGTCTGTGGGGCGCCGAATCGCCCTGAATGCCCGTGGGAGGGCGACATCAACAGCGGGCGTTCGTAGCGGTCCCGGGACAGAGAGTACAGGGCTCTCTGTCCCAGTTCGTTCGGCGCGTGCACGTGCAGGTGCGGGCACGACGCCAGCAGGTTGGAAAGTTCACCCTTAGGTAGGGAGATGCTGTGTACGAAAAACCCAAGGTTCAGCGGTTCGGGACGTTCCGAGAGCTGACCCAGGCTGGGGTGTCCGGGGCTTGTGACGGCTTCACCGTTACGAGCAACGATGGCGGCGTATCGTCCGATGGGAACAACTGGTACGGTTCCAGTGGTTCCTGTGGATCGCGCTCGTAACGCTCCCGTGGCCCGGGAGGTCCGGTCGACCTCTCGGCCACACCAGCGCAGTGACTGACTACACGATCTTCGGAGGCGTGCTCCGCACCGCGCTCGAGTTTCCTTCGCTGCGAGCGCAGGCCGCAGCCCATCCGACATGGACGCTCGATCGCTCCGCCGCCGAGGCCATGCCGACTGACGCGGAGGCGCTGGGCACGGACCAGGTCGACGCGACTGCCCACGCGCACCTCTACCGCTCGCGTCACGGATGGCATCTCGTCTACGACGACACGGGGCGCTTCGACATCGACCGGTCGGGCCGCACCATTGTGTGGCGAGCGCCGGAGGCCGCTCCGGTGGATGCGGCGCGACTCGATGTCATGGGGCGGGTCCTCGCCACGGCGATGCATGCGGCGGGCGATGTCTGCTTTCACGCCAGCGCCGTCGCCATCGAAGGCGAAGCGATCGCGTTGGTCGGCGCGAAGGGCGTCGGAAAGTCCACCCTCGCGTGGGCGCTCGTTCGCGGCGGGGCACGTCTCCTCACCGACGACACGCTGCGAGTGCGGCTGAACGCAACCCCGCTCGCGTATCCAGGGGTCCACGAGCTTCGGCTTCGGGCCGATGCGGCGACGCGGCTACCGCCGTCGCCGCGTGAGGCGCGCCGGGCAGGGGACCGTCTGGTGGTCGACGCGCTCGAGCTGGCCCAACTTCAGACCGATGCGGTGCCGCTCGCCGCGCTGTATCTGCTTTCGCCGGTGAGCGACCTGCCCGGCGGAGCCGCGGCACGCGTGAGCGTTCTGCCGGCCGTCCCTTCGGCGCTCTCACTCGTTCGGCACGCGAAGATCGCACCGCTCCTCGCTCGCGGCGACGCGGTGGCGTTGCTCGATCGCGTCGTCATGCTCGCGCGACGCGTTCCGGTGCGATTGCTCGAAGTCCGGCGCGATTTCTCGCGCCTGGACGACATCGTGGGGGACGTGCTCGCCCGGCATGGGGACCGCGTTGAGGCGCCCTCGCCATGACGCTCGTCGCGACGCCCGCCGTGCTTCGCCCGGCGCGGACGGCCACCGCGATCTCGATCCGGGAGATGAGCAAGCGCTTTCCGGTCCGCCGGCCTCTGAGCGCCGCGCTGCGGGCTCCCTTCGTTCGTGAGACGAGACTGGCCCTGGCCAACATCGACCTCGACGTCCATGAAGGGGAGTTCCTCGGGCTGCTCGGGCCTAACGGGGCCGGGAAAACGACGCTGTTCAAGGTGCTGTCGACGCTCATTCTCCCCGACACCGGTCGAGCGACCGTCCTCGGACATGACGTCGTCCGCAGTCCCGTCAGCACCCGTCGGCTACTCGCGCCGGTCATCGCCGATGAGCGCTCGCTGCATTGGCGGCTGAGCGCGACGGAGAACTTGAAGCTGTTCTCCGCGCTGCACGGCGTTCCGCATCCGGAGGTCGATGCTCGCGTGCGCGAGCTGCTCGTCCTCGTCGGATTGGAATCGACGGCGGCCCAGCTCGTCGGCACCTTCTCGTCCGGCATGAAGCAGCGGCTGCTGATTGCCCGCGCGCTCCTGGCGCGCCCCCGCGTTCTCCTGCTCGACGAGCCCACGCGAAGTCTCGACCCCATCTCCGCGCGTGCGTTGCGCGCATTCCTCCGTGACGAGCTCGTCGGACGCCAGGGATGCACCGTTCTGCTCGCGACGCACAGCGCCGAGGAAGCCTTCGGCCTCTGTGATCGTGTCGCCGTGTTGGACCGCGGACGGCTGCTGGCGACGGGCCCGGTCGAGCGCCTGGCGCGGGAGGTCGGTGATGACCGATATCGCGCGTGGACGCGCGACGCGCAGCACCCCGCCTGGCACGCGCTCGGTGATCGTGGCGTGGTCGCACACCTGAGCGGGGCGGTCACGGAAGACGACTGGACGCGCATCGACGTCGACGTTCCAGGTGGGCTGGATCAGGCCGCGCACGTGCTGGATCTCCTGACCTGTGCGGGTGTCCGGGTCGCGCGCTTCGAGCGCGCACCGCTCACGCTCGCCGAGCTGCTCGATCGCATCGTGGCGCGTCGCAAGGAGGAGTCCGATGCGTGAGACGCTCGCGCTCATGCGCGCCAGCTGGCTGACGGCGACGAGCTACCGGCTTGGGATGCTCATGTCGATCGGCGGCCTGGTCGTGACCATTCTGCCGATGTACTTCGTCGCCGGGGCGCTACAGCCGGTGATCGCCGAGCGCATCACCGACGAGGGAGGGCACTACTTCGGCTTTCTCGTCGTCGGCGTGTTGACGTTCTCCTTCCTGTCGACCGCAGTGAATGCCGTGTCCGCCGCGGTCGCCTCCGGCATCGGCACGGGGACGCTCGAGGCCATGCTCTCGACGCGGGCGCGGCTCGTCTCGCTGATTGCGGGGCTCGTCGGATACGCATTCACCTGGACCGCGGTCCGCGGGGCGCTCACCATCGTCATGGCGGTCTTGCTCGGAGTGCGTTTGAGCGCGGCTCACAGCGGCTTTGCACTCCTCATCCTCGGCCTGATCGTCGCGGCGTACTTCGCGGTTGGCTTGATGGCTGCGGCGATGATCCTCGCGTTCCGGACGACGGGACCGCTTCCGCAGGCCGTGCTCCTTCTCTCGGGGCTGCTCGGCGGCGTGTACTACCCGACGTCCGTGATTCCATCGTGGATTCAGTCGCTGTCGAGCGTCATTCCCCTGACGTACGGGCTGCGTGCGCTGCGCAGAGTGTGGCTCGACGGCGTCGCGTTTCGCGATGTGCTTCCCGATGTGCTGACGCTCGCGGCGATGGCGGCCGTTCTCCTCGCCATGGGAGTGGGTGCATTCGTCGTCGGCATGCGATACGCGCGTCGTGCCGGGACGCTGGCCCACTATTGATGAGGCCGATGCTCGACCCCTCGATTGGCGTCGAAGCCGGGGTCGTCTTTCTCTGCGCCGGCCCGCGCAGCAACGACGCCGAGATCGCCCGGATCGCCGCCGGGGAGATCCGCTGGGGGCTGCTGACGCGTCTCGCGGTCACCGCGCGCGCCCTCCCGGTAGTCACGCGACGCGTTCGTGAATCGCTAGGTGGGCGACTGCCACGGGCGGCCGCCGATATGGGCCGTCTGGCGATGGTGGAGGAGTTCGAGCTGCTGCGCATGGACGAGCGGCTCGAGGAGACGATCGAGGCGTTCTCTGCCGCGGGAGTCCGGACGGTTCTGCTCAAGGGAGCGGCGCTCGCCCGCAGCGTCTATCAATCGGTCGTCGAACGTCCGATGCTCGACCTCGACGTGCTGGTGCCGGTCGCGGAGACCGAGGCCGCACGTGCGGCGGCGCTGTTGTCGGGGTGGGTGTGGAAGCACGACCTCCGGTATGCGCCGTTCTTTTCCACGCACCACCATCTGCCGCCGTTCCGCGACGGACGCGGCACGCGGGCCCTGCTCGAGCTCCACACGGGACTGTTTCCGGCTGGTCACCCGTTCGAGCTCGACGCCGAAGAGGTTGCGGCCCGCAGCGTGGCGGTGCGTGGCCGTGCGCACGGGATCCTGATCCCCTCAGCCGAAGACCATCTCGTCTACCTGTGCGCGCACTGGGTGTGGTCGCACATGATGAACGGCGGAGCGTGGCGAGCGTTGCGCGATATCGCCGTGCTCATCGAGCGCGGCGGACTGGATTGGAGCCTCTGCGAGGACCGGGCACGAGCCGCTCGCGCGACGACGTGCGTGTACTGGACGTTGCGTCTGGCGCACCGACTGGCTGGCGTGGAGGTGCCGGTGGCGTCGCTGAAGGCGATGGAGCCTCCGACGCCCGGGCCGCTGCTCGAGCGCCTCGAGCGCTATTTCACGTGGCAGATCGCCGAAGGGCGGTCGTGTCCCTCGGTCAGGGTTGGGGAGATGCTCTGGTCCGCGGCGCTCCGCCCGCGCTGGAGCCGCCATGGGCGCGCTCGTCCCTGGAAGAATCCCGAGCTTTCGATCTGGGTCACGGATGGAAAGGCGACCCCACGCTCGGCGGCCCGGCGACTCGCGGAATCGGTCGGATTCGCGCGCGCCTTCGTGCGCGTGTAAGTCTGAAATCGACGGGGACTCGTCCCGTTGACACCGGTCGCAACCTCAATACATTTCACAGGCTACGGTGCACCGGCGTTCCCGGTGCTCGTGGCGAGCCCGGCTAACTGCGAGCCGGCAATTATGGGCCCGCGAACGGCGCGGGGGCGCTCCGGAACGTCCGGGGCATCGTCAACTCGACGAACCGGCGAAAGCGCATAGGTCGCTGACGCTCCCGAAAAGCGACGCAGGACAATCGATCGCCGAGCGTTTGCTCGGCGCGCCCTTGGGTCCCCATTCGCGCGGCAGTGGCGAGTGTACCCGGCGGCAGCGGATGGATACCGGCTCCTGACTCAAGGGGCGTCACGGTCCACCCGCATTTTTGCTGGTTGGGGTTTCTGGACGCGACTACAGACGCTACGGCGAGATCTCGATAGATATGCCACGCCACACTCCGCTCGATCGCTATCGGAACATCGGCATCATGGCGCACATCGATGCCGGGAAGACGACGACGACCGAGCGTATCCTCTACTACACGGGGAAGAGCCACAAGATCGGCGAGGTCCACGATGGCGCAGCCACGATGGACTGGATGGAGCAGGAGCAGGAGCGCGGCATCACGATCACCTCGGCCGCGACGACCTGCTTCTGGGAGCGGAACGACGTCGAGTACCGCATTAACATCATCGACACGCCGGGACACGTGGACTTCACCGTCGAGGTGGAGCGCTCGCTCCGCGTACTCGACGGGGCGGTCACGCTGCTCGACTCCGTGGCCGGCGTGGAGCCGCAGACGGAGACGGTCTGGCGCCAGGCCGATCGCTACGGTGTCCCGCGACTCATCTTCGCGAACAAGATGGACCGGGTGGGTGCCGACTTCGATCGCTGCGTCCGGATGATTCGCGATCGCCTCACCTCCAAGTCGTATCCCATTCAGCTGCCGATGGGAACGGGGGAGCTGTTCACGGGCCACATCGACGTGCTGCGCCGCGTGGCGGTGGTGTTCGATGAGGACACGTTAGGCAAGACCTTCACCGAGGGCCCGGTGCCTCCGTCGTACGCCGACGCGGTCGAGGCGGCGCGCCACGAGGTGATCGAGGCGTCGGTGGAGCACGACGAGGAGCTGCTCGAGAAGTATCTCGGTGGGGCGGAGCTCAGCGTCGCCGAGATTCAGCGCGCGATTCGCAAGTCGGTCGTGGGCGGATTCATCGTGCCGATCCTGTGCGGGGCGTCGTTCAAGAACAAGGGTGTCCAGGCGCTGCTCGATGCGGTCATCGACTATCTGCCCGCGCCGGTCGACGTCAAGCCGATGAAGGGGCACCTGCCGCACCACGACGAGACATTCGAGGAGCGGCCGCCGGCGGACGAGACGCCGTTCTCCGCGCTCGCGTTCAAGATTGCGACCGATCCGTTCGTCGGGAAACTGACCTACATCCGCGTGTACTCGGGGGTGCTCGAGGCGGGGTCGTACGCCTACAACTCGACCAAGGACAAGCGCGAGCGCGTCGGCCGTCTGCTGCAGATGCACGCGAACAAGCGCGAGGAGATCCAGGAAGTGCGCGCCGGCGACATCGCGGCCGCGATCGGGCTCCGCGACACCCGCACCGGCGATACGCTCTCGGACGAGGACCACCCGATCATCCTCGAGGCGATGAAGTTCCCGGCGCCGGTGATCGACGTGGCCATCGAGCCGAAGACGAAGGCCGACCAGGACAAGCTGGCGATCGCGCTCCAGAAGCTTGCCGAGGAAGATCCGACGTTCCGCGTGCACAGCGACCAGGAGACATCGCAGACGATCATCTCCGGGATGGGCGAGCTCCACCTCGAGATCATCGTCGACCGCATGCAGCGGGAGTTCAAGGTCGACGCGAACATCGGTCGCCCGCAGGTCGCCTACCGCGAGACGATCCGTCGTCGCGTCGAGAAGGTCGAGGGCAAGTTCATTCGACAGTCAGGCGGCAAGGGACAGTACGGCCACGTGGTGATCAACATGGAGCCCGCCGAGCAGGGCGCGGGCTTCGTATTCGAGGACAAGATCGTGGGCGGCGTGATTCCGCGAGAGTACATCGGCCCGGTCGAGCAGGGGATCAAGGAAGCGCTCGAGACGGGCGTGCTCGCCGGCTATCCGGTGGTCGACGTGAAGGTCGAGCTGGTCTACGGCTCGTACCACGACGTCGACTCGAGCGAAATGGCGTTCAAGATCGCGGGATCGATGGCGTTCAAGGAGGCGGCGCGGCGCGCCGGCCCCGTGCTGCTCGAGCCGATCATGAACGTCGAAGTGGTCTGTCCAGCGGATTACATGGGCGACATCCTCGGCGACCTCTCGGCGCGTCGCGGCAAGATCGGTGGGATGACGCAGCGGGGGGAGGCGCAGGTGATCGGTGCCAGCGTGCCGCTCGCCGAGATGTTCGGCTACTCCACGAAGCTCCGCTCGCAGTCGCAGGGGCGCGCCGTGTACTCGATGGAGTTCAGCCACTACGAGGAAGTGCCGAAGAGCAAGGCCGAGGAAATTATCAACAAGGTGAAGGCCTAACGTCGGAACGAGGAGCGAGGAACGAGGAAGCGGCGACAGAGCTTCCAAGGTGCTTCCTCGGTCCTCATTCCTCATTCTGAACGGGAACCGAGACCGCGACTATGGCAAAAGCAAAGTTCGAGCGGACGAAGCCGCACGTGAACGTAGGGACGATCGGGCACGTCGATCATGGGAAGACGACGTTGACGGCGGCGATCACGGCGATTCAGGCGAAGAAGGGGCTGGCGCAGTTCACGGCGTACGATCAGATCGACAAG
>JAICOJ010000167.1 GCA_025930755.1 Gemmatimonadaceae bacterium
ACGAAGGACGACGCGAGGGCCTACTGCCGGTTCGACCGTACCGATCCGCTGGGTGCGATTCCGGGGATGACTGTGGATGAGCTGCAGTGGCTCGATGTTACCGCCGCGGGGTCGATCAACCGCGCGGTGGCGGATGCCGCGGCGACGCACGGGTGGAATGCCGTGGGTGGGATTTTCAGCGCCTATGCGTCGCACGGATACTGTGCCGAGAGCCATTGGGTCGTCCGGCTTCACGAGACGTTGCTGGGACAGGGGGACATCAGCGGAATCGCCCACCCGAACGTCCAGGGCCACATCCGGAACGGGCAGGCGATTTTCGCGGCGCTCATGGGCGATCTCTACCCGCTCGGGCTCGGCGCCGCACCTCGGGCGCCTGACGAGGACGATCGGCCGGGGCGCAGCGGGATGCTGGCTGTGTCCGGTGCTCAATAGGAGTAGAATCGAGCTCCGCCCCTGGGGGTTTTTTACCGCAGAGGACGCAGAGAGCGCAGAGAACTGCAACTGCCAAAGCCTTTCCAAAAGCTCCTGCAGTTGATGTTCTCTGCGCTCTCCGCGTCCGCCGCGTCTTCCCGCGCTCGGCGGAGGCCGTTATGAGCGGCCATGGCGTGTCGAATTGGAGGCGCCCCAATCGACTACTTCACGGTCACTGCCATTCCATTACAGACTGGGAGGTGCCGATGCGATACCTGTGCCTGCTCTACGGAGATGAAAGCCGCTGGGAGAAGGTGACGAAAGCGGAGATGGACGCACTGTACGAGGAATACGTCGCCTTGACGGACGACATCAAGCGAAGTGGTCATCACCTGGCGGGAGATCCGCTGTACCCCACGAAGTCGGCGACGACCGTACGCGTGCGAAACGGAAGGGTCTCGGCCACCGACGGACCGTTCGCCGAGACGAAGGAGCAGTTGGGCGGCTACTTTCTCATCGAGGCGAGGGACCTGAACGAGGCCATTCAGATCGCGGCGCGGATCCCGGCCGCCCGCACCGGATGCGTAGAGGTCAGGCCCATCTGGGAGATGGGAGAGCGGCTCACCGAGGACACGTTCTCTGCCTATCGAGGACACGCCTGAGCGCGCTCGCGAGACCGTCGAGCTCGTCTACCGCCGCGACTCGCGCAGCGTTCTCGCCACGCTCATCCGCCTCCTCGGCGACTTCGACCTCGCCGAGGAGGCGTTACACGACGCGTTCGCGGTCGCCGTCGAGCGATGGCCACTGGACGGCGTGCCGGCCAATCCGCGTGCGTGGCTGGTTTCCGCCGGTCGCTTCAAGGCAATCGACGGCCTCCGCCGCCGTGCGCGGTTCGACGCATCTCTGGGCCGAGTGGCGGAGCGCCTCGAGGCGCCAGTGCCGGACGGCGACACGGGCGATGACTCCGTCGTCGAGGACGACCAGCTCCGCCTGATCTTTACCTGCTGCCATCCGGCGCTCCCGCCCGATGCGCAGATCGCGCTGACGCTGCGCGAGGTGTGCGGGCTGACGACTGAAGAGATCGCGCATGCGTTTCTCACCAGCCCGCCAACGATCGCTCAGCGCATCGTTCGCGCGAAGGCCAAGATCCGCGACGCGCGCATTCCCTATCAGATCCCATCGCCGACGGATCTCACCGACCGTTTGCACAGCGTGCTCCACACGATGTATCTCGTGTTCAACGAGGGATATGCCGCGTCCTCAGGCTCCTCGCTCACGCGGGCCGACCTCTCGAGGGAGGCGATCCGGCTCGGTCGCCTGCTGGTCGAGCTGCTGCCGGATCCCGAGAGCGTCGGACTGCTGGCCCTGATGCTGCTCCAGGACTCGCGACGCCGGGCGCGCGCATCGGCGACCGGAGAGCTCGTGCTGCTCGACGAGCAGGACCGCGCGCTCTGGAATCAGGAGCAGATCGCCGAAGGGCGCTCGCTGGTCGAGCGGGCGCTTCGGTCGCGTCGGGTGGGACCGTACACGGTTCAAGCCGCCATCGCGGCGGTGCACGCGGAGGCGCCTAACGCGGCGGACACGGACTGGCCGCAGATCGTCGGGCTGTACGATGTGTTGATGCGGATGGATCCCTCGCCGGTGGTCGAGCTGAATCGCGCGGTGGCGGTCGCCATGCGTGACGGCCCCGAGGCGGGTCTGGCGTTGATCGACAGGATTTTCGAGCGAGGGGAGCTGCTGGACTATGGTCTCGCGCACGCGGCGCGAGCGGATCTGTGCCGGCGCCTGGGCAGAACGATCGACGCGCAGCGGTCGTATGCGAGGGCGTTCGAGCTCACTCGGCAGGAGCCTGACCGGCGGTTCCTGGAGCGACGACTCGCCGAGCTCGGTCGCTGATCGCGTCACGCCGCACGGCGAGACCGCCAAGACTCGGCGCGCGCGTACAGGCGCGTCGTCTCGCGAAGCCGCCTCGGCGTGGGTCCGATGGTGGAGGATCACGTCCGATGAGGTAGCCGCTGCGCCGCTACCGCAGCGTGGATCGATGAAGAAGCGGCACTCGCGGTTCGGCGGACCGGAGATGGAGCACATGCGCGTCCGCCGGAAGCTCCTCGACCTCCTGCTGGATATTGCCCGCGATGACCAACTCGATTGGCCGGCGGTCGTCCACATCTTCGGAATCTCGCAGCCGCGGGCGAGCAATCTGCTCAATCGACACATCGAGAAGTTCAATAGCGAGACGCTCATCGACATGCTCGCGCGGGTCGGCGTCCGCATCGAGGTCAGGGCCGTATCACGCGATCGGTACCGGCGCTTCGACGTACCTCCGCGAAGCCGGTAGGGTGTTCGGGAAGCCTCATGCAAGTATTTGTATGAGCATTGACAGCCAAGACACGCGAACAGCGGTTCAGCGTCCAGGTAGCCCGCGCGGCTGACAATCGGAGCGATGAGTTTTCGACCCCCGACCGGTATTACATGCCGAAGACTCGATGACTATCGCACCGTGAGGAGGGGAACGACACATGACGGACCATGGCACCGTTGCCGAAACCAGCGAGATTTCGCGTATGAGCCGATCGCAGGAGGAAACCGCCTTCGCGGCGCTGCTCGAGCGGCACCGCCGGGAGCTGCACATTCACTGTTATCGAATGCTTGCCTCATTCGATGACGCCGAGGATGCCGTACAGGATGCGTTTCTTCGGGCGTGGAGGTATCGGGACAGCCGCGACGAGGCGGTGCCCGTGCGGCCATGGCTCTATCGGATCGCGACGAACGCCTGCCTCGACCTGATCGCTCGCGACCGGAAGAGGCCCGCGACCAGCGACGACGCCACGGGCGAGCCCGCAGAGGTCACGTGGCTCCAGCCCTATCCCGACGCTTTGCTCGAGCTGGCGGCGCCGAGGGAGGGCGAGCCGGATGCGATCGTCGTCACGAAGGAGACGATCGAGCTCGCGTTCCTGACGGTGATTCAGCTGCTGACGCCGCCGCAGCGCGCGGCGCTCATCCTGTGCGACGTGTTAGGCTGGTCGGCCGCCGAGGCGGCGGCGACGCTCGAGACGACGGTCGCATCGGTGAACGGTGCGCTGCAACGCGCACGCGCGACGCTGCGGAAGCATCTGCCTCGCAAGCCGGAGTGGCCCACCGGCTTGGACGCGACGGAAGCGGAGCGCGAGCTCGTGCGCAAGTTCGTGGAGGCGAGCGAGAAGGCGGACATGAGGTGGTTCGCCTCGGTCATTCGGGAGGACGCGGTGTTCCGCATGCCGCCCGAGCCCGGCGAGACGGTGGGTCGCGATGCGATGATGCAGCTCTGGGTCGAGGGCGGCTTCGGGACGAGCATGCAGCTCCAGGGCGTGCCGACGCGGGCCAATCGTCAGCCGGCCGTAGCGTTCTACAACCATGGCGAGGCGATGGCGCTCGACGTGATTCGTATTGAGGGCGGTATGATCACGGAGGTCATCACCTTCCCTCCGACCGTGTTCGAGGAGTTCGGTCTGCCGGACAAGCTCCGATGAGGGCGGATATCGTTCGATGACGCATTGGGGGCGCTACCACCAAAGCGTGGGCGATGAAGAAACGGCACTCGCGATTCGGCGGACTGGAGATGGAACACATGGGCGTCCGCGCGACGCTCCTCGACCTCGTGCTGGATATTCCCCGCGATGATCACCTCGATTGGCCGGCGCTCGTCCACATGGTGCATGCCCTCGATGACATGCTCTCCGACCCACAGCGGCTGGCGGAATGGGGGCAGACCGCGCAGCGTCGTGTTCACGATTCCTTTTTGATCCTCAGGCAGCTTCACGCGTGCAGCGGGCTGTTCATGGAGCTCGTCTAACGAAGTCGCTCAGGTCGTGTCGCTGCCGAACGCGTCGAGATACTTCGCCACCCAGCGGTGCACGTCGTTGTCCAGAACCTGTCGGCGCATGCCGCGCATCCGCGTCCGTCGCTCGTGGCCGGGCATCGTGAGTGCGGCATGCATCGCTGCGGCCATGCCGTCTACGAGGAAAAGCTGCTCCAGGGCGAGCAGTCGTCGCGGAATGCCCTTGCTATAGTCCAGGCGATCGACGGCGACGAACAGCCGATGCCCTGCGCTCTTGATGTCGAGCGTCTGAATGCTGACATCGCGCGCGCTCGCGCGATCGGCGATCGCCGCTGCATCGACACCCATCGGGAAGATGCCAAGACGCACCCTCCGCCCCGCATACTCGACGGTCTCATCCGCCCCCATCTCGATTCCGAACAGACGACGGAGCGCGGCGGTGAGATGTCCGCGATGCCGACGCGTGTGCACTCCGATGAGATCGGCACCGAGGATTCCCTCCACGAGCCACGTCCGCCGGGATAGGGTGAAGAAGATCTCGGGATCTGGAAACGGAATGTGTAGGAAAAACCCGATGCGCGCCTCAGGAATGCGCTCGCGAACGAGAGCAGGCACGCGCAGGAGCTGATAGTCGTGCACCCAAACCAGGTCGCCCGGACGCCAGTGCTCGGCCACGGTATCGGCGTAGCGCGCATTTCACCGCCTCGTACTCCTCCCATCCGGTCACGCGCAGTGGGAGCCGCTCGAGTGGATCGTGGCAGATGGGCCAGAGTACCGCGTTCGAGATCTGCTCGTAAAAGACTTCGATCTCGTGAGGGGTCAGGGTGACCGCGTCCGGCGCACGACGGCTTGGCCGTCCTCGACGGTCACGGTCACCGGGAGCCGGTTGGAAACGATCAGGAGACGTCCAGTCACGATCGGCGAGAATACGCTCAACGGCTGTTCGCCCACAACTGCGGTCGAGGTCGCGGGACGCCACCGCTTCGTCACACCATCCGTGCGCGTGTTGCGTTCACGACGAACCCGTTGCCTGCACAAACGCGACGCCCACCACGCGTGCGTGCACATCGCTGCTGAAGGTGCACCAACCACTGCGCGCACCATTTTTCACCTGCGCATGAGTGGCCTGTCGGACCATCGCTTGCGACAACAAGGTCTCATCGAACATGCGCGGGAGACAGCGTAGATCAACCAGGGGGGACACATGGCCGACATACATCTCGAAAAAAGAGACCGAAGCCCGTTGCCGGTGATCATCGCGGCCGTGGTGCTGCTCGGGCTGATCATCTGGTGGTTCGTCTATGGTCGCGGAGACGGTGCTACCACCGTGGGCGCCGCGGATACCAACGTCGTCTCGACCATGTCGGCGGGCGAAGCGGACACCGGTCTGCCAACGGCGGTCGAGGTATTCCTGCGGTGGTCGGATGAGCGCAGAACGCCCGGCCCCATGAACCCCGACCACTGGCATACCGGAACCGGCATCCGGAACCTCGCCGCGGCGCTGGAGGGGCTGGCCGCACGGGCGCGCGACGTCGACATCGAGAAGGAGGTGGCGACCGTGCGGCGTTTGGCCGATACACTGTGGGCCAACACCGCCTCCAACCGTCACGCGGACATCACCCGGAACGCCTTCATGACACTCGGCGGGCTCATGGGCGCGGTGCAGCAGAAATTGGCACCGGGCCTGACGCATGACGTGGCCGAAGTGCAGCGCACCGCGGAGGCGATTCGCCCCGACGATCCGCTGCTCGACCAGCGGGATCGCGTACAGCACTTTTTCGAGCGCTCTGCGACCGTCGTCAGGCAGATGTCGAGGTCGGACGTGCGCTAGCGATCATCATGATCCAGGAGTCAGATGCGCCACCCAATGACCTTCTCGAAACCGGCGCGTCGGCTCCGGCTCATGGTGACCTGTGTGCCGTCCTTCAACGTGAGGACGTGAGCGCCACGGAAGTACGGTTGAAGCGTCTGAACGCGGTCGATGTTGACGATGGCGGAGCGGTGAACCCGGACGAATCGCCGCGGATCGAGGCGCTCCTCGAGGTGTCGCATCGTCTCCCGGAGCAGATAGCTCCGTCCACTCACGTGGAGTCGGGCGTAGTAGTCGTCGGCCTGTATCCAGTCGATGTCGTCCGTGCGCAGAAACACCGTGCCTTTTGCCGTTCGCACCGTGACACGGTCGACGTAACGTTGGTCAACGCCCCGCTCTCCCGTACCCGAGTCGGGGGCGAGAGATGCCTCCGCCGGCGCGCTCGCCCCCTCCGTCCCCACCAGCTCCGCGAGGTGGTGACCGACCTCACCGATACGACGCTGCCGCA
>JAICOJ010000168.1 GCA_025930755.1 Gemmatimonadaceae bacterium
GATGATCCACGCGATGACCTCACCGAGCGTCGCGTAGGAGTAGGCGTACGCGCTGCCCGCCTGCGGAATCATCGAGGCGAGCTCGGCGTAGCACAGTCCGGCCAGCGCGCACACCGCGCCCAGCAGCACAAACGAAATGACGAGCGCGGGTCCCGCCCCGTAGCGAACGACCTCTCCGCTCGGCAGCACCTCGCCAGCCGCCGCCGTACCAATGGAGGAAAAGATGCCCGCGCCGATAACGGCGCCGATCGCCAGCATGATGAGATCGCCGGCGCCAAGCGCACGTTTGAGGGTGTTCGCGCCCTCACCCTCCGGGGGGACCAGCTCGGCGATCGGCTTCCGCCAGAAGAGCGAGCGCACGCTCACGCCGCCGCGCGCACCCGCGCCGCGGGCTCGACGACCTCGATCCGCATCTTGTAGAAGCTGCGGTAGACGAAGAAGAGCGCCGCCGCCAGGAAGATCGCCGCGAGGATATGCGAGAAGGTCGATCCCCGCTGCGCCGTCAGCGATACCGCGAGCTCCACGGCGAGCAGTCCGAACAACGTCGTGAACTTGATGATGGGATTGAGCGCGACGGACGACGTGTCCTTGAACGGATCACCCACCGTATCGCCCACGACCGTCGCCGCGTGCAGCTCGGTGCCTTTCATCTTCAAATCGACTTCGACGATTTTCTTCGCGTTGTCCCACGCCCCGCCGGCATTGGCCATGAATATCGCCTGGTACAGCCCGAACAGCGCGATCGACACCAGGTAGCCGATGAAGAAGTAGGGCTCGACGAAGGCGAACGCGAGCGTCGCGAAGAACACGGTGAGGAAGATGTTGAACATCCCCTTCTGCGCGTACTGCGTGCAGATCTCGACGACCTTCTTGCTGTCCGCGACCGATGCCTTGACCACCCCTTCCAGCCGGATGTTGGCCTTGATGAACTCGACAGCGCGGTACGCACCGGTCGTCACCGCCTGCGTGGACGCGCCGGTGAACCAGTAGATGACGGCACCGCCGGTGATCAGGCCGAGCAGGAAGGGCGGATGCAGGATCGAGAGGTTGGCGAGCAGCTCCGCCTGGAGGCCGTTGGTCAGCACGAGAATGATCGAGAAGATCATCGTCGTCGCCCCGACGACGGCGGTGCCGATCAACACCGGTTTCGCCGTCGCCTTGAACGTGTTGCCCGCGCCGTCATTCTCCTCGAGCAGGTGCTTGGCGCGCTCGAACTGCACGTCGAACCCGAAATCGCGCCGGACCTGCGCCTTCACGTCGGGGGCCTGCTCGATCATCGACAGCTCATAGACGGACTGAGCGTTATCGGTGACGGGACCATAGGAATCGACGGCGATCGTCACCGGTCCCATCCCGAGAAATCCGAACGCGACGAGACCGAAGGCGAAGACGGCCGGCGCCATCATCAGCACGCCGAGGCCCTGCAGACTCACGAGATACGCGATGGCCATGAGGCCCATGATCGCCATCCCCAGCCAGAACGCCGAGAAGTTCCCGGCGACGAAGCCCGACAGGATGTTGAGCGATGCACCGCCCTGCCGCGACGAGGTCACGACTTCCTTGGTGTGCGCGGAGTGCACGGAGGTGAAAATCTTCACGAGCTCGGGAATGATCGCGCCCGCCAACGTGCCGCAGGTGATGATCGTCGACAGCTTCCACCACAGCGTGCCGTCGCCCAGCTCGGGAATGAGCAGGTACGACGACAGATACGTGAATGCCACCGACACGATCGACGTCAGCCAGACGAGCGACGTCAGCGGTGTCTCGAAGTTCATCTGGTCCGCGTTGCCGAAGCGCGCCTTCGCAATCGCTTCGTTGATCAGGTACGACGCGCCGCTCGCGATCACCATGACCACGCGCATCATGAAGATCCAGACGAGGAGCTGCACCTGGACCGCTTCGAAGCCCGGCCCCGCGACGGCCGGGGTAATGCCTAACAAAATGAAGGCGATGAGCGCGACTCCGGTCACGCCGTAGGTCTCGAAGCCGTCCGCGCTCGGGCCGACGGAGTCGCCCGCGTTGTCGCCGGTGCAATCCGCGATCACGCCGGGGTTGCGGGCGTCGTCTTCCTTGATCTTGAACACGATCTTCATGAGATCGGCGCCAATGTCGGCGATCTTCGTGAAGATGCCGCCGGCAACGCGCAGCGCCGCCGCACCCAGCGACTCACCGATCGCGAAGCCGATGAAGCAGGGGCCGGCATAGTCGGCGGGAACGAACAGCAGGATGAAGAGCATCAGCAGCAGCTCGACGCTGATCAGCAGCATCCCAATGCTCATCCCGGCGCGGAGCGGAATCGCGTAGCACGGATACGGCTTGCCGCGGAGCGACGCGAACGCCGTACGCGAGTTCGCGAAGGTGTTCACGCGAATGCCGAACCAGGCCACCATGTAGCTGCCTGCCATGCCCACCAGGCTGAACAGCAGGATCACGAGGACCTTGGTCAGCGGAAAGCCATGTACCTCCGCCCCGGTGACCGGATCGACCGTCGCGGCGAGCTTGCCGAAGTACAGCGAGACGATCGCGCCGATGAACAGCCACAGCACGAGCAGAAACTTCCCCTGCGTGATCAAATACGTCTTGCACGTCTCGTAGATGAGCTCGGAGATCTCCAACATCGCCGCATGCACGGGCAGTCGCTTGAGCTGCGCGTAGATGACGAGCCCGAACACCAGGCCGAGGGCACAGACGCCCAGCCCGGTCATGAGCAGCGTTCGCCCGGGCATGCCGAGAAACTCGACGCTACTCAGATCGGGGATGACGAGGTTGGCCTCGCCGGCGGGACGCGGCGGGGCTTGCTGCGCGTACAGCACGGCGGGAACGAACAGGGCGACGAACATCGTGAGGCACGTCCAGAACGACGGGAGGGCACGACGTACGGTGTCCATCCGGATCGACATCGGGGAAGATCTCCTGGGGAGTGACGGAGCTACGCTGGCGCCCGCTCGAGCTTGCGCCAGAGGAAATACACCGGAACACCGATCAGCACGAGTACGAGACCGCCAACGGCCTCGGTGCGCGTGCGCTCGGCGATGAGGAGAATCACCGCAACGGCGGCGGCCAGCACGATGTAGAGCGCGGGCAGCACGGGGTAGCCGATCGCGCGATAGGGACGTTCCGCGTCCGGCCTCGTGCGGCGAAGGATGAACAAGCCGATCGTCGTGAGCACGTAGAACACCAGCGCGGCGAAGATCACGTAGTTGAGGAGCTGTCCGTACGTGCCGGTGAGACAGAGCAGCGTCGTCCAGATCGCCTGGACGATGAGCGCGGTCGACGGCACATGGTGCTTGCTGAGCGTGCCGGCACGGCGGAAGAAAACGCCGTCGCGCGCCATCGCCCAGTACACGCGCGCACCGGCGAGGATCAACCCGTTGTTGCATCCAAACGTGGAGATGAGAATCGCGATCGCCATGATCACGACACCCGCCGGGCCGAAGATCACCTCGGCGGCCGCCGTCCCGACACGGTCCTGCGTCGCGAACTGGATGCCGCGCTCGAGCACGCCCGCGCCGTTGGGATCGCCCTGCAGCGGAAGCACGCTCAGATAGGCGAAGTTCGCCATGATGTAAAGGAGCGTGACGAGGCCCGTCCCCATCGCGAGCGCGCGTGGCAGGTTGCGCTTTGCGTCTTTCACCTCGGCGGCGGCGAACGTCACGTTGTTCCAGGCGTCGCTCGAGAACAGCGAGCCGACCAGCGCCGTCCCGAACGCGACGATGAACAGCCCCGTGACATCGACGTCGCCCATGAAGCGGCCGGTGCCGAAATTGGCCGCGATCGCGGACGCGTTTCGCCCGAGGGTGAGCCCGAGCAGGATGAGGAGCGCCAGCGCGCCCGTCTTCACCAGCGTGAGGGATGTCTGGATGATCTTGCCCTCGCGAACACCCCGCAGGTTGATCCAGGTGAGCACCCACACGGAGATGAGTGCGATCAACCGCTGGGGCGTTAGGCCGAGCTGAATCGCCTGCGACGATGCGTCACGGCATCCGAGCCAGGGGACGCAGATATCGGCTTGCGGGAACCACGCGAACCGGTCCGGCGTGATCGCCGGCCAGAGCACCCCGAGGAAGCGGCCGAAGGCCACCGCGACGGCGGCGATCGTTCCAGTCTGGATGACGATGAAAAGGGTCCACCCATAGAGGAATCCCATGAGTGGACCCATCGACTCGCGCAGAAAGACGTACTGGCCGCCTGCTCGAGGATACATCGCCGCGAGCTCGCCGTACGCGAGGGCGCCGAGCAACGTGATCACGCCGGTGACGACCCACGCCATGATCAGCCAGAAGGGCGAGATCACGTTACGGGCAATGTCGGCGGAGACGATGAAGATCCCGGATCCGATCATCGACCCGGCGACGAGCATGGTCGCGTCGGTCAACGTCATCGCCTTGACGAATCCTGACTGGGACTCCGTCACGCGGTCGGCGGTGGCCACGCTGGTCATGAGCTCCTCGGGCTTACGGGCAAAATGCTGCGGCGCGGAGGGTTAGGCCGTGCGGTGGGCAAAGCCGACAGAAGGTAATGTCGGCGGGATGGGAAGGCTAGTGACGCGCGAGGAGCGAGAAGGCCCTCGAGCTCCTACAGGTTCAGCGTCACCGGGAAGGTGGCCGGAATCGGCTGACCATTTGGTCCGACCGCCGGCCGAAAGCGCATCTCGTTCATCCGTTCGCGGAGCCGGCGGTCATAGCCTCGATCACCGGTGCTCTCGAAATCAATGCGCAGGATCTCGCCACGCTCGTTGAGCGTGAACGTGATCGTCACCGTTTTCCCGCGCACGCGACCGGGACGGGGCTCGGGCGCAAGGACCAGCATGTCGGGCGTCGGCAGATAGTCGCGTCCGTCGCCGCCGCCGGTGCCTGGCCCATTCGCCGACCCGGTGCCTGTTCCCACTCCCGACCCGATACCTCCCCCCGATCCCGGTCCCGTTCCGCTTGTGCCGTCCTTCCCGGTTCCGCCGTCGGTGCCGGGGACTGGCGCCGCAGCCGCGGCTGTCTCGTCGAGGGACGCCTGCTCGGCGGGAGGCTCGGGCGGCGGTGGAGGCGTCTCCTCCTTCGGGACCGTCAACCGCTCGGTCTCTTCCTCGACTTCGGGCTGCGGAGGCGGCGGCTCGGGCGCGATGCGTATGTAGCGCAGGCGTTCGGGTGTGATGGGCGCGCGTCGGAAGCCGCCAACGCCTCCGCTTCCGCCACCACCACCGCCCGCGGGTCCCGGCCCGCCGCCGGGGAAGAGCTCCGGCGCGATGGCACTCGCGAAGAGCGGAGTGATCAGCAAGAGGATGAGGAGGACGTGCACAGCCACCGAGAAAGGCGCGCCCCATCGCCCCTCCTTTCGCAACGGCATGCCGACGGGCGGCCGGTACGGCGGCCGGTTCCCATCGCCGGTGCTGTTGGTCTCGCCCTGGTTATCGTGAGGCTGTGTCATCCCAACTCCGATGCGGTGCTGCTTCCTCCACCCTTCCGGAAAATAATACGGCGGACGAGCCGAATAGGTTCGTCCGCCGCTTTACGCACCCCAGAATGGGATCGGGGGCTGCTCCTACGTGCCGGCCTCCTTGGGGGGAACGCCGATCACCTTCACTCCCGCCCCACGAGCCACATCCATTGCCCAGATCACGTCCTGGTACTTGTTGGTGCCGTCCGCCTTCACGAAGAGCACTTTCGACGGACGCGGATCGTAGATCTCCTTCATCCGTGACGCGAGCCGATCCTTCGTCACGGGCTCCTTGTTGATCGAGAGCGCCATGTTCGGACCGATCTCGAGCACGATCTGATCGACGTTCGCCGGGGGTGGGCCCGCCTGCGGCGTCGGATCGGGGAGCTGCAGATCGATCGCCTTCCGCATCATCGGCTGAATGATCATGAAGATGATCAACAACACCAGCAGGATGTCGATCATCGGAATTACGTTCGGCTCGTGCGACAGCCCGCCCGACTCGTTTCCCACCGAGAATGCCATAGGAATGTCCTCGACGCGGGGTTAGGGGTTGCCCATGGTAGCGCCGGCGGCCGCGGCGGCCCGGTCCTCTTCCACCGAGGACTCCGTGCCGGGCCGCTGATCGCTGATCGCGCCAACGACGCGCACGCCGCTCTTCGACGCGATGTCGATGGCGTCGAGCACGCGCTGGTACTGCAGATCGCGGTGCGCCTTCACGAACAGAATCTTGTCCACGGTGCGCGCGTCATAGATCCGGCGCAGCGCTTCCGGGAGATCCTCGTTGCGAATCGCCTGCTTGTTCAGGTAATACCGACCTTCGGAATCGATGCCGAGCACCTGATCGCTGTCCTCTTCCGGGTGCGGCTTGAGGTTGACGCCCTCGGGCGGCACCGCCTGGAAGCCGGCAGCGAGCGCCGGTACCGTGATCATGAAGATGATCAGCAGTACCAGCATGATGTCGATCATCGGAATGACGTTGGGCTCGGCCTTGACCGTGGTCCGGCCGCTCTGCCCGACTGACATGCCCATGACGCTCTCCTCGCCTTGGCGTTAGGTCAGC
>JAICOJ010000275.1 GCA_025930755.1 Gemmatimonadaceae bacterium
AAAGGTCACCGTGCGAAGCGGCGATTCGCTCTTCTTCCAGGAGCTCGGCCCCTCACGCGGCTTCCAGTCGAGCGTCGACTACGTGCTGACGTTCGGCGTTGGTGCGCGCGACACCCTGGACGCGGTGGTCGTGGAGTGGCCCGACCGGCGCGTGAGTCGCCTGGAGCGGGTGGCCGCCAACCAGCGGGTGACCGTTAGGCAGGCAGGCTCGGTCGTGTCCCCGGCGAACGTCGTTCCGCCGCCGCCGCCGCCCCTGTTCACCGACGTCACGCGCGAGACCGGGCTCCGGTTCACCCACACGGAAAACGCGTTCGTCGATTTCGACCGCGAGCGGCTGCTCCCGAAAATGGTCTCGATGGAAGGCCCGTTCATGGCGGTCGCTGACGTCACTGGCGACGGCCTCGACGATGCGTACATCGGCGGCGCCAAGGACCAGGCCGGCCAGCTGCTGATTCAGCGCGCGGGCGGGGGGTTCGTCAGCACCAATGAGCAGCTCTTCGCGCAGGACCGCATCTCCGAGGACGTGGGAGCCGCGTTCTTCGACGCGAACGGTGACGGACATCCTGACCTCTACGTCGTGAGCGGGGGGAGCGAATTCTCCGACATGGCGCCCGCGCTCCAGGATCGGCTCTATCTGAACGACGGACGCGGAAATTTCCGAAAGACGAGCGGCCAGATCCCGCACGACGGCGCAAGCGGCTCGCGGGTGGTCCCGGCCGATTACGATCGCGACGGCGATGTCGACCTGTTCGTGGGTGGCCGCGTCGTCGCCGGCCGATACGGCTTCGATCCGGTGAGCACCCTGCTTCAGAACGACGGTCGCGGGCGGTTCACCGACGTGACCGAGAAACTGGCGCCGGCGCTGGCGCGTGTGGGGATGGTCACCGATGCGGTCTGGACCGATGTCACCGGCGACGGGCGGCTCGACCTGGTGGTCGTCGGCGAGTGGATGCCGATCACCGTGATGCGGAACGCCGATGGCGGGAAGCTCGAGAGGCTGGAGATTCGGGGGCTCGAGAAGAGCGAGGGCTGGTGGAACCGGATCGTCGCCGGCGACTTCAACCGCGATGGGCGCACCGATTTCATCGTCGGCAACCTCGGCCTCAACACGCGCTTCCGCGCGAGCGGGACCGAGCCCGTGACGATGTACGTGAAGGATTTCGACAACAACGGATACAGCGAGCAGATCGTGTCCTGTTACGTACAGGGGACGAGCTATCCGATCGTGCTCCGCGATGACCTGATCAAGACGCTGCCCTATCTCAAGTCGCGATATCTCGCGTACAAGGACTATGCGCAGCAGACGGTGACGGACATCTTCTCCCCCGATGACCTGGCCGGTGCCGTGGTGAAGCAGGTGCGCACCTTCGCGACCGTGATGGTGCGAAACGATGGCGACGGCGCATTCACGCTCGTTCCGCTGCCTGTCGAGGCGCAGACGACGGCCATCTACGGTATTCACGCGGCCGACTACGATCGGGACGGCGCGCTCGATGTGCTGCTCGCCGGCAACTTCGATGGCGTAAAGCCGGAGATCGGCCGCATCGATGCCGGGTACGGTGTGTACCTTCGCGGG
>JAICOJ010000075.1 GCA_025930755.1 Gemmatimonadaceae bacterium
CACGACGCGGGGATCATGGTCCTGTCTCCGGGAGCGCGAAACCCTCGCGAGCTCGTCCGCTTCGACGATCCAGCTCGGCAACCCACCCGCATCGAGATGGACGTCGATGGGCAGCGCGTCTATTTCAGTCTCGGTGACCCGCAGAGCGACCTGTTCGTGGCTGAGCTGTTGGCGAAGCGGTAGGTAAGCTGACCGGCGTAGGCCCCGTTGCGGGTCCTGCGTTAGGCTCCGCCGGGAACTCGGACGACGCGATCGATCAACCAGTGATCAATGGCGCTTCCTTCCCTCGCCCTTCAAGATCCGCACGATCGCAAGTATGGTGTTCCAGTTCCGGGTCGTCGCCGGCGCACCGAACAGTCTGTCGATCTGGCCGAGATACCCGATCGTCTTCATGTGACGGCGGTAGACGCCGAAGACGAATCGGCTTTCCGCCGCGACCAGTCGCACGAACCACTCGCCGCTTGCCGGAAGCGAGACTGGGATGGGAGTCCGGAGGCGACCGCTCTTCGACAGAATGCTCACGAACCGAACGACGTCTGGTCGTGCGGGCTCCGTCTCGAACGGGTTTTCCATCTCCAGGCGGAGCAGCTCGCCGCCGTTGCAGACCATGACGTCTGTTTCGAACGGCATCTTGCGCTGCAATGCGGCACGAAAACGTGCCCGAGACCCGGGCTTGCGCACGACAAAGGTACCGGCCGCCCCCACGTTCACGACATCGTAGTCGCTGAGCTCGCGTGCAAGGACGCTCGGACGAAACGTCCTATGTCCGCCGACGTTGACCCCTCGGAGGAAGACGACGAGAGCCATGGCGGAACGTACGCCCGGAATCCGGTCGGTGCACGCTTGCCGCTGCGATGGGCGCATCGAGGCAAACCCTGCCCATAATTCGCCCGAAATTCGTGACCTAGGTAACAGCGGGCACACCACTTCGCTGATATCGATCCGGACTCCCAAACAGGATGTTTGTCATGGCAATCTGGAAAGAATCGACCATTCCCACCAAGGACGCGCCGATCATGACCCCCGAGCCCGCAACGAAGAGAGAGCCCGACTACCCCGCTGACGTCGCACCATCGACTGCTCGGCGGACTTCCGCGCGCGAGCCGAGGGAGTCCATCATCTCGTCCGAGATCACGATCACGGGAAAGATCGACGGCGCTGGCTCCGTTCGACTCATCGGTCGATTCGAGGGCGATGTGCACATTCAGGGCGATCTGACCGTCGACGCCGGCGCCAAGCTGACCGGCAGCGTTCGCGCCGCGTCCGTCGCGATAGGTGGGGAGATCGAGGGCAACATCGAGAGCGCCGAGAGCGTCGAGATCCTCTCCACGGGAGTTCTCAATGGCGATCTCAAGGCCGGAACGCTGACGGTCGCCTCAGGCTCGCGCATGCGGGGTCGCGTCGAATTCGGTTGGGGTGACGAGTCAACATCGAAGTCCTCGCTCACGCTGGCGAATCGTCACGCGTCGTGAGCGCCGTTCGGAGGACTCCGGCGGGTGCCACGCGCACCTGCCCTCACTGCCGAGCAGTGATCCTGCAAAGCACGAGCGTGTGTCCTTCGTGCCGGAAGCACCTGCGGTTCGCGGCTGCGGGTGGGGACGCCGCTGTCCCCACCTTCTCGCCGCTTCGCGTGGAAGGGTCGATTCGCCACCCGAATTCGGGTGAGGCGTGGGAGTACGCGGTGATGGTGTCGATCACGAACGACCGTGGTGTCGAGCTGACGCGCCAGATCGTGGGCGTCGGCGCCATCAAGCCCGGCGAGCTGCGCAACTTCACGTTCGCCGTCGAGGTGTTCGCTCCACCTGAAGCCGACGATCAGGATAGAGGAGCTCGACGGAACGGCGACTGAAGCGATTCCCAGCCGCGCGTTCCCGGCGGGAGTCCGCACCCGCCGCCTAACATTGCCTTCCGCTGCCACGAGTGGCGCTCGACGCGCTGCGGGTCTACGTTGTCCGTCCCGACAACGTGTGAGCCCACGACGATGACGACCACCGCCTCCGCGGAACGTGCCGATTCGATCCGTCACGTACTCGAGTGCGTCTCGACCGTGCTCCTCGGGGCGTGCGCCATCAATGGCGCTCCACCATCGGGCGCAACGATCACGCGCCTCGACGAGACCACGGTCGATACCGCCGCGCTGACCCAGCAGATCGAGGCGCTCACGCGCGCGGCCAACGTGCACGGCTTGACGGTGACCATCTTCAACGACGCGGAGCCTGCCTACACGCGCGCGTTCGGCGTCGCCGACCTGTCGGCCGGAAAGCCCCTTCGGACCGACACCGAGATCTACGGCGCGTCGCTCAGCAAGGCGGTGTTCTCCGTGCTGGTGATGAGGCTCGTCGAGCAGGGGGTGCTGGACCTCGACAAGCCACTTCAGGAGTACGTGCGCACGCCGCTCTGGGAGAACCGCGGCACGAGCTGGCACGAGGACTTGAGTGACCTCCGCTCCGATCCCCGGTACCGACGCATCACCGCGCGCATGAGCATGAGCCACACGACGGGCTTGCCCGGGTGGCGATGGTTCGAGCCCGACCAGAAGCTGCGCATCCACTTCGAGCCGGGCGCGAGGTACAGCTATTCCGGCGAGGGGATGACGCTCCTGCAGATTGTCATTGAGAAGCTGACTGGCAAGTCGCTGGAGCAGTTGATGCACGAGCACGTATTCGGACCCTACGGCATGACCATGTCCAGCTACACCTGGCAGCCGCGGTTCGAGGCGGATTACGCGATCGGCCACGCATCGGATGGGAAGCTGTACCCGAAGGACAAGGACAACGCCGCCCGCGCGCCCAGTACTCTCGAAACGACCACCGACGATTACGCGCGGTTCATGACGGCCGTGCTGCGGAGAGAAGGGCTGAGCGACTCGTCGTGGAACGAGATATTCACGCCCCAGGTGCGCATTCGGTCGAGGACGCAGTTCGGGCCGGGGGCATCGGAGACGACGTCCGCAAACGACGGGATCGAGCTGAGTTATGGCCTTGGCTGGGGGCTGCAACGAACGCCGCATGGCTGGGGCGCGTTCAAGGAGGGCCACGGCGATGGGTTCCAGCACTACTCGATCGTGTATCCGGAGAAGAAGCTCGGCCTGCTGTTGATGAGCAACAGCGACAACGCCGAGAGCATCTTCGGCCATCTGCTGGCGCTGACCATCGCCGACACCTTTACGCCGCTCGAGTGGGAGAACTACCAGCCATACGACCGTCCGACATCCAGACGTTAGGCCTCGATGGCCCGGCGTGCTCACAGACTACCGCCACCTGCCATGGCGCAGATCGAACCGCTGTTCACCCGCGAAGCACTACTCGCATCCCTTTCTTCGGAAGAGCGGGATGTCGCGGAGTTCTTCCGCTCGCTCTCGCCGGGCGAATTCGTCTTCCGCGTCGGCGATGCATGGACGCCGGCCGAGCATCTTCAGCACCTGAGCATCGCCGTGAGCGCGGTGGCACGAGGGCTCGCGATCTCGCCGTGGATCCTTCGCCTGCGCTTTGGACGAGCCCGACAGCCGTCGCGCTCATTCGTCGGGTTGCGCGATGATTACCGCGCCCGTCTTGCGCAGGGAGGCCGAGCCAGCGGCCGGTTCGTGCCCCCGCGGGAGACTCTCTCGCCGGAACAGGCGACCAGCCGCCAGGCCCAGCTCCTGGCGCGATGGCATCGGGTGAACTCGCGACTCGTGGGCTCGCTCGAGCGCTGGAGCGATGGCAACCTCGACCGCATCCGGCTTCCGCACCCGATCCTCGGCAAGATTACCACGCGGGAAATGCTGTTCTTCACCATCTACCACGGCCATCAC
The DNA here is from genome assembly GCA_025930755.1 of Gemmatimonadaceae bacterium. Lineage (GTDB taxonomy): Bacteria > Gemmatimonadota > Gemmatimonadetes > Gemmatimonadales > Gemmatimonadaceae > JAICNG01. The sequence continues at coordinate 3,794 of JAICOJ010000075.1, forward strand.
CACATCGCTGCGGCGAAGAGCCGGCTACCCCGGTTCAGTCAGGCAGAAACCTAACGCTTGCACAGGCCCTTCCTTCACCGCCCACGCATCATGTCGTGCATCCGTCGCATCGTTTTCACCACGTCCCTCTCGGTGTTGCCGTCGACACTCGCCGCGCAGAGATGCCTGGGCAATGCGTCGTTCGCCGATCGCCTCGGGCACGTCGGCGCGGACGCGTCGTTCAGCCCTGATGGACGATCGGTGACCGGCGCGATTGCCTTTGGCTTTCCCCGCGGACCATTTGCGTCGGTCGGATTCGGATCCACGCACAATGATGATCTCGAGGACGATGCACGGCTATTTACGGCGACGGCTGGGGTCGGCATTCCACTCGGGCCCACGGCGAGGACCCACATCTGCCCCTTCATTTCGGCGGTGGTGGTCAATGACGTCGAGCTCCGCTTCGCCGAGCGACTGTCGTCGCAAAGCTTCGGTTTTGGTGCGAGTGTCGGGAGGACCCTGACCGTGGACGCGACGCTCGAAGTCGTGCCCTCGGTAGCCGTTGCCCTGGTCACGCAGCAGGTCACCATCCATTCGACGCCTGGGGGAACGGTGTCGATAACCGACTCGCACCATCTCGTGTCGTTCGGTGCAGGCCTGGTTGTCGCCAAGGTCATCACGGCTCGTCCATTCGCGACTCTGACCTTTGCCGAGGGAGAAACGAACTCATCGTACGGAGTGCACGTCTCGTTCGGCTTTATGCGTGCGACTGCCCGACCGCGGGCATACGAGGGCGCCGGATCGCCGATCACCGTGTGGGTGAACACGCGGGCGCGGGTGTACTACTGTCCCGCCTCCCCGTCGTACGGCGCGACGCCCGACGGAGACTTCATGACGGAGCGTGAGGCTATCGCGTCGGGCGCCACGCCCGCGTCTGGCAAGCGATGCTAGCGTGACGGGGAGGCTCGACGCACTCCAGCACGCCATCGCCGACGCCGTCCAGCTCATCTGCCGCCGCTCTTCCGCATGATCGCCCTCGCCGGCGCCCCTTCGTGCCCGGCGACCTTGAGCGGGAGCACGATCATCTCGTAGTCGCCCGCTTGCACGGGGCGCAGGTCCATCCCTTCCACGATCGGAATGCCGCGCCCGAGCAGGATCTGGTGCGTCCGTGGCGCCGGAGCGCCGAACTGCTCGGCGGAGATGTAGTCGACGCCGACGAGTACGACGCCCGCGTCGGCGAGGAGCTGCGCCGCGTCCGGTGCGATGTACGCGAAGTCTCGATGGAACTTGACCGAGTCCATCCATCCGCGTAGCGAGCTGCGCGTCCGAAACAGCACTCGTTTCGCGCCAGCCCAGTCGTGCCTGTTGAGCTCGTCCGCGTCGATCGCCTGGACGCTGTCGGCGATATCGATCACGCGCGCTGGACCCATCAGCCGCTCCAGCTCCACCCGGTCGACCGACGCGCCGGTGGCGACGAAATGCATCGGGGCATCGACGTGCGTTCCGCTGTGCGCCCCCATCGAGTAGGCCGACAGCGTCACGAAATCGCCCGTCCGCATGTGTCTGAGAAACTCGAACTTCATCGGCGCGTCGCCCTCGTAGACCGGAGTCCTGGCCGGGTCGAGCGTCGCCGACACGTCGATCCACCCCGCGCTCATCTCCTGAGCGGCCATAGTATCGGACGCGTCCTGCGCACGAGGGCTGCATGCCAGTAGCGCCAGCGCCGTCAGTGTCGTCAGGCTCGGCCTTCCGCGAATGTCGGGTGCTCCTCGAAGCATTCATGCCTCCGGTGTAGTGCGCGAGAACCGTTAGGGGGCGTTGTACTGCAGAGGGCGCGGAGGACGCCGAGGAGCTGCACGACGGCGTAGGGCTTCAACCGCAAATGCTTTGCAAAAAAGCACCGCAGCTCCGAGCTCCACGATGGCAGTTCCTCTGCGTCCTCCGCGTCCTCTGCGGTAAAAAAAAAAGTCGTTGCCTCTTGCCCCACGAAGCACGTGTCTACACGACGAGCGCCAGCAGCATCGTGAAGGCGAGCCCCGCGACGCCGATGATCGTCTCGGCCACCGTCCACGTCTTCAGCGTTTGCGGAACCGTCATGTTGAAAAATTCCTTGATCAGCCAGAATCCCGAATCGTTCACGTGGGAGAGCACGAGTGAGCCCGCGCCCGTCGCGAGCACGAGGAGCTCGGCGTTCGTTCCCGGCGTGGCCAGCGCGATGGGCGCCACGATTCCGGCGGCGGTCGTCATCGCGACGGTCGCGGAGCCGGTGGCTACACGGATGAGCGCCGCAACGGTCCACGCGAGCAGGAGTGGCGACACCTGTGCTCCGACCGCCACGTCGGCGATCGCTCTTCCGACGCCGCTCTCCAGGAGCACCCTGTTGAATCCGCCACCCGCGCCAATCACCAGGAGAATCGTCGCGGTCGGCGCGAGACAGTCGTTCGTGAACTTGAGGATCTGGTCACGCGTGAAGTGCTGTCTGTATCCCAGCGACCAGAATGAGAACAGCAGCGCCACCAAGAGCGAGACAATCGGGCTCCCGATGAAATCGAGAGCCGCGCGAAGCGTACTCGTGGGCGGGAGCGCGATGTCGGCGACGCTCGCGCACAGCATCAGGACCACCGGAAGGAGCACGGTGAAGAGCGAGATTCCAAAGCTCGGCATTTCGCGCGGCACGCCGCCCTCGAACTGCGCGGCGACCGGGTTCTCCGCGGGGAGTGCGATGCGTGGCGAAATCCACGACGCGAAGATGGGGCCTGCGAGCGACGCCGTGGGAAGCCCGACCAGAATGGCGTAGGCGATCGTGAGCCCGACATCCGCCTCGTACGCGCCGACCGCGAGCATCGCCGCCGGATGCGGCGGCACCAACCCGTGCACCACCGAGAGTCCTGCCACCAGCGGGATCCCGATCTTCACCAGCGACATGCCGGTGCGGCGTGCAATCGTGAACACCAGCGGAACGAGCAGCACGAAGCCGACCTGAAAGAAGACCGGAATGCCGACGATGAAGGCGACGAACATGATCGCCCAATGCACCCGCTGCTCCCCGAACATCGCGATGAGCGTGGTCGCGATGCGCGTTGCCCCGCCCGACTCGGCCATCAGCTTCCCGAGCATCGTCCCCAGCGCCACCACGATCGCGATGAACCCGAGCACGCCGCCGACGCCGTCCTGGAACGCCTTGACGACCATGCCTAAAGGCATCCCCGCGGCGGCTCCCAGCCCGAGGGACACCGAGATCAGGGCGACGAAGGGGTGCAGCTTGAACCGCGCGATCAGGACGATCAGCGCGACGACCGCGCCCAAGGCATAGAGGAGCAGCAGGGTGTTCGGGCTCATGGCGAGGCCGCCGCATGCCTAACTAGCTGGGCGACGATCGCGTCCGGCGTCTCGGCGATGTCGCACACCCACGCGCCCTCATCCGGCGACGGCTCCTCCAGCGTGGCGAGCTGGCTGTCGAGGAGGGACGGCGGCATGAAATGTCCGCGACGCTGCGACAGGCGCTCCGCGAGGAGGGCTCGGCGCCCCCGGAGATACACGAACCGGACATCCGCATCTCCACCGGAGCGCAGAAGGTCACGATAGGATCGCTTGAGCGCCGAGCACGAGACGACGAGTCCGGTCCCTGCGCGCTTTGCTTCGCGGAGTCTGGATGCGATGGCGAGTAGCCAGCCGTGCCGGTTCTCGTCCGTCAGCGGAATTCCCGCGGCCATGCGCTTCACGTTGTCGGGGGGGTGCAGCGCATCGCCTTCGATGAACTCGACGTCGAGCTCTCGAGCCAGCCTTGCTCCAATCAGGCTCTTCCCGGCGCCGCAGACGCCCATGATCACGTAGAGCCCGGTATGCACAGGGCCCTATCCTATACCAGTGAGGCATTCGGGGCTATTCTGCTGGCGAAGAAAAACCTCCAGGGAGCGGTAACAATGCAACTGGCGATGATCGGGCTGGGCCGGATGGGCGGCAACATGGTGCGGCGGCTGGTCCAGGGTGGACACGAAGTAATCGTGTACGATCGCAGCGCCGACGCGGTCAAGGCGCAGGTCGCCAATGGGGTGAAGGAGGCACGGGACCTCGCTGATGTCGCCGGGCAGCTGGCGCCGCGCCGTGTCCTGTGGGTAATGGTTCCGGCAGGCGCGCCGGTCGAGGACGCCATCGGGGAGCTCGTGCCGCATCTCGCACGAGGCGACATCGTCATCGATGGCGGCAACTCGAACTTTCGCGATTCGATGCGTCGCGCGAAGACGCTCGAGGCACAGGGGATCGAGTTCGTGGATGTCGGAACGAGTGGTGGGATTCATGGCCTGGCGAATGGCTACTGCCTCATGATCGGCGCTTCGCCTGCAGCATTTCAGCATTGCGAGCCGATCTTTCGAACGCTCGCGCCGCCCGACGGGTACGCGCATGTCGGTCCGCCGGGGGCGGGCCACTACGTGAAGATGGTGCACAACGGTATCGAGTACGGACTTCTCCAGGCGTACGCCGAGGGCTACGAGATCCTGCACGCGTCGGAGGATTTCACGCTGCAGCTCGGCCAGATCGCGAAGCTGTGGAACCATGGCAGCGTGGTGCGGTCGTGGCTGAACGAGCTCGCGGAGCGGGCGTTGTCCCGTGATGGCCAGCTCGCAGCCATCCGTGGCTACGTGGAGGACTCGGGCGAGGGACGCTGGACCGTGGAAGAGGCGATGCGCCTCGACGTGCCGGCGCCGGTCATCACGTTGTCGCTCCTGGCGCGGCTGCGCTCTCGCCAGGAAGAATCCTTCGGCGCCAAGGTGATTGCCGCGCTGCGCAAGGAGTTCGGCGGACACGCGGTGCACACCAAATGAGGGCGTCCTCCCGCGCAGCGGCACCGACCGGGCGCGGTGCGCTGCGCTTTGCCAGCGCCTGACCTCGCTCAGGCTTGACGTCATGTAGACGCAGGAGGGATTTCATGACTCGTCCATGTTGGATCGCACTGGTCGCGCTTCTCACCGCCACGGCCACCACTGGCCAGGCACAGAGCGCTGCTTCGCCGCTCGGCTCCCGCGACAACCCCGTGCGCGCCGAAGGACCCGCCGGCGAACGCGAATACCTGACGCGCCTCCGGTGCCCGTCAGGCGCTATGCCCAACTTCGAGCGCATCGGAAGCTTCGGCGCGGGCGTGGATGGTCACATACTCGATGGCTACGAGGTGCTGTGCGATCGACCGTTGCCCGATCCCGATACCGTCCCCCGATCGGAGCTGGCGCCGGGAGCGGTCGAGATCTTTCTCGACATGTATCACGACGACTATCGCGAGATGGCGGCGGTCCCGGGATTTACCGTGCTCCCGGAGATCCCCGCTCGCATCGCCCCCGGATGTCCGCCACGCGTCGTTGCGGATCCGGATAGCGCCACCCGCTACGTGTTCATCGATCTGGAGGTCGAGCGCCCGGTTCGTCTGAGCCGCAAGTTCGACGTTGACGAGCCGGTGACCGTCGGCCAGGAGGGCCGTGTGTACGTCGAGTTCGTGGTCGATACGCTCGGCCGGCCCGAGCCCAGCTCTTTGAACGTTCGGCACATCAGCGCCGAGGCCCTGCGTCCGCACATCATCGGCGCGCTGGAGCGCATTCCGCTCGCCGCGGCCGAGCACCATTCGGGATGCAAGGTCCGTCAGCGGTTGGCGGTTGCCCTCCAGTTTCGTTAGGCGTGCCACCGCCGCTTGCTGGCACTGGGCCTCACCTGCGGGACCGCCGTGAGGCAACGCGACCGTTCTTGGGATATTGCCGTCTCAGGGCTCTCCGGCGATTAGGCGACCCGTGCAGAAGGGACGAGCTCGATCGTGCTGCGGCGGTGTGCGGTGACACGGCGTGATGTGCCGACCGGGCCGGCCGGCCGGAGCTGCCGCGAGACGGGACGATCGTCAAACCGGCTCGCAGCATGCCCCCGGCGTTCCGCTCGTCAGGCACTGGCTCAGGTCGAGGGTGGTATCTTCCCTCTCAGCCGCATGTACGTGATGGCGTTCCCCCAGTGCAGCAGACTGTGGTATGTCCGAAAGTTCAGCACGGCCAGCGCCGGCAGCGGCTTTCCCATGAACTGCTTCAGGGCGTTCGCCTTGGCGTCATCCGCCATCGCCGCATACGCGCGATCGCAATAGTCGAACGACTCGGCCAACGTCTTCTGGATGGCGGCGCGCGTCGTGATGGTCTTTTCGACGTCGCTCACTGGGGCCTTTTCGCCCGTCGCGGTGGCGCAAAACCAGTAGTTGGTTCCCGCGACGTGCGCGAGCAGCTGCCCGAAGCTTCGAACCTCCGGAGTCGGCTTGAATGCGTAGTCCTCCTCTGACATTTGCTCGGCGGCTGTCATGAACACGCTCCGCACGTGTCGGGCACCTTGCTGGATCGACGCGAGCAGGAGATCCGGCTGGTCGGGCGGGGCCTGAGCGGCGAGCGGTGTCGCCACGAGCGCCGTCAGAATGACGGCGACCTGGAGTGGGCTGGTCGTATGCAGCATCTTCCACCTCTGTGAATGTCGGAGCTGTGCGCAGCAGCGGATCGCTCCGGCGGGAACCAGGGCGAATGCGCGGACCTCGGTGTCCGATGGCTTCGTCCTATTGGCTTCCCATACGAGAGGCCCCAATGCCAGGTTTCGCGTGAACGGGCGCGCGGCGCACCGCGCTCGCCGAAACCTCATTCTGGGCCGCGCGTCCGCCGGACGACGGGAGCGACTGATCGCCTACACGGGAAGCCAGCGATGATCGCCATTCGCCAGAGCGCCGAAACCGACTTCGCGGGCATCCTGGCCATTATCAACGACGCCGCGCGCGCCTACCGCGACGTCATCCCGGCCGATCGCTGGCACGAACCCTACATGTCCACGGAAGAGCTGACGGGAGAGGTGAGTGCAGGAGTCGCCTTCTGGATCGCGGAGCAGGAGGGGCGACTGTTAGGCGTCATGGGGATTCAGGACAAAGGGGATGTTGCCCTCGTCCGCCATGCATACGTCGCTCCGACCACGCAGCGAACCGGAGTGGGAACGCGTCTCCTCCGCCACGTGGAGAGCCTCGTCGACAAGCCGCTTCTGATCGGGACCTGGGCGGCCGCGTCGTGGGCGATCGACTTCTATCGGCGGAATGGATTTACCGTCGTCCCGAGCGACGACAAGGATCGCCTGCTCAGGGCATACTGGTCGATCCCTGAGCGACAGATCGAGACCTCCGTGGTCCTCGCGAACCGACGATGGCTGGACGCTCGGTCGCCGGCGTGATCGGTCGGAGGATGGACCCAGGAGTGGCGCCGACCTCGTCCAGAACACGATCGCTGGACGGCGCCGGCCAGAGGTCGCCCACCTGCACACGGTCGGTACATGACTGCTGCGGTCCAGTCCATGCTCTTTCTCCGGGGCCAATAGTTCACCTGCGCAACAGGGCTCACATGGCCGTCGATGTACTCAGACGCAACAACGTGAAGGTCTTTGGCCGCGGAACACAGCCCATGGTGTTTGCGCACGGCTTCGGGTGCGATCAGAACATGTGGCGGTTCATCACGCCCGCGTTCCAGAACGACTACCGCATCGTGCTCTTCGATTACGTCGGCTCAGGACATTCCGATCTGCGCGCGTACGATCGGACGCGGTACGGCACGCTCGGCGGATACGCCGAGGATCTGCTCGATGTGTGTGGCGCCCTCGATGTGCGCAATGCGATCGTCGTCGGGCATTCCGTCAGCGGCATCGTGGCGGTGCTGGCGGCGAAGCGTGAGCCTCAGCGCTTCGCACAGCTCATCCTCATTGGGCCGTCGCCCAGATACATCAATGACGGCGACTACGTCGGCGGCTTCGATCGCGCCGACATCGACGGCCTGCTCGAGACGATGGAGAAGAACTACATCGGGTGGGCGAACTATCTGGCGCCCGCGATCATGGCAAACCCGGATCGTCCCGAGCTCGCCGCGGAATTGGCGGAGAGCTTCTGCTCGACCGACCCGGTCATCGCGCGCCGATTTGCCGAAGTGACGTTCCTCTCCGACAATCGCGCGGACCTCGTCGAGGCGACCGTTCCCTCGCTCATCCTCCAGTGCTCGGCCGATATCATCGCGCCGCCCGAGGTGGGCGAGTACGTGCATCGCCATTTACCGCTCAGTACCTTGCGCGTGATGCAGGCCACGGGGCACTGTCCGCACATGAGTCATCCGGAGGAAACGATCCGCGAGATGAAGGAATATCTGAGTGGGAAAGCCCGCGCTGCTTGACGACGGCGACGGAGCAGACACGACGGCGTCAGACCTGCTCGCTCAGGCTCCGTGCGGGTTCGTCTCCTTCCGCGAGGACGGCACGATCGTGTACGCGAACGCCACGCTGGGGCACCTGCTCGGCGTCGACGTGCACGAGCTCGTCGGGCAGTCGTTTGAAAGGATTCTCACCGTACCCGCACGGATCTTCTATCAGACGCACTTCTTTCCCCTGATCAAGCTGCACGGGCGCGCCGAAGAGATTTATTTCACCCTGCGCGCCGGATCCGGCGCCCCCGTGCACGTGCTGGCCAATGCCGCTCGCACCGAGGTCAGTGGTGCGGTGCGCATCGATTGCGTGATGCTGCGCATTCACGAGCGCCAGAAGTACGAGCAGGAGCTCCTGCACGCGAAAAAGGCAGCCGAGGGCGCGAACGCCGCCAAGATGCGCTTCCTCTCCATGGTGTCGCATGACCTGCGGACCCCGCTCGGTGCCATTTCCGGGTACGCGGATCTGATGCTCCTCGGTGTGCGGGGCGAGGTGACCGATGCGCAGGCGCAGGATCTCCGGCGCATCAAGGAAGTGAGTTACTTTCTGCTCGGCCTGCTGGACGACATCCTCACGTTCGCGCGGGCGGAGGCGGGCGCCCTCACGGTATCCCGTGAGAACGTAACGGTCGACAGCGTGGTCGCGCGTGTCGAAGCGATCGTCGCTCCGCAGTTCGAGACGGCCGGGATCGCCTATGCCCGAGAGCCGGACCGCGCGGGCCTGAGCGTGTGCGCGGACCCGGACCGGCTGCAGCAGATTCTGCTGAACCTGCTCGGTAATGCGTCGAAGTTTACGCCGTCAGGCGGCAAGGTCTCCGTGCGCTGGTCCGTCGACGGCGACCGAGTGCGCATCGCCGTCACCGATACCGGGCGTGGCATTCCCGCCGAGCTGTTGACGCAGATCTTCGAGCCGTTCGTTCAGGTGAATCGCGAGATCGACGCGCGGAAGCAGAAGGGGATGGGATTGGGACTCGCGATCAGCCGGGAGCTGGCGCGGGCGATGCAAGGCGACATCACCGTCGAGAGCGTCGTGGGCCAGGGCTCGACCTTTACGGTATCGCTCCCCGCGGCTTAGTCCCATTCCACGGACGCAGGTACGCCAGGCCGTTCCACACGTGCGCCAACGTTCCGTTGATGGCGGCCATCTCCGGCGATGTGTACTGCGTGCGATGGCAGGCAAACGATTCCTGCCCGGCGACAACATCCTGATTCTCCACCGCCACGCGAACGGTCAGGAGATCCTCGGCGACACCGTTGACGGTCGGCGATGAACGTGGCGCGGTGCGAAGGCGCTCCGTCGGCAGCGAGGCGTACAGCAGGTCGATCCTCCGGTGACGATCATCGCCCTGGACGATCTGCGTCACGACGTTCCCCACGAGCCGGTGATCGGGATGGCCGGTTCCTCCTTCCGGGCCAAAGGTGATGATGGCGGAGGGCTGAACGCCGCCGATGAGGCTGTCGAGCTCGGTTCGGAGTCGCCCCAGGTTCGCGAACGACGCCAGCCCGCCGTCCTCGAGGCCGAACAGATGGAGTCGCACGCCCAGCCGTTTCGCTGCACATTCTGCCTCGAGCTTGCGAGCGGCGGCCAGCGCCTCGCCGGCTGGAATGCCGGCGTGGTCGCGCACCCCCTTCGAGCCGTCGGTGGCGATGGCGAGATGGACCTCGCGTCCCTCCCTGGACAGTCGCGACAGGAGCGGTGCGATGACGCGCTCGTCGTCGGGATGGGCGAACACCGCGAGCACCGGGCGATTGGACTGACCCAGCAGTGTCGCGGGGCGGCACGCGACGCTCGCAACGAGCAGGAGCGCAGCGGACGTGACCCGTCGGTGGATGAGTGTGCGCATACGACTCGGACGGTGAGGGTGAATGGCAACGGAACCTACCAAGACGCCGGTCGAGCAGCCACAGCTCCATCGCCGCTTCGGCCTTCTTCCCGCGACGGCGCTGAACATGACCAACATGCTCGGCGCGGGCCCGTTCATCACGATCCCGCTGCTGATGTCGGCGCTCGGCGGCCCCCAGGCGCTGCTCGGGTGGGTCGTGGCCCTCGTAATCGTAATCTGCGACGGGATGGTGTGGAGCGAGCTGGGTGCAGCGATGCCGGGGTCGGGCGGATCGTTTCACTACTTGCGCGAAGCATTTGGGCCGGCGCGATTCGGCAGGCTGATGGCATTCCTGTTCGTATGGCAATTCCTGTTGAGTGGGCCGCTGGAGATCGCCTCTGGCTACATCGGCTTCGCATCGTACGCGAAGTATCTGTGGAAGGGACTTACGAACACCGAAGGGATCGCGCTCATCGTGGGGGTGGGAGTAGTCAACGTCGCCCTGCTGTATCGGCGCATCCACTCCATCGCCAAGATTACCGTCTCGCTCTGGATCGGCACGCTGATCACGGTGCTGGCGGTGATCGTCACCGGCGCCGTGAGCTTCGACCCGCAGGTCGCGTTCGACTTCCCCCCGGGCGCATTCAACTTCTCGTTGGGGTTCTTTCTCGGGCTCGGCGCGGCGGCGCGGGTCGGTATTTACGACTACCTCGGCTATTACGATGTCTGCTACATCGGCGACGAGGTGCGCGACCCTGGCCGCGTCATCCCGCGCTCGATTCTCATCAGCACCGCCGCCGTCGCGGCGATCTACATCGGGATCAACCTCTCGATCATCGGAGTGATACCCTGGCGCGAGTTCGTGCCCGCCTCTGAGCACCCGGAGTCGAATTTCATCGTCTCGGTATTCATGGAGCGGATCTATGGCAACAGCGTGGCGACGATTTTCACACTGTTGATTCTCTGGACCGCGTTTGGCTCGGTGTTCGCGCTGCTTCTCGGGTACTCACGGATCCCATTCGCCGCGGCGAGGAGCGGATACTTCTTTCGTCCGTTCGGCAGGCTTCACCCGACGAAGGATTTCCCGTACGTCTCACTCCTGGTGCTTGGGGCCCTCTCGATCGCCGCCGGCTTCTTTTCGTTAGGTACGGTCATCGATGCGCTGATCGTTACCCGCATCCTCGTGCAGTTCATGGGGCAGGTCTTCGGATTGATCCTCCTGCGGCGGCGTGCGCCCGATTTGCACCGCCCCTATCGCATGTGGCTCTATCCGCTCCCGGCGCTCGTGGCGCTGCTCGGTTGGCTTTTCGTCTTCGCGACGACCCAGCTCCGCGTCATCCTCTTCGGTGTCGGTGTACTCGGTCTCGGGTGCGTGGTCTTCCTGATCTGGTCATGGAAGAGCCAGCGGTGGCCATTCGCCCTCGAGGGGGCGACATCGTGAGAAGGCGCGTCCAGACACTGCCGGTCTGACACGGATGCAGGATCTCACGACCGGTCCCATCACGCGCCACCTGCTGAAAGCCACGAGCTTCATGCTCGTGACCATGGTCTTTCAGACGCTCTACTTCCTGATCGATCTCTACTGGGTGGGCCGTCTCGGTACCGAGGCGGTGGCGGGCGTGGGCATCGCCGGCAATCTCACCTTCATCGTGCTCGCACTCACGCAGATGCTTGGCGTGGGCACGACCGCGGTCGTATCGCACGCGACCGGCCGCAAGGACCACGACCAGGCGCTGCTGCTGTTCAACCAGTCGCAGGTGCTGGCGATGGCTACCGGCGTTGCGTTTCTCATCGTCGGGATGGCCGTGCGATGGCCGTATGCGCGCGCGATGAGCGCCGACGCGGAGACGGCGGCGCTCGCCGCCGAGTATCTGCTCTGGTTCATCCCGGCAATGGCGCTTCAGTTCGCGCTCGTCGCGATGGGATCGGCGCTTCGCGCGGTCGGGAACTTCAAGCCGGGAATGGTCGTCTCCAGCGCGACGGTGATCCTCAACATGATCCTGGCGCCCTTCCTCATTTTCGGTTGGGGAACGGGTCGGCCGCTTGGCGTCGCCGGCGCCGCGATCTCGTCGCTCATCGCCATCATCGTCGGCATAGTCTGGATGGCGACGTACTTCCTCCCACAGAACGCGTACTTGCGATTCGAGCTCCGTGAGGGGCGCCCGCGACTCGCCCTGTGGAAGCGAATGCTGGCGATCGGGCTCCCGGCCGGCTTCGAGTTCGCCATCACCGCGGTCTATCTCGCGATCGTGTACTCGATCACGCGGCCCTTCGGCGCGGCCGCGCAGGCGGGATTCGGGATCGGGATGCGCATCATCCAGGCGGGCTTCATGCCCGTCGTCGCGCTTGGCTTTTCCGTCGCGCCGGTGGCGGGACAGAACTTCGGCGCGCGACAGGGCAAGCGCGTGAAAAGCACCTTCCGTCACGCAGCGTGGATGGCAACGGGTGTGATGGTGCTCTTCGCCATCGCATGCCACATCGCTCCGCAGGCGATGGTGGCGGCCTTCTCGACCGATCCGGCGGTCATCGCCGTCGGCGCGGAATACCTCCGTATCATCTCGTGGAACTTCGTGGCGTCGGGATTGATCTTCGTCGCGTCGAGCATGTTCCAGGCGATGGGGAATACCGTCCCGTCTCTCGTCGCGTCCGGCGTCCGTATCGGGCTGCTATCGATCTTCGCCCTGATACTTGCGCGAATGCCCGACTTTCAGCTGAGATGGATCTGGTACCTCTCCGTCGCGACGGTGCTCGTGCAGCTCACGCTGGCGATGTGGTTCCTGCGCCGCGAATTCAGTCGACGACTTATTGACCCTGAGGGTGTCCAGGATGTCGAGGTCGTCGAGGTAATCGAGGAGCGGCGATGACGCTCCCGCGATCACCGCGACGACCCGCATCCTCGACCACCTTGGCGTCAAGGCACATCCATTCGCCGCAGCCGCCGCACGGACGAGAACAGGAAGCCTCCGAAAACCAACACCGACATGACGATCGCGGCGGTCAGGCTCAGATGAGTCCCGTCAGCGAACCGGCGCGGATCGAGACCGTGCATCAACGCGATCGCGTAGTGCCGTATGCTGAGTAGCCGCACTCCCGATACGAACCCCGAGAAGAACCCCTCCCACAGCACGATGTAGAGCAGACCAAGCCCGATCGCCTGCGTCGACACGAGGCCGAGCCACACGAACGCCGACGCGTACAGCGCAACGGCGACGACCGCCGACACGGTCACGGCGATCGTCGCCCTCGCGTCGCCGAGGAACGCGACGTGGCTCGTCAGGAATGCGCTGATGGCGATGAACGGTCCGGCGATCGTGATCGTCGCCAGCAGCTTCGGCACCGCGATCTGCCAACGGGGGATCGGCGCCAGCGTCAGGTTGGCCAGTGTCCGGTCCTCGATCTCGTTCGCGAACGCCGCGGCGGCGATTGCGAGCACCACCAGCGGCGCGATCGAGCCGGCCAGCATCGCGCCGAAGGTGACGGTCTCGAACTCCTGGACCGAGGGAGCGCTGGCGGAGCGGAGCATCATCACGGCGATCACGACCGGCATCGCCGCCAGCACGGTCATGATCGTGAGACGCCACCGGCCGGTGAGCTGCCGGAGCGTCAGGCGGTAGACGGATCCCATGTTACTGCTCCACCAGGTAGCCGAAGACACTTTCCAGGGAGTCGTCGAGAGGCTCCACGCGCCGAAGGCGGATCGCCGTCGACTGGGCGAGTCGTGGAAGCTCGATCTGAAGGTCGAGCACGTTCCGGCTCAGCACCACGACCGCGCCATCGGGATCGACATGCACCGCATCGACGGACCCAAGCCTGACGACCTCGGCCGCGAGGCGGCGGGGGGCGTCGCAGAGAATGCGCACGTGGTAGGGGCGTTGATTGAGCGCCGCCCGAATGGCGCGGAACCCGCCCGAGGCGGCCAGCTTTCCGTTCACGATCAGCAGCACCGTGTCCGCCACCTGCTCCACCTCTTCCAGAATGTGCGAGGAGAGCACGATCGTCCGCCCCTCGGCCGCCAGCTGCTCCAGGAGCCGCTTGAAATGCACACGCTGTCTCGGGTCGGCACCATTGAGCGGCTCGTCGAGGATGAGCACCTGCGGATCGTGGACGAGTGTCGCCGCGAGCCGCATGCGCTGCCGCATCCCTCGCGAGTACGTGTCCATCGGGCGGTCCTGAGCCTCGGCCATGTCGACGAACGCGATGGCGCGGTCTACGGCCACCTCGAGATCGGCGACGCCCCGCAGGCGTCCCATCATCCGTACGAACTCGCGACCCTTCATGAATCCGTAGACGGTCTCATGCTCCGACATCACACCGATCTTTCGGTACAGCGGCGGGTTGTCGCGCACGGGCTCGCCGAACATGGTGACCGTTCCGCG
>JAICOJ010000213.1 GCA_025930755.1 Gemmatimonadaceae bacterium
GCGCCCTTCGTCGTAGAGGATCATGATCGCAGTGGTCGTCCCAATGACCTTCGTCAGCGACGCGAGATCGTAGATCGTCGCATCGGGGTCCACGCGCGACGCGTCCTTCGACCAGCCGAGGCGGCCGTAGCCCTTGGAGAACACCGCGGCCCCGCGGCGCCCGACGATGACGGACGCTCCCGGGAAGCCGCCGGCGCGAATGCCACGACCCACCACGCGATCGATCGCCGCGAGGCGTTTGGCGGACATGCCTACGGCTGCCGGATGCTTTCCGGGCAGGCCGTCGCCAAAGCCAAACACGATTGCCGCGAGCAGGGAAACCAGCACGTCGTGGCTCCGTAGGTTACGTGGACTCGAGCGGTGCTTGGCGGCCCCTGGCGGGCAACTGCCATCCGCTTGATATCACATGAGATACAAGCGAAGCCCGCCCTATGTTCCGGGCGGGCCATCCGTGGGCGAACCGGACGACCGAAGGGAAGCCGCTGCACTTGCTCCAACCCACTGCAGCCGGCTCATTTGAGAGACGAGTGACCTATGTTGCGGTCACCCCGCAACATGCCACAAAATGAACGGCCGTTCCCCCCCTCCAGCACCACCAAATCCGTTCGTCGCTCAGAAAAAGCAACCCTCATACCAAGTCCTCGTGACTCATCCCGCAGAGAAGACGGCATGGAATCGGATCAGCTGCTGATACGGCGCGCCATCGATGGCGACGAGCGGGCATTGCGACAGCTCTGGTCGCAGTATGCGCCGCGCATCGACGCGGTCGTCAAACGGCTCGCCGGGGATCCGGATCTGGCGGCGGACATCGCGCAGGACGTGTGGATTCAGATCTTCCGGGCACTGAAGACCTACCGTGGTGATGCCCAGTTCGGCACGTGGGCCCACCGCATCGCCGTCAACCGAACACTGAACGCGCTGCGCAAGGTGCGGCGCCTGGCGAAAGTGGAAATGGATATCGAGGAGGACAGCGTGTCGGTCGAGATGGATTCGGACCGGTCGTTCGTCGCCGCCTCGATCGAGGAGGCGGCCCGCAAGCTTCCCGACGGTGCGCGCACGGTGTTCCTGCTGCACGATGTCGAGGGCTACACACACGAGGACATCGCACGTGAGCTCGGCATTACACCGGGCGCGTCGAAGTCCCAACTGTTCAAGGCACGCGCGAAGCTTCGCCGGCTGCTCGCGCACTTGGTCGATCACCTGCCGGCTACGAGTCGAGCCCATGTCGCACCTGCATCCTGAACGCCTGGCCGCACTCGCCGATGGCGAGCCGACGGCGGCCGAGGCGACGCACCTTTCTTCGTGCTCGGCGTGCGCGCACGAGATCGCGGCGCATCGCCGCCTGCTCATGCTCGCGTGGCAGGAGCGTGAAGCGCTCTCAGCACCGCTCGCGAGCTGGGACACACTCGCTGAATCGCTCCGCGACGAAGGACTCCTTCGTGCGACGCCGTCGACCGCCGGTCGTGGCGGCGGGACGGTGGGCGGTGGTGGTGTCCGGTCACCCTGGTGGGTTCAGGCGGCCGCGGCGGTCGTCATTCTCGCCGGCGGAATGCATATCGGCCGGATGACGGTCGCCACCTCGGGCGAGACGACTGCAGCGGTGCAGCAGACAGCGAACAGCCGGCTGGCATCGAATACGGACACGTCGGTTGCCTTCAGCTCGCCAGCGGAAGCGATCTCCGTGCTGGCGCGCGCCGAGCGTGACTATCGGTTGGCGATGATGTACCTGGCCGGGCAGGACACCGTCGCGCGCACCGCGGATGATCCCGCGATCTATCGCGCGAGACTCGCCGCGCTGGACGAGATGGCCGGTGTCGCGCTCGATGCGGTACAGCAGGCGCCGCAGGATCCCTTGATGAACCGTTATTACCTGACCACGCTTGGCGCGCGGGACGCGACGCTTCGACAGCTCGGAGAGAAGCTTCCCGAAAGCGTTCAGCTGGGAGGCTTCTGAGGAACGAAGTGATGACACGGAATTCGCTGGCCGCGATCGCGATCGCAATGGTGACGGGTACGGTCCTCCTCCCCGTCGGAGCCGCGGCGCAGGAAAAGTGCAATCCCTGCGAGGCGGAGGATCGCGATCGCGCGGTTCGCCGCTACCAGCAGGAGATCGAGCGCGCCGCGAGGGAAATCGCGACGATCGAGCGGCAGCTGGCGTCGACTCGATCGGGGGCCGACACCGCCGTGAGGCGGCGTCTCAACGAACGCATGGAGCGCGCGATCGAGCAGCTCTCCCGCGCGCACGCGCGTCAGGCCGCGCAGCTTCAATCCTTTGGTGAGCGGAAACGTTCCACCGTCGTCGCGACCGTCCCGCCAGCCAACCAGTGGCTGACGCAGGACATGGACGGCTACATCGGTGTGCTCTGGTCGGCGAACGTCAACGTCGAGAGTGCGAAGCACGGTGAGGCGCTGTGGACGTTCCAGGACTATCCCCACGTCGAAGCGGTGGAGCGCGCGTCGCCCGCCGAACGTGCGGGGATCCAGGTCGGTGACATGATTCTCGCTTTCGACGGCAAGGATCTGCGCGCGGGGAAGATTCCGATGAACACCGTGTTGCGGCCCGGGAATACCGTGACCGTTCGCCTGAACCGCGCGAATCGGACGCGCTCGGTCGACGTCAGGGTCGAGCCGCGGCCGCGGTCCACGGTGCGGCAGCGCGCACCGCGCCCCTCCACTCCGGAGTTTCCGTCAGGCGTGATCGTGGTCGAAACGCCGGAGATGGGAGCGGTGCCGGCCACCGCGCCGCTTGCGCCGACGCCGGGAGCGACCCCGACTCCACTCCCGCCGTTCAGTGCATTCGGCGCGTTCGGTCCAGTGACCGCCACCGCGGGCGCCGACATGGTTGCGCTCGATGACGTTCTGGGGAAGCCATACGGCGTCGATTATGGTCTCCTGGTCATCCGGGTCGGTCCGGGGACGCCAGCCGCGCGCGCCGGCATCCAGCGGGGTGACGTGCTGCTCACCGTCGATGGCCGCGAGCTGCGCTCGGTGACGGCTCTCATTCGCGCCATGGGCCGTGCGGAGAAAGAGGAGGTGCGGCTGGAGCGTCTCCGGGATGGGGAGCGCAAGATGGTGCTGTTGCGGTGGTGACGACAGCGCGAAGCGCTGTCGAGGGGTCAGAAGTCGGGAGCCAGGAGTCCGGGGTTGTCAGGGAAGAGGTTCCAGGAATCGCGCGGCCGTTTGTCCTCGAACCTTCACCCTGGCACCCCTGACCTGACTCCCGACTCCTGACCCCTCGATCAATCCAACCTTCTCTCGTCGGGAACGAGGGAGGCATGAATCGCCAGCGCCGCGACGGCGCCGCCTCCTGCCGCAGCGATCGCCAGGTGCGGACCCGGCGTGATGTCACCCGCCGCGAAGACGTTGCGCACCGACGTGCGATACTTGTCGTCGACCACGATGAGCCCTTCGTCGTCTCGCTTGCATCCCAGCTGCACGCCCAGGTCGTCAGCGGGGTACTGGCCGATCGCGAAGAAGACGCGCTCGCAGTGGAGCACGCCTTCGTCCTCCAGCATGAGCGCGCGCACCTCGGCCCCCTCTGACTCGAGACGAACGATCGGCTGCTCCACGACGCGAATCCCCAGCGCATCGAGCTTCGCACGCACCGCCGGCTCGATCCCGGCCGGCTTTCCATTCGTGCAGATCGTGATGTCGCGAGTCCAGGTGGTGAGCGAGAACGCCATCCCGGCCGCACTGCGACCGGACGCGATCACCACCGTGCGCTTGTCGCGTGACTCGCGTCCATCGCAATCGGGGCAGTGATGAACCGTCTGACCGTAGCAGCGGTCGAGCCCGGGGATCTGCGGCCACACATCCTTGATGCCGATCGCGAGCAGCAGTCGCTTCGAGGCGAACGTCTGGCCGCCCTCGAGCCGGGTGACGAAGCGATCCTCGCCGTCCTGTCGAATCGTGCTCACGCACCCATCGACCAGCTCCGCACCGTAGCGCGCGGCCTCGGCGCGGCCGCGCTCGCGGAGCTCCGGCGGCGTGATGCCGTGCAGGCCGAGGTAGCCGTTGATTCCGCGCGCTTCCCAGTTGCGCGGGTCGCGTGAATCGACGAGCACGACTGAATGCAGGTAGCGCGCGAGAAAAAGCGCGGCGGTGAGCCCGGCCGGCCCCCCGCCCACGATCGCGACATCGTAGGAATCGGCCATACGGCGCGCGGAGTGCAAAAAGCGAACGCGAGGAGCGGAGGCGCTGAAGGCGCTGAAGGCGCTGAAGGCGCTGAAGGCGCTGAAGGCGCTGAAGGCGCTGGA